>NZ_BAAAQB010000041.1:291617-304179 GCF_039531445.1 Arthrobacter humicola | reverse complement strand
GGCCCCGCCTCAGTGAGGCGGGGCCGGCGTCATTTAAGCCTGCGCGTTCCCTTTCGGCCCGGTCGGTGATCTGATGAAGGCAACGAGTCCGCCGCCGCACCCTGGCCGCGGACCGGGCATAGTGTCAACAGGAGGCGAACCGGAATGGATGCGACACCAGCACCGTGGCCGGAAACGGGCGGCGCGACCGGCGCGGTGCCGGGGCCGTCCGGCGCCGCCGGGGACTTTGTCGTCGTCGAGGACAGCGGCGAGTTCGACTACTACCGTTCCAGGGAAGACCTGCTGGCGGACCTCGAGTATGTCGGCGAGGCCCCGTGCATCATCGACCGCAACGCCACCTCCTACCGGCTCGAGCTGGACCAGAACCGCCACCTGAAGTTGGGGCCGCCCCTGGGACCCGTGGAATTCCACTGGCTGCGGCAGGCGCTGGCCGACGCCCGCGAGGTGCACCCCGAAAAGCACCGGCTGCAGCGAGCGGACGCCGTCGGGCTGACCGAGCTCGTGGCCGGACTGTTTGAGACGCTGCAGCTGGAACGCGGGACGGACGCTGAGCTGGGGCTCTGGGGCCTGGAAATCGACGGGCTGTCGACGCGGCGCAACGAACTGGCCGACGTCGACCGCCTCCTGGCCGGGAACGAGCAGCTGGACACGGTCCGGGTGACCGACCCTTTCGGGCATCTTTACCGGCCGGTATGGCATCCGAAGCACCGGCACGTGGGCCACGCTGGATTCCTGAGCTACGTTGAGATCCCGGCCCGGCGAACGCGGGGCCAGTGAGCTCCGGGCCGGTGAGGTCCAGCCTTAGGGCTCAGGGTGTTGCCACCGCAAAGGTGTCGCACTTGTTGATGTCCCCGGTCGTGTAGCCCTGGTAGAACCACTTCTGCCGCTGTGCACTGGACCCGTGGGTCCACGCTTCGGGTGAGACGCGGCCTGTGGCGGCTTTCTGGATGCGGTCGTCACCCACGGCCGAGGCGGCCGACAAGGCATCCTGGAGATCCTTGTCCGTGAGCGGTTCGAGATACGGCTGGCCGGTCTTGGGGTCCGGCTGAGTAGTTGCATAGTGTGCCCACAGCCCTGCGTAGCAGTCGGCCTGGAGCTCCACCCGGACACCCCCGGAAGCGGGACCCTGCGGATCCTGTTGCGCGCGGTCGAGGTTGCCGAGCAGGTTCTGGACGTGGTGCCCGAACTCGTGGGCAACCACATATTCCTGTGCCAGCGGCCCGCCGGAGGAGCCGAACCGGTCCACGAGTTCCTGGAAGAAGCCGGGATCGAAGTACGCCGTGGTGTCGACGGGGCAGTAGAACGGTCCTACCTCGGTGGTCGCGGCGCCGCAGCCGGTGTTGGTCCCGCCGGTGAAGATCACGGCCTTGGGACGCGGGTATTTGGTGTTGTACTGGGCCAGATAGGCCGGCCAGAAGGCGTTCAAGCTGTTGACGGTGCCCGTGATCCTGCAGTCGAGGCGGGCGTCGGCGTCGGCCCCGGTCTGGCAGGCGGGCGCAGAGCCCTGACTCTGCGACTGGGGGTCCTGGGTGGTGCCGGCCAGTCCCTCGAGAAGCTGGGGGTTGATGCCGAACAGTGCGGCCAGCAGCAGGATGATGCCACCGCCGATCCCGCCGCCGATCATGGGGCCGCGGCCCATCCCTCGTCGATCCTGGACCTGTGAGGGATCCAGCGGGGCGTTGTCATTGAAGCTCATGGAGTCACAATATCCCGCACAAAGGGGCGGCGGCGGCCGGCAACGGTAAAGTTGGTGCGATGCCTTTTCTCGACAGACTCCAGCGCTGGGCCGATGACCGTCCCGACGAAACTGCCGTCGTCGTGGCCGGGACGCACCTCAGCTGGTCCGGTCTGCGGGACCAGGCCGCGGCGCGGGTCCCCGCGGCGCCGGCCATCACCGTCTTGTCGGAACTCAACTCAACCCGCTTCGCCGTCGCGTTCGCCGCTGCCGTCGCCGGTCAGCGCCAGTGCGCCGTGCTGGACCCGGCCTGGCCGCAGCAGCTGCAGGACGCGATTACCGCCCGCATCGCGCGGACACCGGTTCCGGGGGATGAGTCCGGCGCTGGACTGGGAGCCGAGCTGGTTGACGGGTCGCCGGTCACCTCGTTCCTGATTGGTCTGACCTCCGGGACCACCTCGGTGCCTAAGGCGTTTACCCGCTCCCGGCGGTCCTGGCAGGAATCGTTCGACGCGTCCATTGAATTCTTCGGCCTGACCCGGGACGACAAGACCCTGGCCCCCGGCCCGCTCGCGGCGAGCCTGAACCTCTACGCTCTCGCCGAATGCCTCTACGCCGGTGCGGAGTTCCACACGCTTGAGCACTTCGACGTCGGCGCCGCCCACGCGGCCGTCAGCCACGACGGCATCACCCGGCTGGTCCTGGTCCCCACCATGCTCCGGCTGCTTAGCGAGCGCGGCCTGGCCGGCGGGGTCGACGCCTCCGGCATCCGCAGCATCGTCTGCGCCGGCTCCAAGCTGGACGCCCGGACGCTGGAAGCAGCGAGGCGCTGGGCACCCAACGCCACCATCTTCGAGTACTACGGCGCCTCCGAGCTCAGCTTCGTTTCGGGCGCCGGCCTGCGCCCGGGCGAGGCCGTGGAGCAGGGCGGCACCGGGATCGGGAAACCCTTTCCCGGCGTCGATATTCGCATCCTGGACGACCGGGGGGCCGAACTCCCGGACGGCGGTGACGGCAACATCTGCGTCCGCAGCGGCATGGTCAGCAACGGCTACCTGTGGGGCGACGACGGCCACGCCCTGCGGTGTTTCGACGGCTGGTACACCGTCGGGGACCAGGGATACGTCTCCGGCGGGACCCTGCACATGCTGGGCCGCCGCTCGGACATGATCATCACCGCCGGCACGAACGTCTACCCGCACGAAGTCGAAATGGCGCTGGCGTCCGTCCCGGGCGTCGCGGCGGCCGTTGCTGCCGGCATGGCCGACGACCTTCGGGGCCAGCGCGTGGTGGCCGCCGTGGTGCCCTCACACGGGGCGGTCACCGCCACCCAGCTGAAGGCGGGCATTGAGGACGTGCTGGCACGCAACAAGCGCCCTCTCGAATACTTCGCGCTGGCCGAGCTGCCCCTGACCGACCGGGGCAAGATCAGCCGGCAGCTGCTGCTCGACTGGGTGGACCGGAACGATCCCCGGATCCGGCGCCTTGGCTGAGCGGCGCACGGAGCCTCGGCCGTTGGGAGACGGTCCCTTGGGAGACGGTCCGTTGGGAGGCGGCCCTTTGGGAGGCGGCCCGGCTTCCGGCGGGCGTGCTTCAGGCGCGCCGTCCTTCCCGGGGCTGTTGCCGGAGGACCGGCAGCCGGTGATCATCGCCGCACGGCGGACGCCGCTCTGCCGGGCCAACGGCACTTTGAAGAAACTGCGCTCCCACGAGCTCCTGGCCCCGGTGCTGCGCACCCTTCTCTCCGACGCCGGTGCGGGCCTCACGCCGGACTCCGTCACCGACGTCGTGATCGGCAACGCCGTGGGCGGCGGCGGGAACGTGGCCCGGCTCGCCGCACTGGAGGCCGGCCTGCCCGTCACGGTGCCCGGCGTCACGGTGGACCGGCAGTGCGGCTCCGGGCTGGACGCCATCGTGCTGGCCTCCCGGCTCGTCGCCGCGGGCGGCAGCGGCGTCTACCTCGCCGGCGGCGTGGAAAGCATCAGCACGGCCCCGCTCCGGGCGCACCGCAACGAGGACGGCAGCGCGGACTACTACAGCAGGGCCCAGTTCGCCCCGCTCAGCCTCGGCGACCCGGACATGGGGGTGGCGGCCGAGAACGTTGCCGCCTGCTACGGCATCAGCCGGGACCGCCAGGACGCTTTCGCGCTTAGCAGCCACCGCCGTGCCCTGGCCGCCGCCGCCGCCGGGCGGTTCGACGGCGAACTCGTGCCGGTCGCCGCGCAGTCAGGGGCCGCCGTGGCAGCCGACGACGGTCCGAGGCCCACCCTTGGCCCGGCCCTGATGGCCCGCTTCCCGCCCGTGTTCGCTGCCGGCGGCACGGTCACGGCCGGGAACTCCTGCTTCGACGCGGACGGCGCGGCCGCTGTCATCATTACCTCCGTGGAACGGGCCCGGCAGCTGGGCGCCGCCGACGGACTCGTGATGCTGGGAACCGACACTGCCGGGGTGGCGCCGCACCTGCTAGGCATCGGGGCGGCCGCGGCGGCCGGGCGGCTCCTGGCCGCCCACGGCCTCACGTCTAAAGACCTGGGCCTGGTCGAATTCAACGAGGCATTCGCCTCCCAGACGCTCGCGTGCCTGGATCAGTTGGGGATCGATCCGGAGCGCGCGAACCTCGACGGCGGCGCCCTGGCTCTCGGGCACGCCTACGGAGCTTCGGGCGCGGTGCTGGTGACCAGGCTGCTGGCACAGGCCCGCAGGTCCCGGGAGCCCGGCCAGCTCGCCTTGGCCATGATCAGCATCGCCGGCGGCATGGGCACGGCCGCGCTGCTCGGGTACTGCAGCCTGGGCTGACCCTCCCGGGCCACCCGGGGGACATGCCCATTCTTCGCCGCGGCCGGTGGACATGCGGGGCTAATGTCCCGTGGCTGCGGACAACGGAGGACATGTCCAGCGGGTATGGGTTCCGGGTGTGGGCCGCTCGGGCACCGCGGACGGGACATGCCCATTCCTCGGCTTGAAGGGTGAACACTATGGCTCTATGTCCAGTGCCCGCGGCCCGGGGAGGACATGTCCAGCGGGTATGGGCTCCGGGTGTGGGCCGCTCGGGCACCGCGGGCGGGACATGTCCATTCCTCGGTTTGAAGGGTGGACACTGTGGCTCTATGTCCATTGCCCGCGGCCCGGGGAGGGCATGTCCAGCGGGTGTGGGCTCCGGGTGTGGGCCGCTCGGGCACCGCGGGCGGGACATGTCCATTCCTCGGTTTGAAGGGTGGACACTGTGGCTCTATGTCCATTGCCCGCGGCCCGGGGAGGACATGTCCAGTGGAACTGGGTCCGGGAGAGCGCCCCGGGGCAACCGTCAGGGGACTAGTCCTCCGGGTCCTCCGGGTCCTCGGGCTCGCCCAGGCCACGCGCGGCCAGCGCTTCGCCGGTCTGCCGGGCGAAGGCCACGGTGGTGATGAACACTGGGAGCACCAAGGCGCGGGGGTTGCGGTCGAGTCCGCGGGCCCGGGCGGAGTCGCGGACGTTCAGGTAGGCCTCGGCAACGAACGGGATGCTGCGGAGCATGATGGCAATCGTCAGGGCGAAGCGTTCAGGGTCCGCACCGAAGCGCCGGAACGGCCGGGCCAGGGATGCGACGCCGTCGAGGAGCGCCTGCACCGGGGTAGTGGCGGTGAGGATCGAGGCCGCCACAACACAGACCAGAACGTTCAGCACGATCCGCGCGGCGGTGGGTGCGCCCAGCTGCCACCACTGGAAGACGCCGATCGCCAGCAGGACCGGCAGGACCGGGCGCACCGCGCGGAACAGCCGGGCGGGGCCCGCGCCGCTGAGCAGGAACAGCCCGCACAGCAGCGCCAGCGCGACGGCGGACACCGCCCAGTCGGAGATCAGGAAGGACGCCATTCCGCATCCGACAACCAGCAGGAACTTCAGCCCCAGCGGCGCCCGGTGGATCAGGGAAGTGCCTGGCGAGTAGGTTGCCAAAAGGAAGCCGTGGCCGCTCACGGCCGCTCCAGCCCGCCCTGCTGAAGCCCGGCCAGCCCGGCGCCCCCGGCACCGGTCCCAGGCAGGCCCAAGGAAGGCAGGCCCGCAGCACTCAGGGCGCGGTAGTGCCGGACGGCCTCGGCCGGACCGCCGTCGAACACCACCCTCCCGGCATCCACCACAAGGACCCGGTCCATGTCCTGGGCGAGCTCGAGGTCGTGGGTGGACAGGATGACCTGCTGGCGGAGCCCGGACAGCGTGCGCCGCAGCAATTCGCGGTTGCGCAAGTCCAAGAGCGTGGACGGCTCGTCCAGGACCAGCACCTCAGGGTCGACGGCCAGGACGGCGGCCAGGGCCAGGAGTTGGCGTTCGCCGCCGGAGAGTTCGTAGATGCTCTGGTCCGCGAGGCGCAGGAGCCCGAACCGGTCCAGGACTGTCTCTGCGTGGGCGCGGCGCTCCGTGGTGTTGCGGATGGAGCGCCGCAGGGACAGCTCCACGTCCTCGCGCCCGGTGGGCATGACCAGCTGGGAAAGCGGATCGGTGAAGACAAAGCCCACACGGCGGCGGACCTCCCGCACGGCGCGGACGGTATCGGCGCCGTCGACTCCTACCGTGCCGTCGCTGGGTGCAACGAGCCCGTTGAGGAGCCTCAGGAGGGTGGACTTGCCCGAGCCGTTCGCCCCGATAATCCCAATGCGCCGTTCCGTGAATGTGAGGGAAAGCTCCTGGAGCAGCGTCTTGGGATCGTTGCGGCCGTCAACGGACACCCGCACCGAGACCCGGTCCAGGACGATGGTGCTCACGGGCGGGCGTCTGCCGTCCGGACGCGGCGGAGCAGCAGATCCGGGAAGGCCTTGTGCAGGGCCAGGGCAATGCTCACGGCCAGGACGTTTTTGATGATGTCGCCGGGGTAGAACACGAGGTCGGCCAGGAAGGCCTTGGAGAAGTCCAGCTTGGCGTTGACCATCATGCCCAGGATGCCCAGGCCGTGGATGAAGACGATGCTGCTCACCATGGCGGCGGCGAACAGGAGCACGGCGCGGAGTTTGCCGGTCCGGGTGGCGGTGCGCGCGAGCACGACGACGGTCAGCCAGCCCACCGCCGTGGCAGCCAGCAGGAACCCGACGATGTAGCCGGCGGAGGGGCCGGCGAGGACGCCCAGCCCGCTGCGCCCGCCGCTGAAGATCGGCAGGCCGGCGAATCCCAGCAGCAGGTAGAGTCCCAGGGCGGCGAAGGCGCGCCCCGGGCCGAGCGCCAGCCCCGTGAGCATGACGGCTAGGGTCTGCAGCGTGATGGGCACGCCGAGTCCGCCAACGGGAATGGCGGCGATCAGCGCGGAACCTGCCACTAGGGCGGCGAACACGGCGATCAGGCCGAGGTCGGTGGCGTTCCAGCGGCTACGGCGGCGCGAGAGCCCGGTCTTGGCTGTGGCGGGGTGGTCGGTCTGCGTCATGGTGTTCCTGTCGAAGGTGCGGTGCGGTGCGGTGCATGGCGGCGATGCGGCGCACAACGGAATGGTGATTTCGACTGTACGGCCGCGGCCGTCCGGGTTTTTTGTAGGTGCCCCACTAAGCGGCGGCTTGGATGCTGGAGGGCGCCGCCAACGAATGCCGGCCGCGGCACGCGCGGCGGCCGGCCGCGGCCGCCGGTGCCCATGTCACGGAGCCCGGGCAGGGCCGGTAGACTTGTAGAGGCCGTGCTCTCGGCCGACCTGCCCCGGCCCCGCCCAGACTCCACCCGATGTGCCGCGGCATTCCCTGTTGTGAAAGGCCTTAGCTGCATTGATTACCGTCCAGGATCTCGAACTTCGCGCCGGCGCCCGCCTCCTCATGGACCAGGTGAGCTTCCGGATCGACAAGGGAGACAAGATCGGCCTGGTCGGCCGTAACGGTGCAGGCAAGACCACACTGACGCGGGTGCTCGCGGGCGAAGGCCTGCCGGCCGCCGGCAAGGTGACCCGCAGCGGCGAAATCGGCTACCTGCCGCAGGATCCGCGCACCCCGGACATGGAGCAGCTCGCACGGGACCGGATCCTGTCCGTCCGCGGCCTGGACGTCGCCGTCGGCAAGCTCCGCTTGGCGCACGAAGAGATGGCCAGCGAGGACGCGGCAGTCCAGCGCAAGGCGATGAACCGCTACGACCGGCTGGAATCCGAATTCCTGGCCGCCGGCGGCTACGCGGCGGAAGCCGAGGCCGCGGCGATCTGCTCGAACCTCGCCCTGCCGGACCGTCTGCTGAACCAGCCGCTGAAGACCCTGTCCGGCGGGCAGCGACGCCGTGTGGAGCTCGCGCGCATCCTCTACTCAGACGCCGAGACCATGCTCCTCGATGAGCCCACCAACCACCTCGACGCCGATTCCATCTCCTGGCTCCGTGAGTTCCTCAAGAACCACCAGGGCGGCCTGATCGTCATCAGCCACGACACCGAACTGCTCGAAGCGACGGTAAACAAGGTCTTCCTGCTGGACGCCAACCGCGCCCAGATCGATTTCTACAACATGGACTGGAAGCGCTACCTCACCCAGCGCGAAACCGACGAGCGCGCCCGCAAGCGGGAACGCGCCAACGCGGAGAAGAAGGCCCAGGTCCTCATGGACCAGGCGAACAAGATGCGGGCCAAGGCCACCAAGGCCGTCGCGGCGCAGAACATGGCCAAGCGCGCCGAACGTCTCCTCGGCGGGCTCGAAGCGGTCCGCGAAAACGACCGCGTGGCAGCCCTGCGCTTCCCGGACCCCTCGCCCTGCGGCAAGACCCCGCTGACCGCGGACGGCCTGAGCAAGTCCTACGGCTCGCTGGAAATCTTCACCGACGTCGACCTCGCGATCGACCGCGGCTCCAAGGTGGTCATCCTGGGCCTCAACGGTGCCGGCAAGACCACGCTGCTGCGCATGCTCGCCGGCGTCGACAAACCGGACACCGGCGAAGTGATCCCCGGCCACGGCCTGAAGGTGGGCTACTACGCCCAGGAGCACGAGACGCTCGACGTCGACCGCACCGTCCTGCAGAACATGCGTTCTTCCGCCCCGGACATGAACGATTCCGAAGTCCGCGGCATCCTGGGCTCATTCCTGTTCTCCGGGGATGACGTCGACAAGCCCGCCGGTGTCCTCTCCGGCGGCGAAAAGACCCGTCTGGCCCTGGCCACCATTGTGGCATCGAGCGCGAATGTGCTGCTCCTCGACGAGCCCACCAACAACCTGGACCCCGCCAGCCGCTCCGAAATCCTCGGCGCCCTGCGCAACTACACCGGCGCCGTCGTGCTGGTGAGCCACGATGAGGGCGCCGTCGAGGCGCTCAACCCGGAGCGCGTCGTCCTGCTTCCCGACGGCATCGAGGACCACTGGAACGAAGACTACCTGGACCTGATCACGCTGGCGTAAACCCCTAACGGACGGGCATCTCCACGGCGCCCGTGATCCGGCGGAGTTGTTCGTAGCTGATCGAGAACATCGAATTGTGGTCGCCTGCCCCTGCCCAGAGCACGGGGTGTGCCGCCAGCGACTGGTCCAACAGCGTCCGGATCTTCTCCGGATGCCCCACGGGAGCCACACCGCCCACTTCCTGACCGGTGTGTTCCAGGACGAATTCGGGGGAGGCCCGCCGGATTTTCCCGGCCCCCAATTGTGCGGCGAGCTTGCGGACATCGACCCGGGCGGCGCCGCTGGCCAGGATCAGCAACGGCGTGCCGTCGAGGTCGAACACGAGGCTGTTCGTGATGGCCGCGACGTCGCAGCCCAGGGCGTTCGCGGCAGCGGCCGCCGTCGGGACTTTCGACTCAAACACCGTGACGGTGTCCTCGGCGCCCAGTGAGGTCAGCGCGTGCTTCACCCGGGCCACCGGCTCCGGAATCAAGGCGCCCACGTCTCAGTAGCCCTGCGCGTCCAGAATCGCGTCTTCCTCTTCCTCCGCGGTCGCGTTCTTCCGCTTGCGGGGGACAGGACGACGCCGGGCCACCGGGCCGCTGGAGTGCAGGAATCCGCCGTGGGCGGCCTCAGCTTCCGCGTCCTCCGCGTCAATCGCGGCGTTGCGGGCCTGCTGCCGGGCGGCATAGCCGAATCCGACGAACATCAGCACACCAAAAGCGAACCACTGCAGGGAGTAGGAGAGGTGGGTTCCTTCATCGGTGGACGGTTTGGGGAACGGGAAGGGCATGGCCTGCACCGAGGGGGACTCCGAGGCAAGTTGTCCGTAGGCGCCCCTGAGCAGCGGATACCCCAGTTGCGTGGAATAGGTCGAGAGGTCGATCGAGGCCAGCTGGCCGTCAGGGGCGCCGCGCTGGAGCTCGGGTTCGCCGGCTTTGAGGCGGGCAACCACCGTCACGGGTCCCTGCGGCGGCGCGGGCACAGAGTCGGGCCGGCCCGGCGTGTTGTTCCCGATCGGCAGCCAGCCCCGGTCGATCACCACAGTTTCGCCGGACTCGAGCCTCAGCGGCACCACGACCTCGTACCCGGGCTGGCCGTTCAGCGGCCGGTTGCGGACGACTCGCTGGCCAGCGGCGTCGTAGCTGCCCTTGAGTTCCACCTGGGTCCACTCGCGCTCCGGATCGAGCCGGCTGAACTGGTCCCGGACGGCGGAGAAGGGCACCGGTGTGGCGGAGTAATTGGAGACCACCCGGTTGATTTCAGCCAGTGTCTCGGCGCGGCGGTCCATCTGCCACCGGCCAAGACCCACGCAGGCTGCGGCGAAGATCGCGGCGAGCAGCAAGTACCCCAGCCACTTGCTGGAGAAGAGAAAGCGGTACATTCAGCCGATCCTGCCTGACGGGTCCAGGGGGGCAGTCTTGTCGAAGGACGCGGTCGCTTCGAGGGCCAGTGTCTCTTTCCACAGCCCGCGGGTCTGGAGATAGTCCTCAAGCCAGGAGCGGTGTTCACCGCACGCCAGCCAGATCTTGCGCCGCTCCGGGGTGTGGATCTTGGGGTTGTTCCACAGGAGCTGCCATTCCGCCGGCGTGCGGCAGGCCTTCCGCGAGCAGACGGTGCCGGGGGCCGCGGCGGTGCCGCCGCCGTTCCCGGCCAGGTCAAAGAGGTTCATGAAGCTGCCCGTCCGTGGGTGTCGTCGTCGTTCTCATCATCGATCAGTTCGCCTTGCAGCAGCGTCACGGCGGCGTCATCCCCGGCGCCATCCGAGGCGGACGCCTGGCCCGGGTCTGTGAAAGCCGGGGCGTCCAGCTCGACCTGCGGCACATAGTCCAAGAGGGAATCGCTGTGGATCTCCGCCTTGTCGCTGCCGTTGGCGATCACCACCGCAACCCACGGCAGGAACACGGCCCCCAGGACGGGAAGGAGCTTGAACCAGCCGTCCACGACGAAAATGAGGATCAGGCAGACCATGCGGATCCCCATGGCGATCGCGTATTTGATCATCCGCTGGCGCATCTCGTCCGAGTGCGCGGCAGCGGCGTCGGTAATGCTGTGCACCTCAGTGCCGCCGGACTCGGCGTCCGGCCTCCCGGGCACAGGAACACCGGGTCGGTTTTTGAGTGTCACGGCTGTTAGATCACGCTCCCAAGGCTTACTCCGATTCTCTCACCATCGGCGGAGCCGCCCAAACGGATGCGAACCGGACGCTAAGATCGGAGGCAGGAAAAATCCAGCCCCCAGCGCGGCCTTCCCTGCCGCAGAATTCCGGAGCCCCGCATGTCTGAAACACCCACCACCGGCCGCAGCGTTCTGATCACCGGCGGAAACCGGGGGATCGGCCTGGCCATCGCCGAGTCCTTCCTGGCCAACGGCGACAAGGTCGCAGTGACCTTCCGCAGCGAATCGCCCCTGCCCGAGGGCATTCTCGGCGTCAAGGCAGACGTCACGGACGAAGCCTCGGTTGACGCCGCGTTCGCCGCTGTCGAAGCCGCCCACGGCCCCGTCGAGGTACTCGTTGCCAACGCCGGCATCACCAAGGACACGCTCCTGATGCGCATGAGCGAAGACGACTTCACCTCCGTGCTCGACACCAACCTCACGGGCGCCTTCCGCGTCATCAAGCGCGCGTCCAAGGGCATGATCCGGGCGCGCAAGGGCCGCGTGGTCCTGATCTCCTCGGTCTCCGGCATGTACGGCGCGCCGGGCCAGATCAACTATTCGGCCTCCAAGGCCGGCCTCGTGGGCATCGCCCGTTCGCTCACCCGCGAGCTTGGCGGCCGCGGCATCACCGCGAACGTGGTGGCGCCGGGCTTCATCAACACCGACATGACGGCCGAGTTGCCCGAGGCTACCCAGAAGGACTACCTGACCAAGGTTCCCGCCGGGCGCTTCGCCGAGGCCTCCGAGGTCGCCAACGTCGTTCGCTGGATCGCCAGCGACGAGGCCTCCTACATCTCCGGCGCGATCATTCCGGTCGACGGCGGCCTCGGCATGGGCCACTAGATCCCGACGGCGGCGCACGGCCGCCTCGCGCGCACCGGCCGTGCCGGGCGCGGCGGCCATAGCGGACGACGGCGGTATCCGCCGTCGTCCGCTGCCGTCTGCCGTCTGCCGTCTGGCGACTCCATCCCCGGGACGCCCGCCCGTCTCCTCGACGCCGGGCCTTTTTGCCCTTGGCAGTGCCGGCCCGGGAGCGTGTAATGGGCTCACAGCCCCTGACCTGCCGCGGCAGGGGCGTGGACGCAGGAGGAAAATCATGAGTGATCTGAGCAAATGGACGCCCTCGGACATGCTGGAACCGGTCCGCCGCTTCCTTGACGGCGACTTGACGCTGGCGCCCAGCATCAAGATCGAACAGTTCCAGGAGGGCAGCACCCTGGTGGTTCGGGCCGAAGTGCCCGGCATCGATCCCGACACGGACGTCGACGTCTCGGTCAGCGAGGGCATGCTGAACATCTCGGTGGAGCGGGAGGAAAAGTCCGAGCAAAAGAGCAAGACCGGTTACCGCTCGGAATTCCGTTACGGCTCGGCCACACGAAGCATTGCGTTGCCTGCAGGGGCGAAGGAAGAAGACGTCACGGCCACCTACAAGGAC
>NZ_BAAAQB010000041.1:194291-291477 GCF_039531445.1 Arthrobacter humicola | reverse complement strand
CACTCGCTGATCCTGCACTCGCTGATCCTCTGCGGTTTGACTCTCTACTGGCCGTGCGATGAGGCTGGCGGCAGGTGCCGCCGCGGCGTCAGCGGGCCTCGTCGCGGGCCCGCTGGAGACAGCCCGCGACCTCGGCGTCGAGGTCATCTTCCGAGCGACGCTCCAGGTGGTGCATCCAGACGCCGGGGGACGGGCTGACCACTGAATTGAACCTTGATGAGTCGATGCGGCCGGGCCGCCCGCGTCTCCACCGGGGGGACATGCCCAGTCCTGACCCCCGGCACTGGACATATGGGCCACATGTCCAGGCCAGAGCCTACACGGAGAGCATGTCCCGCGCAGGGGAGGTGCAGGGAGAAACAGGGGACCCGCCATGCTCCCGGAAACTACGCCGCCGGGGCTTCTTTGTGGAGGCTGAACAACTGAAAAGGCGAAGACCGCTGGCATGATGGATTGCAGACCCACAGTGTTTGGACGTTTGGAACAAAGGAGCTTGTATGGGACTGCTGGAGAACAAGACTGCGATCGTGACCGGTTCGTCGCGCGGAATCGGCGCCGAAGTCGCCAAGTTCCTCGCCGCCGAGGGTGCGGCCGTGGTTGTGAACTACCGTCAGAAGGCGCCGCGCGCCAACAAGGTTGTCGCCGAGATCGAGGCCGCCGGCGGCCGCGCGGTGGCGGTCGGGGCTGACCTCACCACCCAGGAAGGCGTCCAGGCCCTGGCCAGCGCCGCCATGGAGAACTTCGGCTCGCTCGACCTCCTGGTCCTCAATGCCTCCGGCGGCATGGAGACCGGCATGGAAGAGGACTACGCCCTGAAGCTGAACCGTGACGCGCAGGTGAACATGCTCAACGCTGCTGCGCCCCTCATGCCGGAAGGCTCCCGCGTGGTCTTCGTGACCAGCCACCAGGCCCACTTCATCGACACGGTGCCCACGATGCCCGAGTACGAGCCCGTCGCGCGCAGCAAGCGCGCGGGCGAGAACGCCCTGCGCGAACTCGTCCCGGACCTGGCCGACAAGGGCATCTCACTTGTGGTTGTTTCCGGCGACATGATCGAGGGCACCGTCACGGCCACCCTGCTTGACCGCTCCAATCCCGGCGCCATCGAGGCCCGCCGTGCCGAGGCCGGCAAGCTGTACTCGGTCAAGGAGTTCGGCGCCGAGGTCGCCAAGATGGCTACGGCCGACGTCGAGACCGGTCACACCGAATACGTCGGCGGCGCCGATTATTTCGATAAAACCGCAGCCAAGTCGGCCGACAAGGGTTCCCACTAGGACCTCAGGCCCGCGGCCGCGATGGCACGTCGCGGCAATGTTTCCCCCAAAACATTGCCGTGACGTGCCATCCCGCAGTTAACGCAACGAAAGAACGTCAGACCCCCGAGATGTACCGCACGGCGTCGAGGTAGGGAAGGTTCACGGCGGCATCTGCGGCCGCACGGACGGCCGGCTTCGCATTGAACGCGATGCCGATTCCTGCGGCGCCGAGCATGTCGAGGTCGTTGGCGCCGTCGCCCACGGCAATCGTGTGCTCCATCGGGATGCCTTCGGCCGCCGCCCACTCGCGCAGGTACTTCTCCTTGGCGGCGCGGTCGACGACGTCGCCGATCACCTTGCCGCTCAGCGCACCGTCGACGATCTCGAGTTCATTGGCAATCCAGTAGTGCAGGCCCAGGTCCTCGGCGATCGGCCGGAGGATCTGGTTGAACCCGCCGGAGACCACGGCCACGGCGTGGCCGGCGGCCTGGAACGCCGCCACGAGCTCGGCGGCCCCGTCGGTCAGCTTGACCTCGGCGCGGACCTTTTCGACGACGTCGGCAGGCAGCCCGGCGAGCACCGCCACCCGGGCGTGCAGGCTCTGGGCGAAGTCCAGCTCGCCGCGCATGGCCGCCTCGGTCACCGCGGTCACTTCCTCGCGCTTGCCGGCATAAGCGGCCAGGAGCTCGATCACTTCCTGCTGAATGAGCGTGGAGTCCACGTCCATGATCAGGAACTTGCGAGGCGCGTTGCGCAGTTCCGCGGGAACCAGGGCCGTGTCCACGCCGTCGATGCCTGAGGCCGCCAGCGTGCGGCGCGGACCCTCCAGCAGCGACGCCCGGAGGGAGGCTTCGGCGTTTCCGGGCTCTGCATCGAGGGAATCCAGTGCGCAGTCCGCCGCATACACCTCGAAGCGGCCGTCGCCGGTGCGGGTTTCGGCGTCGACGCTCAGCCCCGCGGCCGTGAGGAGCGACCGCAGACGCTCGATGTCGGGAAGGGACAGTTTCAGGCCGTAGCTGACTGCGGTCACGTTCGAACTCATGGCTTCAATCCTAGCGAGCAGGCGCCGGACGGCCCGAATTCGTTGCGCACCGGCCCCCGCCGCGTGACGCCCCACGGCAGCCCGCTGCGCCGGTTATCAGTCGTCCGCTTTTTTGTCCTAGTGTCTACTCCTATGAGTGAAGTTCTTGAAATGGCCGGCGTGAGCGTTGTACGTGGGGCTAAGACCCTCCTGGACAAGGTCGACTGGCAGGTCAAGGAAGGCGAACGCTGGGTGATCCTGGGACCCAACGGCGCCGGCAAGACCACTCTTCTCCAGCTGGCAGGGGCGCGGATCCACCCCACGTCCGGCACGGCGGGCATCCTGGAGGAAGTTTTGGGCGCCGTCGACGTCTTTGAACTCCGGCCCCGGATCGGACTGTCCTCCGCCGCGCTGGCCAGCCAGATCCCGGAACAAGAAAAGGTCCTCAATGTCGTGGTCACGGCCGCGTACGGCGTGACCGGCCGCTGGCGCGAAGGCTACGAGCGCGACGACGAACGGCGCGCCTTCGGGCTGCTGAACGAGTGGGGCATGGGCCCGCTGCTCAACCGTCCCTTCGCCTCGCTCTCCGAGGGGGAGCGCAAGCGCGTCCAGATCGCCCGAGCCCTCATGACCGACCCTGAACTCCTGCTCCTCGACGAGCCCGCCGCCGGGCTGGACCTCGGCGGCCGCGAGGACCTCGTCCGGCGCCTGAGCGAACTCGCCCGCGATGAGTCGGCCCCGGCGATTGTCCTGGTCACGCACCACCTCGAGGAAGTGCCGCCGGGCTTCACCCACGCCATGCTCCTGCGCGACGGCGGTGTGGTGGCTTCCGGCCCGCTGCCCGAGGTCCTCACGGCCGAAAACCTGAGCGCGACGTTCGGTCTGCCGCTGGACGTCACCGTCACCGCAGGCCGGTACACCGCCACCGCCAGCCGCTGACGGGGCCGCTGACCCCGCGTGGAGCTCCTCAGTAGCGTCTTCATTTTCTTCGCCGGGCTGTGGGCGGGCACCATCAACAGCGTCGTCGGCTCCGGCACGCTGGTCACCTTCCCGGTGCTGATCGCCCTGGGCTACCCTCCCGTCACCGCGTCCATCAGCAACGCCATGGGACTTGTGGCCGGCAATGCCGCCGGCGCCTGGGGCTACCGGAGGGAGCTGACAGGCCGGGGCAAGCAGCTGCTCCGGCTCCTGCCGGCCTCACTGCTGGGCGCCGTGACCGGCGCCTACCTGCTGCTGCACCTGCCCGAGAAGGTCTTCTACTACGCCGCCCCTGTCCTGATCGTGCTGGCCCTGCTGATGGTGGCCTTCCAGCCGCGGCTACAGCGGTGGGTGAAGAACCGGGAAGAAAATCCCGAGCACGCGATCCGGGACCGCCGCCACGGTGTGCTGCTGGTGGTGCTGGTGTATCTGGCCGGCGTCTATGGCGGCTACTTCGTCGCGGCTCAGGGCATCCTGCTGGTCGGCATCCTGGGCGTGTTCATGACCGGGACCATCCAGAACGCCAACGCGATGAAGAACATCCTGGTCCTGGGCGTGAACGTCGTCGCCGCCTGCTCCTACCTGTTGTTCGCCTTCGACCGGATCAGCTGGGGAGTGGTCGGCCTGATCGCCGTGAGCTCCCTGATCGGCGGGGTGATTGGCTCCAAGGTGGGGCGCAGGCTTTCCCCGGTGGTCCTGCGCGGGGTCATCTTCGTCCTGGGCCTGGTGGCGCTGGGATTCATGATCGCCAACCTTTTCAAATAACCACACGAACCTGCTGAAATGACCTGCCCGTGACTTTTTACTATCTTGACTCCGCCGACGACCCGCGGGTTTCGGACTACACCCAACTCACGGACGTGCACCTGCGCAAGGTCCGCGAACCCGCCGAGGGCCTGTACATCGCGGAGTCTTCCCGCGTCCTGCGCCGGGCCCTGGCGGCGGGGCACCGGCCGCGGTCCTTCTTCCTGGCCGAGAAATGGGCCGAGGACCTGGCGGATGTCTTTGCGCAGTACCCGGACGTCCCGGCCTATGTCGGCCCGGCCGCGCTCCTGGAGGAAATCACCGGCTTCCACCTGCACCGCGGCGCCATGGCCGCCATGCACCGGCCTGCCCCGGTGCCCCTGGCGGAACTGCTCGCGGGAGCCCGCCGGGTGGCCGTGCTGGAGGACATCGTGGACCACACCAACGTGGGGGCGATCTTCCGCTCCGCCGCTGCCCTGAGCGTGGACGCCGTCCTGGTGTCACCGCGCTGCGGGGATCCGCTGTACCGGCGCAGCGTGCGGGTCAGCATGGGCACGGTGTTCCAGGTGCCGTGGGCGCGGCTGGAAGACTGGGCGGGAGGATTGGCCGCGCTCCGGGAACAGGGTTTCACCGTGGCCGCCATGGAGCTCACGGATGACGCCGTGGACCTGGACGAGCTCGCGGCCCGGCGCCCCGAGCGGCTGGCACTGGTGCTGGGCACGGAGGGGGCGGGCATGAGCGAAGGCACCCTGGCCGCCGTCGACCTCGCCGTGAAGATCCCGATGCGCCCGGGCGTCGATTCACTCAACGTCGCGGCGGCGTCGGCGGTCGCGTTCTGGGAGCTCCGCCCGAAGGGCTGACGTGCGCAAACGGCGTTCGTCACTCCGTCCGCTTTCCGCTATGATTGATAGCTGGCCGTCCGGTGCTTTCCGCCGGCCATCCCATTCATACCTGGCAGCTGGCAAAATCCAGTTGTGCGAACAAAGGTCCAATTATGAAGTCTGATACCCACCCGAAGTACGAAGCTGTTGTTTTCAACGACCTGGCTTCCGGCGTCAAGTTCCTGACCAAGTCCACCGTGTCTTCTTCCAAGACCATCGAGTGGGAAGACGGCAACACCTACCCGGTCATCGACGTCGAAATCTCCTCCGAGTCCCACCCGTTCTACACGGGCAAGCAGCGCATCATGGACTCCGCAGGCCGCGTCGAGCGCTTCAACGCTCGCTTCAAGGGCTTCGGCGGCAAGAAGTAACTTTCTTCCCCAAGGTCTTGTAGGAAGCCCGCACCGGCAACGGTGCGGGCTTTTTGCGTTGCCCTCGCGTACCGCCGTACGTCGCGCCGCTGGCGGCGCCCGGGCCGCCGCCGCTTCCGTCGCGCCGCCGGCAGGATTGCCGTGGCAGGATTAATGCCATGACGACCCTTCCCTATGCTTCCGGTTCCGCGCACGACGACGGCGGCCGTCACCACGGCGAATACAAGGTCCCGGGCGGCAAGCTTGTGGTCGCCGATTTCGACGTCGTGGACGGCGTGCTGACGAACGTCTCGCTCAGCGGTGACTTTTTCCTGGAGCCGGACGAAGCGCTGCCGGAGATCAACCGGGCCCTCACAGGGCTGGCCCTGGACACCGGCGCCGCCGACATCGCGGCGGCCGTGACGGCGGCCCTGCCCAAAGACGCCGTGCTGTTTGGCTTTTCTGCCGACGCCGTCGCGGTCACCGTCCGCCGCGCCCTGGCGAAGGCCACGGGCTGGGCGGACCACCACTGGAACATTATCGCCCCGTCCGTCCTGCCCACCCACGTCAACGTTGCCTTGGATGAGGTCCTGACCGAGGAGGTCGGGGCCGGGCGGCGCAATCCCACCCTGCGGTTCTGGGACTGGGAGGAGCCCTCCGTGGTGATCGGCAGCTTCCAGTCGGTCCGCAATGAGCTCCACCCCGCAGGTGTGGCCCGGCACGGCATCAGCGTGGTCCGCCGGATCAGCGGTGGCGGGGCGATGTTCATGGAGGCCGGGAACTGCATCACTTACTCGCTCTACCTCCCGCAGACCCTCGTGGACGGCATCAGCTTCGCGGACTCGTACAGTTTCCTGGACGCCTGGGTCATGGCCGCGCTGGAGAAGGTCGGCATCAGCGCCTTCTACGTGCCGCTCAATGACATCGCCACCGAGCACGGCAAGATCGGCGGGGCGGCCCAGAAACGGCTCGCCAACGGCGGCATGCTGCACCACGTCACCATGAGCTACGACATCGACGCCGACAAGATGGTCGAGGTCCTGCGCATCGGGCAGGAGAAACTGTCGGACAAGGGCACCAGGAGCGCGAAAAAGCGGGTGGATCCGTTGCGCCGCCAGACCGGCATGGCCCGCGCAGAGATCGTCGCGGCCATGATGGACGTCTTCGCTGAACGCTATGGCGCGACGCCGTCCGAACTCACCGACGCCGAACTCGAGGCGGCCGGCCGCCGCGTCGAGACCAAGTTCGGCACCGCGGAGTGGCTCCACCGGGTGCCTTGAGCCCCTGCACCCCCGCCGGTTGCTCCGTAACGGCCCTTTAGAGCCGCCAAAAGGGCAGTTACGGAGCAGTCGATCGGGGATTCGCCGCCAGGGCCTGCGCCGTGAGTGAACGGTGCAGGTGGCTGCGCTGTTCGATGATGATGCGGCGCAGCGCCCGCGGTGCTTCCGGGTGCCCGGCGAGCCAGTGGTCCGTCCGGACAATGACGGAGTGCGTGTCCGGGGTGCTGCCGTCCAGGTCCTGCCCGGCCGGGTAGAGCCCCCGGACAATCCGGCTCGCGATTTCAATGCTGCGCCCGCCCCACACGTCCACCAGGCAGTCGAAATAGCGGTCAGTGAATCCGCGCAGCAGCGGCGCCGCGGCAGTGTTGAAGCCGGCGATGGTGGCGCTCAGCAGCTGGTTGGAGAGCGAGGTGCCGTGCACGGCTTCCTGCCAAGCGGCCTCCTTGACGGCTTCCTCGGGGCGGGCCGCGAGGGCCGTGGCGTGCCCTGACTTGCCGGCGGCGGTGTTGTCCCGGGCAAGCTCCCCGTCCAGCTGGGCAACGGTGGCTTCCCCGTTGGCGGCAAGGGCGTGCCAGAAGTTCCAGCGGAGCTCCGCATCCACGGACAGGCCGTCAAGGACCGTGCTGCCGTCGAGGATGCCGCGGAGCAGGTCCAGCCGGCTGTTGTCGAAGCGGCTGGCCGCGGCGACCGTGCGGGCCCACGCCAGCTGCTGGTCGGAGCCCGGCGCGGCCCGGTGGAGCTCGTCCGCGGCAAGGGACAGGAAGCCGTGGCGGACGGCGGCACGGCCGGCCGCGGGGACATAGCGTTCGATCGCGGTGGCGGCGTTGCCCAGAACATTCAGCAGCACACCGATCCCGGTTTCGGCGGGTCCGAAGCGCTGGACGGCGTCGACGTAGAGGGCGGCCGGCGTGACCGCGTCACGGGCCGAGTCCCACAGCGCCGTCCAGCACAGCGCCCGTGCCATGGGATCGCTGAGCTTGTCCAGGGAGCTGCGCGCCGTGGTCTCGGAGTGCGGGTCCAGCCGGACCTTGGCGTAGCTAAGGTCGTCGTCGTTGACCAGCAGCAGGGCAGGCCGCGGTTTCCCCGCCAGCGCCGGGACGTCGGTCCGGTCGCCGCTGACGTCGGTCTCGACGCTGTCCGAGCAGACCAGGACGCCGGCGTCGTCAAAGTCGTAGAGGCCGATCCGCAGCCGGTGCGGGCGCGGCTCCTGCCGGCCCGTCGTCGGGTCCTCCGCGTCCTGGAGGACCGTCACGGTGCCCAGGACGCCGTCGTGCTCCTCGATCTCGCTGGAGAGGGTGGAAATGCCGGAAGTCTGCAGCCACTGCCGGGCCCAGTCCGCGAGGTCCCGGCCGGATGCCGAGCTCAGCGCGGTCAGCAGCTCGGCCAGGGTGGTGTTGCCGTAGGCGTGGTCCTTGAAGTACTGGCGTGAGCCGGCAATGAACGCCTCGAACCCGACGTACGCGACAAGCTGCTTGAGGACAGAGGCGCCCTTGGCGTACGTGATGCCGTCGAAGTTCTGCTTCGCGGCCTCGAGGTCCGATATGTCGGCAACGATCGGGTGCGTCGTCGGGAGCTGGTCCTGCACGTAGGCCCAGGCCTTGCGGTTGTTGGCGAAGTTCACCCAGGCCGTGTCCCAGTCCGTGGTCCGGTCCACTCCCAAGGTGCCCATGTAGTCCGCGAAGGATTCCTTGAGCCACAGATCGTCCCACCACTTCATTGTGACGAGGTCGCCGAACCACATGTGTGCCATCTCGTGCAGGAGGGTATTGGCGCGGGCCTGGTACTGGGAGTCGGCGGCCCGGGAGCTGAAGACGTAGCTTTCCGTGAAGGTCACGAGTCCCGGGTTCTCCATGGCGCCGAGGTTGTATTCAGGCACGAACGCCTGCTCGTATTTGCCCCACGGGTAGGGGAAATCGAAGAGCTCGTTGAAGAAGCTCAGCCCGTTCTTGGTGAGACTGAAGAGCGCCCCGGCGTCGAAGGACGCGGCCATGGACGCGCGGCAGTAGAGCGCCAGCGGCACCTCCAGGACCGTGCCGTCGGCCAGCCTGCCGCTCCAGGTGTCCCCGGCTTTGAAGTACGGACCGGCCAGGACGGTGGTGATGTACGTCGACATCGGCTGGGTGGGGGCGAAGTCCCAGAGGCTCGTGGCGGGGTCGGACGTTAGCTGGGTGCGCAGGACCTCAGCACCGTTGGAGGACACTTGCCAGTCCGACGGGGCCATGACATGGAACGTGAACTCGGCCTTCAGGTCGGGCTGCTCGAAGTTCGCGAACACCCGGCGCGCGTCAGCGGGTTCGTACTGCGTGTAGAGGTAGCACTGCCCGTCGGCGGGATCCACGAAGCGGTGCATGCCCTCGCCTGAGGTGCTGTACAGGGCCGTCCCGGTGATGGTGACCTGGTTCTCGGCCTGCAGGTTGTCGAGCCGGATGCGGGAGCCGTCCACGACGTCGGCCACGGCCAGGCCCTTGCCGTTGAGGAAGACGCTGTGCACGCTGCCCCCGATGAAGTCCACGAAGGTCGACGCTCCGGGTTCGCTGGCCGAGAACGTGATGACGCTGCGGCTCGTGTAGCCGGCGACACCCGGGTCCGCTGCCTGCCGGACGTCCAGGGAGACGTCGTAGCTGTGCGTGGTGATGAGGGCGGAGCGGGCCGCGGCTTCGTCGCGGCTCAGATTCTGATTCGACACCCCGCTATCTAATCACGGGAGCCTGTGTGCCGGATCACGTCGGCGGGAACATCAGGAACGCGGCGCCCAGCCCGAGCAGGGCGATCAGCAGCCAGGACGCCAGCGCGGCCAGCAGCGCGCGGGCGCCGGTGTGGAGGAGTTGGCCCACCCGCACCGCGGAGCCCAGTCCGAACAGCGCCATGCCCAGCAGCGCGTCCTGGACAGCGGCGGCCGCGTCCAGGACGGCGGGGGAGAGCCAGCCGGTGGTGCGGAGGGCCGCCAGGGCCACGAATCCGAGAACAAACAGCGGGATCACCGGCGGGCGCTTGGCGCCGTCGGCTTCGGAGCCCAGACGGTGGTGGAAACCCGCGGCGGCCACCACCGGTGCCAGCAGGATCACCCGCGTGAGTTTGACGACGACGGCGACTGCCAGGGCGGCGGTGCCCGCGGTCTGGGCGGTGGCGACCACCTGTCCCACGTCGTGTACTGAAGCGCCGGTCCACGCCCCGAAGGTCTCCGGCCCGAGGCCCAGTGGCCGCGCGAGCAGCGGCAGCACCCCGATCGCCAGCGTCCCGCACAGGGTCACAAGCGCCACCGGCAGCACCGTTTCCTCCTGCCGGATCCGGCGCACGGCGGCCATCGCCCCGATCGCGGACGCCCCGCAGATGGCGAACCCCGTAGCCACCAGCAGCGATACGCGCGGAGGAAGCCGGAAGAGCCTGCTGATCCCGTAAGTACCCGCGAAAGCCGCCGCCACCACGGCCGCAATCAGCAACAGCGCCGCCCAGCCCAGGCCCAGCACGTCGCCGAGGCTGACCTTCAGGCCGAGCACCACGATTCCGGCGCGCATGAGGTGCTTACCGGCGAAGTCCAGCCCGGGACGTGCCGGCCCGGCGGTCCAGCCCGCCACACCCGGCAGGTTGGCGGCCAGGAGCCCGAGAAGCACGGCCAGGGTCATCGCCGGGAGCGCGGGGAGCAGCTGATGGACAGCGACGGCGGCGGCAACGGCCGCTGCGGCGCCGATCAGGCCTGGCGCGGCCGCGGATGCGGAACTGGTGGAAGGCACGCCCCTACATTGCCGTACGCGGCGGGAAAAGCAGTAACTGCGGCCGCCCGCGCAGGCGCCCGTGCGCCGACCGCGCCGTGCGGGGGCCGCCGAAATGATTTCGTAACGAAAAAGTGGTTGGCTAGTCACCATGTCTGACCTATTCCAGGATTACTCCGAGGCTGCCGGCCGCACCGGCGCCTACGACGAGATGTTTACCCCCGGCCAGCAGGCCCGGAAGTCCTACGGGCAGGTGGCCGGGGCCCTGCGTGAACTTTCATTGGCCGATGTGAGCGCCCGCGCCGATTCCATGGCACGGACCTTCCTGGACCGCGGCGTCACCTTCGACTTCGCCGGCGAGGAGCGCCCCTTCCCCCTGGACATCGTCCCCCGGGTGATCCCCGCCGATGAGTGGAGCGTCCTGGAGCGCGGTGTCGCGCAGCGGGTCCGGGCCCTGGAAGCCTTCCTCAACGACGTCTACGACAAGATGACCGTGGTGTCCGATGGCGTCATCCCGCGCCAGCTCGTCACCACGAGCGCCCACTTCCACCGCCAGGTGCACGGCTTCGAACCCGCCGGCGGCGTCCGCGTCCACATTTCCGGCATCGACGTCGTGCGGGACGCCGCGGGCACCTTCCGCGTCCTGGAGGACAACGTGCGGGTGCCCTCGGGCGTCAGCTACGTCCTCGAGAACCGCCGCGCCATGGCCAAGGGCCTGCCCGAGGCCTTCGGCCAGCAGCTCATCCGCCCTGTCGAGGAATACCCGCGCCGGCTCCTGTCCGCGCTGCGCAAAACGGCGCCCGCCGGCGTCGACGATCCCACCGTCGTGGTCCTGACCCCCGGCGTGTTCAACAGCGCCTACTTCGAGCACACCCTCCTTGCCGGCCTCATGGGCGTCGAGCTCGTCGAGGGCCGCGACCTCATCTGCCGCGGCAACCGCGTCTACATGCGCACCACCGCCGGTGAGCAGCGCGTGGATGTCATCTACAAACGCATCGACGACGAGTTCCTGGATCCACTGCAGTTCCGGGCCGATTCCATGCTCGGCTGCCCGGGCCTGGTCAACGCGGCCCGCGCCGGTGGCGTGACCATCGCCAACGCGGTGGGCAACGGCGTCGCCGATGACAAGCTCGTGTACAGCTATGTCCCGGACCTGATCCGGTACTACCTCAGCGAAGAGCCCGTGATCGCCAACGTGGACACCTACCGGCTCGAAGAGAAGGAAGCCCGGGAACACGTCCTGGACCGGCTCGACGAGCTCGTGGTCAAGCCGGTCGACGGCTCCGGCGGCAAGGGCCTCGTGATCGGCCCGGATGCGTCCAAGGAAGAACTCGAAGCCCTCCGCAAGCGGGTCATCGCCGATCCCCGCGGGTGGATCGCGCAGCCGGTGCTGCAGCTGTCCACAGTGCCCACGCTCAGCGGCGACAAGTTCGGCCCCCGGCACGTGGACCTGCGCCCGTTCGCGGTCAACGACGGCGAGGACGTCTGGGTGCTTCCCGGCGGCCTGACCCGGGTGGCCCTCAAGGAGGGCTCGCTGATCGTCAATTCAAGCCAGGGCGGCGGCTCCAAGGACACCTGGGTCCTGGCGGATTCCCCGCAGGTTCCGGTCGAAGTCATCCCGCGGCCCACCATCACGGTCCGTGAGCGGGTTTCGGTCTGGCCGGTCGAAAGCAACTGGCGCGACAGCCAGAAAGAGCAGCAACAGCAGCAGATTTCTGACGCGCAGGAGGTAACCGCGAATGCTTAGCCGTATTGCCGAGTCACTGTTTTGGATCGGCCGCTACGTGGAACGGGCCGACGGCACAGCCCGGATCCTCGACGTCCACCTGGAGCGCCTCAACCACCTGCCCATGGAAGAACAGCGCAGCGTCGCGCAGGAGCTCCTGGCGGTGATGGGTGCACGCCCGCAGAATGACGAGTTCGGCCTCCCCGAGCTCTTGAACGCCCTGGCGTACGACAAGCACAGTGCGACGTCGATTGCCGGCTCGCTCGGCGCGGCCCGGGAAAACGCCCGCCGTGCCCGGGAGACCGTCTCCTCCGGGCTATGGGAAAGCCTCAACACGACCTACTACGGGCTGAACCAGCACCGCAAGGACGTCGTGGGCACCTACCGGTTCTGCAACTGGGTCCTGGAGCGCACGGCGATGGTCAGCGGCCTCGCCGACACCACCGTCAGCCACGACGAGAGCTGGCTGTTCCTGGTCCTGGGCCGGTCCCTCGAACGCGCCGACATGACGGCCCGCATGCTGTCCACGCGCGATGTCCTCTCGGCCGGCATGTCGTGGGTGAACATGCTCCGCTGCGCGGGCGCGTACGAATCCTTCCTGCGTACGCGCCGGGCGGCCTTCGGCGACCAGCACGCGGCAGAGTTCCTGCTTCTGGACCGGCTGTTCCCTCGGTCGATCGTCTACGCCCTGCGCGACGCCGACGAGTGCCTCGCGAAGCTGGACCCCTCGGCCCAGCGCGTCGGCTTCATCAACGACGCCCGCCGCATTGTCGGCCAGGCCCGCACCTTCCTGGAGTTCCACCGCACCGACGACCTGATGTCGGAACTGCCGGAGCACATGGAGCGCGTGCAAAAGGCGGTTTCGCAGGCCTCGGACGCCATTTCCCGTAAGTACTTCAATCAGGCAGACGAACTGGCCTGGGTGGGAGAAGTTTCATGACCCGGCTGAGGATCGTCCACAAGACGGCGTACAAGTACAACAAGCGCGTCACCCTGTCCTACAACGAGGCCCGGATGACCCCGCTGACGGACCCGCAGCAGGTGGTCCTGGAGTCCTCCATGAAGGTGTCGCCCTCGCAGGCGGCCCTGAGCAGCTACCGCGACTACTGGGGCACGCGCGTGACGGCCTTCGACATGCAGATGCCCCACGAACACCTCGAAGTCCTCTCCACCACCACCGTGGAGGTGCACCGGGTGGAGAAGATCGCAGCCGAGGCCGACATCGTCGGGTGGGACGTCCTGGCGGCCCCGGAGACGCTCAACCAGTACAGCGACTGGATTCCGCAGTCCCAGCTGACCGGTCCGGGCACCGAAGTGCTTGGCATCATTCCGGGCGTCGTCGAGGGGAAGACGCCGCACGAGGCCGCCATGGCGGTCTTCGCCTGGATGCGCGGCGAGATGACGTACATGAAGGGCTCCACCGGCGTCACCACTAACGCCGAGCAGGCCTGGAACCAGCGGCAGGGCGTCTGCCAGGACTTGGCGCACCTGGCCATCGGCTCCCTGCGCAGTTGCGGGATCCCGGCCCGCTACGTTTCCGGCTACCTTCACCCTCGTTCGACGGCGGACATCGGCGAGACGGTGGCCGGCCAGTCCCACGCGTGGCTCGAATGGTGGGACGGCGAATGGCGCAGCTGGGACCCGACCAACCACAAGCCGGCCGGGGACTTCCACGTCACCGTGGCCCGGGGCCGCGACTACCGCGACGTCCCGCCGCTCAAGGGCATCCTGTCCGGCGGCGGCGGATCGGCCCTCAACGTCAGCGTGGAGATCACCCGACTCGCCTAGCCGCACAACGTTGCTCTATCAGTTATGGCTGCTCTGAGCCCTCAGAACAGCCATATCTGATAGCGCAACCCGGGGACCGGGGCGGTAGGGGACCGGGGGTAAGGATTATTCCAGGCCCGACCGGGTGGCGTCGTCCAGCGGTGTCCACCAGGTCATCGGCGGAACCACCTTGAACCGACGGCCGGTGACGGTATCCGGCGTGATCCGGACGAAGTGCTCCTTCTTCCCGGCCTGCCACGGGAACAGCAACAGGCCCACGGTGTCCATGACTTCCTCAGGGTTCTGCACCGGAGCGGCCTGGCCTTTGGCCACGACGCTCCAGGCGATCCCGGTGTCCGCGTCGACGCCGTCCGCTTCCACCGCTACCGGCGTGTCGCCCGTGGCTGCCTGCAGCTTGGTGCCCACTGCGGTGCGGAACACCAGCGTCCCGTGATCGACCTTGTAATTGATCGGGAAGATGTCGGGATGATCGTCCACCCAGACCGCCAGCCTACCCACCGAGACGCTGCGCAAGAGTCGCCAGCATTCGTGATGATCGAGGTTTTCCACGGCGTGGGGCTGGTCCTTCGACGTCTGGCCGCCCGGGTTCGCATCAGTACTCATGCCGGCGAGCTTACGCCGAAGGGGTGAGCAGGGGCTAGGGCAAAAGGTCCCAGCCATGGAACAAAGCGCTAATAAATGCCCACTACTCGGGACCTTCCGTTCAGTTCACGGTATTCTGGCATCACGTCGTCAGCGTCGACGAGCGCCGGAGCGATTGGGGCAACAACATGCATTCGACGGGTAAGAGCCATGGCCATACCGCCTCCGAGCCAAATCCCAGTCTCGAGGAGCTGCTGAAGGGTTTTGGTTCCAGGGCCGAGGAACTCCAACAGTCTCAGGAACGCATGGCCGGATTGCTGGAAGCGGTTGTGGCGGTGGCCGAGGACCTGAGTCTGGATGCAGTCCTGGAGCGCGTAGTGCTGTCGGCGTGCCGGTTGCTGCATGCCCGGTTCGGCGCCTTGGGGGTGATCGGCGATGACCACGCCCTGAGCCACTTCATCACCGTCGGCATCGACGAAGAGCTTGCACAGCAGATCGGTCCGTTGCCGACCGGCCACGGCGTACTCGGCCTGCTGATTTCCGATCCCCGGCCAATGCGGATGCACGATCTACGAAAACATCCGGAGTCTTACGGCTTCCCGGCACACCACCCGCCCATGCATTCCTTCCTGGGCGTCCCGGTCCGCGTCCGCGAAGTCGTCTTCGGAAACCTCTACCTCACGGAGAAGGAAAGCGGCGGCGATTTCACCGACGAGGACGAAGCCCTGGCAGTCGCCCTCGCCGCAGCCGCCGGCGTCGCCATCGAGAACGCCCGCCTTTACGACGACGCGCGCCGCAGGGCGCGGTGGCTGGAAGCCAGCATGGACGTCTCCGGGCTGATGTTGAGCACCGACCGGGACTACACCTCGGGCGGCCTTGACCCGATTGCCGCCCGCGCCCTCCAGGAGTCCGCGTCCGACCTCGCCTTGCTGGTGGCGCCCGCGGCCGACTCGCCGAGCTACGTGGTGATCGGCGTCGCCGGTGAACGCGGACGGTCCTTTTCGGGACGGTCGCTCCACCTTGAGTCCGAACGTCTGGAAGGAGTTCTCGACGGCGGCGAGCCGGTGCTCTTCGACGACGCGTCCGACGTCGTCGGGGAGGTCGACGGCTCCGTCACGGGGCCGCTGCTGGCCGTGGCACTCAGCACCCAGGGCGCCCACCACGGGCTTCTCCTCCTGGCAAAGAACAAAGATTCGGTCCGCTACGCCAGGACAGACATTGAAATGGGAGCCGTCTTCGGTTCCCACGTGGCCCTGGCCCTGGAACTGGCCAGAGTGCACCGGCTGCGCGAAGAGCTCCTGGTCTTCACCGACCGTGACAGGATCGCCAGGGACCTCCATGACCTCGTCATCCAGCGGCTGTTCGCTGCCGGACTGAGCGTGCAGAGCCTCACCCGCTTCACCAAGGAAGAATTGGCGCTGGAGCGGATCCGCAACATCACAGGCGAACTCGACGAGGCCATCCGGAGCCTCCGCGACACCATCTACTCCCTCAAGAGCAGCGGCGGAGAAACCGAACTGCTGAGCGGCCGGATCCGCCGGGTCACGAAGAGTTCGGCGAAGTCCATGCCTTTTGCCCCGCGCCTGACCATCACCGGACCGGTGGATGCCGTGACACCGGACAAGGCCGACAACGTGGTGGCTGTTGTCTCCGAGGGCCTCAGCAACGCGATCCGGCACTCGGGCGCGGACACGATTTCCGTCTCAGTCGCCGTCATCAAGGGCCGGGTGACGGTGGTGATCAACGACAACGGCACCGGATTCGCCGATCCGGAAAAACGCGGAGGCCTGACAAACCTCGAGGACCGGGCGCGGATGCTCGACGGCGAGTGCACCATCACCAGCACGCCCGACGCCGGTACGAGCCTCGAGTGGTCGGTGCCCCTTTAGGGCCCCTTTATTTTTCGGCGGTACGCCCGGACTGCAGGTGCTACCGGACGCTGTGCGGCCGGTTCGCATCACCGGCGTTCCCGCCGGAGGCCACCGGGACCGCCGGACTGGCGATGAAGACGGCTGCCTGGGTGCGGCGTTCGAATCCAAGCTTGGCCAGCAGCGAGGAAACGTAGTTCTTGACGGTCTTTTCCGCGAGGAACATCTCCGCCGCGATCTGCCGGTTGGTCAGTCCGCCGCCCACAAGTTCCAGTACCCGGCGTTCCTGAGGCGTGAGGGACGAGGTACGGGGGTCGACTTCCTCGGTATCCACCAGGCTGTCCACGACGCCGGCGGCGACGCCTTCCTCAAAGAGCGATTCCCCGGTGGCCGCCCGCCGCAGGGCCCCGATCAGGTCGGTGCCGCCGATCTCTTTGAGTACGTAGCCCCGGGCGCCTGCCAGCACGGCGCCGCGCAGTGCCTGTTCGTCGTCAAAGCTCGTCAGGATGATGCAGTTCAGGGAAGGGTCAACAGAGCGCACGTCGCGGCAGACCTCAATACCGGTTCCGTCAGGCAGCCGGGCGTCCAGCACACAGACGTCCGGATGCAGGGCCGGAATCCGGCGGGTTGCCTCGACCGCGGATCCGGAACTGCCGACCACGACGAATCCCTCGCCTTCGAGGAGTTCCTGCAACCCGCGCCGGACCAGCTCGTGATCGTCAAGGATAAAGACGCGTATAACCGCCGGCACGCCATCGGGTGCAGTGAGACCTGCATCTGACCAGGCAATCATGGTTCTCCTGTCCGGCCGCCTACTGCTGCACCGTTTGATTCTGTAGTTCGCTGACTTCCCCAAGCCTTAGCCATTCTTCTGCACACCGTGTCCCGGGACAAGGGTCCTAATGCCCACCCGCCTGCGGCGCTGCATGACTTTTGGCCCTAGGCGCCTACAGGGCCCGGCGGCATCATGGGAGCGGCGCCATCCGTGCCCGGCCGATACGACGACGAGGGATCACCAATGAACGAAGCCAGCGACACCCGGACCATCATTGTGGGCGTTGACGGTTCGGAGCCTTCTGTGGACGCTCTCCGGCAGGCGCAGCGCCTTGCCGTGCCGCTGTCCGCCACAGTGGTCGCCCTGGCCTGCTGGGATTACCCGCCGGTCTACGACGGCTACGTCGCCGTCGGCATCGATGACTTTGATGTCCGGGCGGGGGAGATCCTCGCCGAGGCAGTCGCCAAGGCGTTCGGCCCGGACGCTCCCGCCAACGTCGAAACCCGGCTCGTCCAAGGCCATCCGCGCCACGTGCTCATCGAGGAAAGCAAAACCGCGGATATGCTGGTTCTAGGCCGCCGCGGCCACGGCGGCTTCGGCGGCCTGCTTCTGGGATCCGTCAGCTCCGCCTGTGTGGCGCATGCGCATTGCCCGGTGCTGATCGTGCACTCGCCCGAGAAGGAGTCCTGACGCCGGAGCTATTCGAAGGTGGAGCGGCGCGGGTCCGAAAGGCGCGTGGTCCAGAGGTCGGGCCGGTTGACCTTGAAGCGTCGTCCGGTCAGCGCCTTGGGAGCGACCCGCACGTAATAGGCCTTCTCGCCAGGCTGCCAGGGCTCCAATAGCAACGCATCCACGGCATCCTTCTCCTCCTGGCTCTCAATGAGCTCGGCTTCGCCACGGGCCATGACGCTCCACGCCGCTTCGTCGTGGGCGTCGTAGCCGTCGATTTCGAAGGCGACCGGCTTGGAGGTGATGGCGCCCCACAGTTTCGTGCCGCCGGAAGTGCGGAAGACAATCGCACGCCGTTCCAGCACAAAGTTCACTGGAAAGATCTCCGGATGGCTGTCCACGATCAGCGCGACGCGCCCCACGGCTTCGGTATCGAGGAGGACCCAGCACTGGTCCATGGTGAGCGAGTAATCGGGCGAGGGCGTGGTTGAGTCCATGGACAGACACCCTACGGGCAGGCCCGGACTCCCATTAGGGCCATAAGGCCCGGTCAAGGGGCCATAAGGCCCGGCGGCCACACGTGTCCCGCAGCGCGCTCCCCGTGCCGCCAGGGCGGATCCGGGGAGCTCCGGACGTCACCAGGGGCTGGGCTTGTAGTCCTTGAGGAAGACGCCGTACTGATCTTCGCCGGCCTCGCCCATGACGATCGGGTCATAGACGCGGGCCGCGCCGTCAACCAGGTCCAGGGGCGCGTGGAAGCCCTCTTCCATGAGACGGACCTTGGTGTAGTGCGGGCGCTCGTCCGTGATCCAGCCGGTATCCACTGCGGTCATCAGGATCCCGTCGGCGTCAAGCATTTCCTGGGCACTGGTGCGCGTCATCATGTTCAGCGCCGCCTTGGCCATGTTCGTGTGCGGGTGCCCGGGGCCCTTGTAGGCGCGGGAGAACTGGCCTTCCATGGCGCTGACGTTGACGATGTACTTCCGCCGCGCGGTGGAGCGCTTCATGGCGCCGCGGAGCCGGCTCACCAGCAGGAACGGGGCCGTGACGTTGCACAGCTGCACTTCGAGCATCTCCAGCGGGTCCACCTCGTCCACCACCTGGGTCCAGCTGTTGATCGTGGCGAGATCCGGCACCAGCCCGCCGGCGTCGATCGCGGTGCCCGAGGCAATGCGCTCCAGTGAGGCAGAACCCGTGGACAGGGCCAGGGAGGTGATGGCGTCCCCGGCCAGCACAGGGTGTTCAAGCACCGTGCTGGCCAGTGCCAGCGGGTGCTTGTCATGCGCGTGGCCGAACGTGACGAGCTCGGGCCCCCCATTGCCGGCCTGAAGGGCCGCGGGCAGCGGCTCGTCCTCGGCGTCGACCAGGGGCTTATAGGCGTTTCCGGAGCGCCGCACCGTCTGGGCCGCGTTGTTGATGATGATGTCCAGCGGTCCTGCGGCGTCCAGGGAGTCCGTCAGGGCCATCACCTGGGACGGATCCCGGAGGTCGATGCCCACGATCCGGAGCCGGTGCAGCCAGTCAGCACTGTCCTCCATGGCGGCAAAGCGGCGCGCGGCGTCCTTCGGGAAGCGTGTGGTGATGGTGGTGTGGGCGCCGTCCCGGAGGAGCCGGAGCGCGATGTACATGCCGATCTTCGCCCGGCCACCGGTCAACAGGGCATTGCGGCCGGTCAGGTCGGTGCGCGCGTCGCGCTTACTGTGGCTGAACAGGGCACACTCGGGGCACAGCTGGTGATAAAAGGCGTCCACCTGGGTGTAGTGCTGCTTGCAGATGTAACACGGGCGAGACCTGATGAGGTGCCCGGCGATTTCGCCGGTCGCGGACGGGGCAAGCTTGTTGCCGCGCGTCTCGTCGTCGATTCTGTCCGGGGCCGCCGTCGCTGTCTGGGCGATGACGGCGCGGTCCGCTTCGGCGATCTCATCGCGCTTGGCAACCCGGCGGTGGCGCTTGACCGCCTTGAACATCTTCCCGGTGGCACGGCGGACGGACACGTAGTCCGGGTGTTCCTCGTCGTACGCGTGGATGGTGTTCAGGACCTTCAGGCAAGCCCGAATCTCCTCCGGGGTCAGCTCGGCACCGGCCGGCTCGGCTGGGGTCAACGCAGCAACGGAAAGATCGGAGGATAGATCGGGGGAGCTCATTGCCCCAATTTTACAGGCAACCGGTGCCCTGCCGGACCTCCGGCAGGGCACCGGCCTTAGTAGGCCTTGGTCGAGCGTTTGCCCTGGGAGTCCACGCCGACGGCGGCGGCCTGCGCCTCAGCGACCCTGTCCACCGAGTCCCGCAGTTCCGGCCAGTTTTCGGTGGCAGCGCGGACGGCATCCGGCACAAGGCGCAGGTTAGCGGCGGAGAGCGCCCGTTCTGCGTCGCCGGGCTCCGGGACGAGCTGCCCCTTGGACAGGACGGTGATGCCGGACTCCGTGACCTTGAAGCCGCGGGCGCGGTCGAGTTCGGCGTCGAGGCCGATCGCGGCCCCGGCCGGAACCTTGACGTTCTTGTCGAGGATGGCGCGCCTGATCACAGCACCCTCGCCGACATTGACCTTGTCCATGAGCACCGAATCCAGGACCCGGCTGGATGTGCCGACGTACACATCGTTGGAGAGCACTGAGCCCTCCACGATGCCGCCCGAGACGACGACGCCGTTGGCCACGATGGAATCGAGGGCGCTGCCCACGGTGTTGGATTTGCCGCGGACAAACTTGGCCGGCGGGGAGACGCTCTGGCGGGTGTAGATCGGCCACTCGGAGTTGTAGAGGTTGAACACCGGCACAGGGGAGATGAGGTCCATGTGGGCGTCGTAGAACGAGTCAATGGTGCCGACGTCGCGCCAGTAGGTGCGGTCCCGTTCGGTGGACCCGGGAATGTCGTTGAGCGTGAAGTCGTAGACGCCGGCCTCACCCTGGGAGACAAAATAGGGGATGATGTCCCCGCCCATGTCGTGCTTGGTGTCGAGGCGCTCGGCGTCAACGTGCAGGGCTTCGACGAGGGCATCGGCGTTGAACACGTAATTGCCCATGGAGGCCAGGAACTGGCTCGGGTCGGCCGCGAGGCCGGGCGTCGAGGACGGCTTCTCGACGAAGGCGGAAATCTTGTCCGGATTTTCGGGGTCGGTTTCGATCACGCCGAACTGGTCCGCCATGTGCAGCGGCTGGCGGACGGCGGCTACCGTCGCCTTGGCCCCGCTGGCTACGTGCTGCGCCACCATCTGGGAGAAGTCCATGCGGTAGACGTGGTCTGCGCCCACCACGACGACGATGTCGGGGTTGGCGTCGTGGATCAGGTTCAGGGACTGATAGATGGCGTTGGCACTCCCCAGGAACCAGCTCTTGCCGACCCGCTGCTGGGCCGGAACGGAGGCCACGTAGTTGCCTAATTGGGTGGACAAGCGCCACGTTTCAGAAATGTGCCGGTCCAGGCTGTGCGACTTGTATTGCGTCAGCACCACAATTTGCAAATAACGCGAATTCACAAGATTTGAAAGGGCAAAGTCAATGAGCCGGTAGCTTCCGGCAAACGGCACGCCCGGCTTGGCCCGGTCCGCCGTCAATGGCATGAGCCGGTTTCCCTCGCCACCTGCGAGGACAATTGCCAAGACTTTCTTTTGCTGCGGCATGGTTATCGCTCCTGAACGCCTTCGTTACTCCCCAAAACAGTCCGGCATGCCCGAACGTCTTCACACTAGATCAGTTCCACCGTAACGACTACCTTGGTGCATGTGCGAATAGACATTGTGACCAAAGAATTCCCGCCGGAAATCTACGGCGGCGCCGGAGTCCATGTGGCCGAGCTCAGTAGAGTCCTGGCCCAACGTGTGGACCTACAGGTGCGTGCCTTCGGCGCGCCCCGCGAGCCCGGGTACCACGGAGCGACGGTCACGTCGTACTCCGTGCCCGAAGACCTGGGCTCCGCCAACGCCGCCATCCAGACCCTCGGGGTGGATCTGAGGATCGTTCCGGACATCGCCGGCGCGGACCTGGTGCACTCCCACACCTGGTACGCCAACATGGCAGGACACATTGCGTCCCTGCTCCACGGCATTCCCCATGTGCTCAGCGCCCACAGCCTGGAACCGCTGCGCCCGTGGAAGGCCGAACAGCTCGGCGGCGGCTACGCGGTGTCTTCCTGGGTGGAAAAGACCGCCTACGAGGCCGCCGCCGCCATCATCGCCGTTTCGGAAGGCATGCGGCAGGACATCCTGCGCAGCTATCCGGAGGTGGACCCGGCCAAGGTCAAGGTGGTCCACAACGGCATTGACGTCAGCTTGTGGAACCGGGACGAGGGCGAGGACGTGGTCCGGGCGCTCGGGATCGACCCCTCGCTGCCGAGCGTCGTGTTTGTCGGCCGCAACACCCGGCAAAAGGGCGTTCCCTACCTCCTCCGTGCCGCCGCCAAACTGCCGGCCAATGTCCAGCTGGTGCTGTGCCTCGGCGCAGCCGATACTCCCGAGCTGGCGGCCGAGACCGCGCGCCTCATCGAGGAGCTGCAGAGCAAGCGAACGGGCGTGATCGTGGTGGAACGGATGCTGCCCCGCAACGAGCTCATCCAGGTCCTCAGCCACGCCACGGCGTTCGCCTGCCCGTCGATCTACGAGCCGCTGGGCATCGTGAACCTTGAAGCCATGGCCTGCGGTGCCGCCGTGGTGGCCAGCGCCACCGGCGGTATCCCGGAGGTTGTCGATCACGGCGTGACCGGGCTGCTCGTGGAGCTCGAACAGGTCACCGACGGCACGGGCACCCCGCTCGACCCGGAAAAGTTTGTCACCGAGTTCGCCGCCGCCTTGACCGACGTGGTGTCCGATCCCGCCCGGGCCCGGGCCATGGGGGAAGCGGGCCGGCGCCGGGCGGAGGAGCACTTCTCCTGGGAATCGATCACAGAGACCACGCTGGAGGTCTACCGTTCGGTACTTCCGGGCCCGGCCTCCTGACCAGCAGTCCTCCAGACAGAGATATGGACTCAGGCAAGGACTGCTGAACACCCGACGGCGCCGCCCCTCAACGGGGAGCGGCGCCGTCGTGCGTTAATGGCTTCGCCGGATGATGGTGCCGCTGAAAGCTCAGGCGCGCGCGGCCTTGGACTGCAGCGTGGTGCGGGCGAGCAGGATCTTCTCATCCACGGGCGCCTGGCCGCTGGCCCGCTGCTTCCGGAAGTAGTCCCGGGCCTCGTCCTGCCGGATCTTTTCCGCCCCGGTCGAGATTTCCGCGCGGAGATGCTCAGGTCCGTAGCCGAACGCGTCCACAAGGTCGACGGCGTGCGGCCGGATCTTCACGAGGAGCCGGTTGATGTACTCGCCCACGGCGCGCCCGCGCTGCATCGACAACCGGCCGTTCATCAGGTACCAGGACAGGTTCTTCTCGATGAGCGACAGGCCGAAGAGATCACGCAGCCAGGTCAGGACCTTGTGCGTACCGGGGTCGGTGACGTTGCCGAGGGCTTCGGTAAAGGCCTCCCACTGCAGCAGCTCGGCGTGCGCCTGTGCGGCTTCGATGAGCTCGTGCTGGTGTGCGTTGAACAGGGCGGCGCCCTGCCGCTGCGGGAGCCTGTTGGCCCCCTTGAGCGCCGCGCCGACCTGCGCGACCATGGTCTGGACCCGGTCGGTCAGGAGGGCGCGCTGGCTTGATTCGTCGCGGATGGCGATCGCGGCCTTCTGCACGGAGCCGGAATCGGCCATGAACTGGGCCACCTGGCGCAGGCCGCTGCGGTGCAGCGCAGTGCCCGTCGCCTGGGACACGACGTAGCGGGCCAGGACACCGACGTTGGCGTTGCGGAACTCCTTGGCGTAGTCCGCGAGCAGGCGCTTGGCGACGAGCTGCAGCAGGACCGTGTTGTCGCCTTCGAAGGTCACATAGACATCCAGGTCCGCGCGGAGCGACGCGAAGCGGTTCTCGATCAGGAAGCCGGCACCGCCGCAGGCCTCGCGGCATTCCTGCAGCGTGTCCAGGGCATGCCAGGTGCTGAGCGGCTTGAGCGCCGCGGCCAGGGTCTCGAGGTCCTGCCGGTCCTCGTCGGTGTCGTGCCGGCCGGAGAAAACGTCGTCGAACTTCTCGAGCAGCTGCTCGTGCGCGAAGCTGGCCGCGTAAGTGGTGGCGAGCCGGGTGAAGAGCCTGCGCTGGTGCCGCTGGTAGTCCAGCAGGACCTCCTCGTCGGTCTGGGAGGAGGCGTTGAACTGCCGGCGCTCGGTGGCGTACTGGATGGCGGTCTTCAACGCGAGCTTGGAGGCGGCCACGGCGGCACCGTCGAGCGAGACCCTGCCCTGGACGAGGGTGCCGAGCATGGTGAAGAAACGCCGGCCCGGGCTGGCGATGGGGGAGGTGTAGTTGCCCTCGGCATCGACGTCGCCGTAGCGGTTGAGCAGGTTGGTGCGCGGGATGCGGACGTTCGCGAAGTGGAGCCGGCCGTTGTCGATGCCGTTCAGGCCGCCCTTGACGCCGTCGTCCTCGCCGCCGATCCCGGGCAGGAATTCCTTGGTGTCGGGGTCGCGCAGATCCAGGTAGAAGGCGTGCACGCCGTGGTTGACGCCCTTGGTCAGGAGCTGGGCGAAGACGACCGCGCCCAGGCCGTCGATCGCGGCGTTGCCGATGTAATCCTTCCACGCGGCCCGGAACGGCGTGTGGATCACGAATTCCTCGGCGGCCGGGTCGTAGGTGGCCGTGGTGGCGATGCTGGCGACGTCCGAGCCGTGCCCGGTCTCGGTCATGGCAAAACAGCCGGGAATTGCCAGGCTCATGATGCCCGGCAGCCACTTGCGGTGGTGGTCCTCGGTGCCCAGGTGCATCACGGCGGAACCGAAGAGGCCCCACTGCACGCCGGCCTTGATCTGCAGGGAAGGATCGGCGGTGACCAGTTCCTCGAAGCCTGCAATGTTGCCGCCATGGTCATCGTTGCCGCCAAGCGCGGACGGGAAGGCCCGGTGGACGGCTTCGTGGCGCACGAGGTGCTCCAGCTGCCCGAAGGCACGCCGGCGGTGTTCGGTGTGGGTCAGGCCTTCGATCTTGTGCAGTTCCGGTTGGCCGGACACCGCGCGGGCGTGCCGGCGAACGTCGGCCCATTTGCCCAACAGTTGCTCGCCAAGGGCTGCGACGTCGACGGCGGGCTGCTCCGGAGCGCCGGGCCGGCCGGCTGCCGGTGTTGTGCTGCGTCCGGGCTCGGTGCCGGCGGTACGGTCGGCGAGTTCAGTCATGTCGATTCCTTCTTTGGTTCTGACAATTCAGTGCTAAGGCCTCAGGTCCGGGGTCTCGGCTGCGGGGCCGGGGGCCCGGGTGTCGGTGCTACGAGGTGCCGCGGTCCGGCACAGGGTCCGCCCCCGCCGGGGGCGGCGTCTGCAGTTCGGGAGCGATCCCGAAGCAGAGCCAGTCCGTAATCTGCCGTGCCATGGCCTCCTGGTCCGGCTTGGCGGGTCCCGGCGGGCTGGCGAGCCACTGCTCTCCGGCGTTCCGCACCAGCCCGATCGCGGCGTTGGGCCAGTAGCCGATCACGGCTTCCTTGTCCTGGCCGCCGCCCAGGTGGCTGCGCATGGGCCGGGCGATCATGTCGCTGATGGCGGCGAAGAAGTGGCTCAGCGCCCCGGCGGTGGAGACGGACGGACCCGCCGTGTCTGCGTCGCCGTGGCCGTGGCGCGTCACGAACGTATAGACGTTCGGGCTGGTCTCGGCCATCTGCAGGTAGGCCGAGACCATGGCGAACAGGCCCTCGCGCGGTGTCTGGGCGCTCTGGGCGGCCTCCTGGATCCGGCGCTGCATCTGGCCCAGCACCACCTCGCCCACGGCCTGCTGGAGACCGGCTTTGTCACCAAAATAGCGGTAGAACACGGACTTTGACGTTCCCGCGGCTACGGCGATGTCTTCCATGGAAGCGTCGCTGCCCAGGGCGTGCACCGCCTTCCGGGCTGACTTGATGAGCTCCCGCCGCCGTTCCTCGCGGTGGGACTGCCACCGCGAGGAACGGCCGTCGACGCCGGACGGCCCACCGGGGGTGCCGGAGGGGGCGCCCGACGCGCCGCTTGACGGGGTGTTTGGCGGGGTGCTGGGCCGGGGGCCGGCGCCCCTGGCGGCGGCCTTGCCGCTGGCCGTGGTGGCGTCCGGCGGACTAGCGTGGGGGATGTTCACGATACCCAGCGTATCAGGTACGCTGGGTATCGGTAACCGCTTTGATCGAAGGAGACAGCCCATGTCCGTCAACGGACAGTCAGTACCCGGCCCGCAGGAACCGACCGCCGCCACGCAGCTCCGCAAAGCCGTGGTTGTGGGCGGCAACCGCATACCGTTTGCCCGGACCGGCGGCGCCTACACCAAGTCCTCCAACCAGGACATGCTCACCGCCGCCCTGGACGGACTCATCGCCCGCTTTGGCCTCCAGGATGAGCGGATCGGGGAAGTCGCCGCCGGAGCCGTCCTTAAGCACTCCCGCGACTTCAACCTCACCCGGGAAGCAGTCCTCGGCTCGGCCCTCTCCGCCGAGACCCCCGCGTATGACCTCCAGCAGGCATGCGCCACCGGCCTGGAGACAGTCCTCGGCCTGGCCAACAAGATCAAGCTGGGCCAGATCGAGTCGGCGATCGCCGGCGGCGTCGACTCGGCCTCGGATGCCCCCATCGCCGTCAGCGAAGGGCTCCGCGAGGTGCTCCTGGACCTGAATCGGGCGAAGACGGTATCCCGGAAGCTGCAGGTCCTCAGCCGGCTCCGGCCCAAGGACCTGGCCCCCGATGCCCCGAACACGGGGGAGCCGCGCACCGGGCTGTCAATGGGCGAGCACCAGGCGCTGACCACCGCGCAGTGGAAGATCACCCGGGAGGCCCAGGACGAGCTCGCCTTCAACAGCCACAAGAATCTTGCCGCGGCCTACGACGCCGGCTTCTTCGACGACCTCTTGACGCCCTACCGGGGCCTGAGCCGCGACTCCAATCTGCGGGCCGACACGAGCCTGGAGAAACTGGCGACGCTCAAGCCGGTCTTCGGCAAGAACCTTGGCGCCGAGGCGACGATGACGGCCGGCAATTCCACCCCGCTGACGGACGGCGCCTCCACCGTGCTGCTCGCCTCCGAGGAATGGGCCGATGCCCACGACCTCCCCAAGCTCGCCGCCGTGGTTGACGGCGAAGCGGCCGCCGTGGACTTTGTCCATGGCAAGGACGGGCTGCTCATGGCACCGGCCTTCGCGGTGCCGCGGCTGCTCGCACGCCACAACCTCACCCTTGAGGACTTCGACTTCTTCGAGATCCACGAGGCCTTCGCCGGGACGGTGCTGAGCACCCTTGCCGCGTGGGAGGACGAGGAATTCGGCCGCACCCGCCTGGGCCTGGACGGCGCCTTCGGCAGCATTGACCGGTCCAAACTGAACGTCAACGGCTCTTCGCTGGCTGCCGGGCACCCGTTCGCCGCCACGGGCGGCCGGATCGTGGCGTCGCTGGCCAAGATGCTGCATGCCAAGGGCCAGGCCGACGGCCGCCCGGCGCGCGGGCTTGTGTCCATCTGCGCCGCCGGCGGCCAGGGCGTCGTCGCAATTCTCGAAGCACTCTAAGGGGAACCCGATGACCGACACATACACCCGGTTCGTCAGCCACGGACCCGGCCGGGACATTGCCAAGCGGCTCGGGCTCCCGCAGCCGGTGGCCCTCCGGCGGTACCGGCCCGGTGCCCCCCTGATCGAGGGGCCGGTCCTGGTTCAGGGCTCCACCAGCGGCGCCGACAGCCTGGCCGCGGCCCTCCTGGCTTGGAACCTCGACGTCCGGCGCCACGCGATCCCGAAGGAGAAGCTCGGAGCCATCATCCTGGTGCTGGACGAGTTGGCCCGTCCCGAGGACCTGGAGCACCCGGTCCTCACGGCGGCCACCTCGCTGCGCGACCTGGCCCCGAATGCCCGTGTCATCACAGTGTCCCGTACGGCGGACTCCGCGGTGGAGCCGGCGACGGCGGCGGCCCGGCACGGCGTGGACGGTCTCTTGCGGTCGCTGGCGAAGGAACTGCGCGCGGGCGCCACAGGGAACGGCATCCTGCTCGCCGCCGGTGCCGACACCACCAGCCCCGGGACGCTGGGGGCGTTGCGGTTCTTCCTGTCCGGCCGCTCGGCGTTCGTGGACGGGCAGTTCCTGACCGTCACCTCCGGTGCGGGGCAGCTGCCCGATGACGTCGAGAAGCCGCTGGCCGGCAAGGTGGCAGTGGTGACGGGCGCCGCCCGGGGCATCGGGGCAGCGATCGCCCGCACCCTGTACCGCGACGGCGCCACGCTCATCCTCGTCGACATCCCGGCTGCGGGCGACCATCTCGCGGCCGTGGCCAACGAGGTCCACGGCACGGCCCTGCAGCTGGATATCAGCCGCAGCGACGCCGGCCAGCGGATCATTGACCACGCCGTGGCACGCCACGGCCGGCTGGACATCGTGATCCACAACGCCGGAATCACCCGTGACAAGCTCCTGGCCAATATGGATGCGGGCCGCTGGAACTCCGTCATCGCGGTCAACATCGCCGCGCAGTTGCGGATCAATGACGCCCTCCTGGCCTCGGAGCACTTCCGCGACTCGCCGCGGATCGTCTCCGTGGCCTCCACAAGCGGGATCGCCGGAAACCGCGGCCAGACCAACTATGCCGCGTCCAAGGGCGGCGTGATCGGCATGGTCCGCGCCACGGTGCCGCTCATCGGCGAGCGCGGCGGGTCCATCAACGCCGTCGCTCCCGGCTTCATCGAAACGGAGATGACCGCGCGGATCCCCTTCGCCACCCGCGAAATCGCGCGCCGGCTCAATTCCCTGCAGCAGGGCGGTCGGCCGGGGGACGTCGCCGAGGCCATCGCGTTCCTTGCCAGCGACGCCGCCGGCGGGATTTCCGGAGAGGTGCTGCGCGTCTGCGGGCAGAATTTGGTCGGCGCATGAGCAGTTCCCAGACCGTCATCCTTGGGGAGATGCCGGCCCTGTCCAAGCTCTACGTCAACGCGGCGGCCACCGCGGCGCGGCGGCGGGTCCTGGGCACCCACGGCGGCACCGAACTGCCGCCTTACACCCACGAAGTCCGCGGCGTGCGGGCCGACGTCACCAACCTGACCGCCTACCAGCACCTGATCGGTGAGACCGCGAGCGATGTCCTGCCCGCCGGGTTCATCCATGCGCTGGCGTTTCCGCTGGCCATGAGCGTGATGAACCGGGACGACTTTCCGTTGCCGCTGCTGGGCATGATCCACCTGAGCAACACGGTGGTGCAGTCCGCGCCGGTGCTGTTCACCGAGGCTCTGGACATCCGTGCCCGGGTGGACAACCTGCGTGGACACAGGGCCGGCACCCAGCTTGATGTCGTGGCGGAGGTCCGGGCCGCCGGGCAAGCGGAAGTCCGCTGGCGCGGTGTCTCGACGTACCTGGCCAAGGGCGTGTTCCTGCCCGGGATCGACAAGCCGTCGGTGCCGGTAACGCCGCCGCCGTTCTCGGCACCGGATCCGACGGCGATCTGGCAGTTGGGCGTCGACACCGGGCGCGCCTACGCGGCCGTGTCCGGCGACTTCAATCCCATTCACCTAAGCGTCCTGACGGCCAAGGCCATGGGGCTGCGCCGGTCCCTCGCCCATGGCATGTACCTCGCGTCGCGGGCGCTGGCGGACGTCGGTGCCGTCAAGGGGGACTCGTTCAGCTGGGAGGTGGCCTTCGAGGCGCCGGTCTTCCTGCCGGCCCGCGTGGCGCTGGAGATCAGCACCGTTCAGGCCGGCGGCGGGGCATGGGAGCGCTCCGACTATGTGGCGTGGAACCCGTTGTCCGGGCGGCGGCACTTCAGCGGCTCGGTCGCGGCGCTGTCCTAGCCGGTAGCCGGCCAGGAATGACGGCGGCGCCCGCCCCCCGCACGGGGACGGACGCCGCCGTCATGGTCCGGGCGTTTGGCCGGAGTATCCGTGTGTCAGTCGCTGGCCGCGGAGGACTTCACGACCCGCAGCATCCGGTGCAGGCTCATCAGGATCGACTCGACTGCGCTGGGGGCGTCGGTGGACGTTTCCTCGGCGCCGATCCGTCCCGTCAGCGCCTTGACGGCAGAGTCGGCCGCTTCAATCCGCTCCGACTGCTCTTCGGGGTTCTCCTCCTCGATCGAGCGCAGGATGTCAGCCACGGCGGACATGGCGTCGGCAAGCGGCTCGGTATATTCATCCGGCACCACAAAGGGTGTGTCCTTGGCCCAGATGACATCGGACAGCACCTGCGTCACGTCCTGGACGTGGAAGGTCACCCGCTCAAGATCCCGCAGGTTGCGGTAATCCAGTTCGATGTCACGAGGGTGGAGCCGGCGCCGGGGATTCGCCCGCCGGCTGGCGTCCGCCTTCTCCACGGCCAGCCGTACGGAGCGCGCGGAGGCTTCGAGCGAGTCGGACCGCTTGGACCAGTCCTCGTGTTCCGGCGGCCAGCTCTCCTTGAGCGCCGTCGCCATGTCCCGGAGCTGCTGGGCGAGTGCCAGGCGAAGTTCCGCGATGCTGAGCTCGGCGGCCCGGAAGTGCAGGGGCGGGAAGACCAGCAGGTTCACAATGATGCCCACCGTGACTCCGACGCCCATCTGGAAGAGGTACCCGAAGGAGAACGTGTCCGGGTTGTGGCCGCCCACGAGCAGGACCAGAAGCGCCGCCGTCGGGATCCAGTCCCGGCCTGCGCCGATCTTCGGAAGTCCGGCCAGGACAACACCAAAGGCCATCACGATCCCGACTGTCAGCGGTGAGGGGCTGCCGAGGATGAAAAGCACAAAGGCCAGTCCAATCCCTATCGCCAGCCCCGCGAGCGTCTGCACTCCCTGCTTCATGGAGCCGGCGACGTTCTCGTACATCGCCACCAGGGCGCCCAGCGGAGCGTAATAGGGGTAGTCGGCCGCGGAGCCGGGCATCAGCGGGGCGATGGCAAAGGCCACGCCCGCGGCCAGTCCTGCCTTCATGGCCAGCTGCAGCCGTGGCCACAGCAGCGCCGAGGACACGTTGCCGGCCACGATCCGCCAGAGCCGCCGGAACACGGAGGGGCCTCCGGTGTGCGTTGCCTCGTCTGTCGTAGTCATCCCGGCTCACCCTAGGCTGGAGATGTTGCTGCGACAAATGGACGAACCCCGGCAGGACAGTGTTTTCCGGTCAGGCTGCGCCGTGTCCCGGGGTGACCTCTTCTCCGGGGCGCACCGGTCCGGGCGGCGTGCCGTCGCCGAACGGCCGGCCGCCCAGTGCTTCGCGGCCGTGGGCGGAGAGCCAGTTGCCCAGCTCCGGTCCGCGCGGGACAACGCCGGTGGGGTTGATGTCCTCGTGGACGATGTAGTAGTGCTGTTTGATCTGCACGAAGTCGGTGGTGTCCCCGAAGCCGGGGGTCTGGAAGAGGTCACGGGCGTAGGCCCACAGCACCGGCATCTCGCTGAGCTTCTGCCGGTTGCACTTGAAGTGCCCGTGGTACACGGCGTCGAAGCGCGCCAGGGTCGTGAAGAGCCGGACGTCTGCCTCGGTGATGGTGTCGCCCACGAGGTACCGTTGCCCGCCAAGGCGCTCCTCAAGCCAGTCGAGGGCCGTCCATAGCCGGTCGTAGGCGGCGTCGTAGGCTTCCTGGGAACCGGCAAAGCCGCACCGGTAGACGCCGTTGTTCACTTCCGTGAAGACGCGCTTGTTGACGGCGTCCATTTCTTCCCGCAGATGTTCCGGGTATAGCTCCGGTGCGCCGGGGCGGTGGTACTGCGCCCATTCCGTGGAGAAGTCGAGGGTGATCTGGGGGAAGTTGTTGGTCACGACCTGCCCGGTGGGGACGTCCACGATCGCCGGGACCGTGATCCCGCGGGGGTAGCCGGGGAAGCGGCGGAAGTAGGCGTCCTGGATGCGTTCGATCCCGAGGACCGGATCCTTGCGGTCCGGGTCGAGGTCAAAGGTCCAGGACCGGGCATCGTGGGTGGGGCCGGGCTGGCCGAGCGAGATGACGTCCTCCAGGCCCAGGAGCCGGCGCACGATGACCGTGCGGTTGGCCCACGGGCAGGCACGTGCTGCGATGAGCCGGTAACGCCCAGGCTCGACGGGCCAGCCGGGTTCGCCGTTGCGGCCGGGGGCTCCGTCCCGGGTGATCCGGTCCTCGATGTAGTTGGTGTCGCGGGTGAATTCCGCGCCGCCGGTCACGTACGCGCCTTTGGTGCTGAATCCGGGGTCGTCGGTGTGGGTAGTCTGGCTCATGGTCCCAGCCTACGGCGGGGAAATGACGTGTCCGAACAAGGCCGTGAACACCGGCGCCATCGGCTGCCACGCAAACCACCAGGCGACGGCCACCACGGCCGCGAAGAGGGTAATCCACACCGCGGCAGGGACCGAGGTGGCCCGGGCCAGCAGATAGGCGTCCGACGTCGTGAGCCTGTCACGGTGCCGGAGATGGACGTTTGCCAGTTTAACGAGGTCCCTGACGGCGGCGACCAGGAGCGCCAGGCCCAGCACGATCATGACGTGCCCGTTGAACACCGGCGGCACAAACAGCACCAGGAGCGCCGCGGCCAGCACGGCGGCGGCGGTGATGAGCAGGCCCGTGCCGTTGCGGAGGAACAGGAAGGACGCCAGGAGGATCACGGTTCCCACGGACATCGCCGCAGGTCCCCAGCCGTTGAAACCGCACCAGACCATCACGGCGCCAACGACCGCGGGCACGGGGTAGCCCCAGAAGGTGGACCAGGCTGCGGAGGCACGGCTCCTGCTGAACGTCGTGGTGGTGCCGGAGTGATCCAGGCCCAGACGGATACCGCCGAGCCGCTGTCCGGTGGTGAGGGCGGCAAAGGCATGGCCGAGTTCGTGGGTCACCGTGGCGAGCAGTCCGAAGTAGCGCCAGGTGAGGCGGGGCAGGGACACGGCCACGGTCAGCAGGATCACCACGGCGAGCTCGGTGCTGGTCACGTGCGGGCTGGGGGCGTGGGCGAATCCGGCCACGATCCGCTCCCACCATGTCTGGGCCAGGTTCGGTTCCCCGGCCACGAGAAACCGGGTCATGGCCTGCCCGAGGCGTGCTGAGGGATCCTGTACCGTTCGTCGTCAACCATAGGGTGCAAGGCTAGCGCGGACGCTGCGACGGCGTCGAAACGGATCCGGGTCAAGGCCGGGTGCGGCCGTGCATTACACACGCGGCGGGGCGGACGAACGGGCCGAAAGACCCGTCCGCACGGAGATCCGTGTCCGTAAGGTGGAATCCGACCATCAATCCTGCCCAGCCAGGAGTCACTATGGACAATCCGGACGCCGCGGCCGCAACGCCGCGGAACACGCTGCCCGGGGACGCGGCCGATGAAGTCCGTGCCCTCGAGGCGGTCGAAAGCCATCACACGGCGATGCTCAAGCGCCTCGTCGCCCTGACCGACGCTCTCATCCACGCCGTGACGGCGGGCAAGGCCGTCGCCGAGCACGATGCCCACGAGGTCCTCGTGGAGTGGTGCGAAACCGACCTCCTCCCGCATGCGGTCGCCGAGGAGGGCCCGCTGTACGGGGGAGCGGAAGGCACGCCGGAGGCCCGGCTGCTCGTCGCGGCCCTGCTGGCCGAGCATCAGGCGATAGCTGGAGCGATCGACCAATTGCGCGGAGCCGGTGGCGTGGACGCCGCCGTCGCGGCCGGCACCCTGAGGGGCCTCTTCGCCGTGCACCTGGAGAAGGAGAATCGTCTCCTGCTGCCGTTCCTTGTGGAGCACCCGGACCTGTCGCTGGCGGCCGCCGTCGAGGGGCTCGAAGAACTAGTAGGTGAATCCCACATCCATGGAGGGGGCGCGGGCCGCGGGGGCAGCGTCTAGAGTGGGCGCATGGCGGACCGTACGCACCACGAGAACCCCGACGACTCCGTGCTTCCCGGGCACACCGACACCACAGACGCGCTCCTGCGCGAACTTGCCGCGGCCCATGGCGTCGGCACGACGTACTGGGGCTGGGACGGCATAGAGCGTTCCGTGGCCGCGGACACGCTCCGGGACGTCCTGGGAGCCTTGGGAGTCCCGGCCAACGGGATTGCGGAGCAGCAACGCTCGCTGGCGGAGTCCCGGCTCGCGCCGTGGCGGCGCATCCTCCCGCCGGTCGTTGTACTCAGGGAGGGGGTGCCGGGGGAGGGACGCGATGTCCACGTCGATGTCCACGTGCCGCACGGAAGCCGCGTCCGCGTCTGGATCGACGCCGAGGACGGCAGCAGGCACGAGGCCGCCCAGCAGGAGAACTGGGAACAGCCGGTCGACGTCGACGGCGTCCTCACCGGCCGTGCGACCTTTGCCGTCCCCGGCCACATTGGCCTCGGCTGGCATACCCTGAGGGCGGACGCCGACGGCACGCTGGCCCAGTGTCCGCTGATCGTGACGCCCGGCCGGCTCCGGACCTCGGCCCGGCTCGCCGGACGTCGCTCCTGGGGGTTGACGGCCCAGCTCTACTCCGTGCGGTCCGCCCGGTCGTGGGGGATTGGCGACTTTGCAGACCTCACCGACCTCGCCGTCGTCGCAGGTGAGCAGGGGGCCGGCTTTGTCCTGGTCAATCCGCTGCACGCCGCCGAACCGGTACCGCCTGTGGAAGACTCCCCGTACCTGCCCACCACACGGCGCTTTTTCAATCCCCTCTACCTGCGGGTCGAGGAAATCCCGGAATACGGTTATCTGGACGCACCCGGCCGGGCCGAGGTAGCGCGCCTGGCCGCGAGCCTGCAGGCAGCCAACCAGTCCCGGGACCTCCTGGACCGCAACGCCGCCTACGCGGCGAAGCTGGCCGCCCTGGAACTCGTTTATGCGGTCCGCCGGGGACCAGCCCGCAACCGGCAGTTCGCCGACTTCTGCGCCGAGCAAGGACAGGGACTCGAGGACTTCGCGCTGTGGTGTGCGCTCGCCGAACAACTGCCGCCGTCGGCGCCGGAGTGGGCCGGGGCGGCGGCACACCCGGATTCACCGTACTGTGCCGAGCAGCGTTCAACGCTCGCCGCCCGGATGGATTTCCACCGCTGGCTCCAGTGGCTCTGCGACCAGCAGCTCGAGGCGGCACAGCGCTCGGCGCATCAGGCAGGCATGGAGATCGGCATAGTCCATGACCTCGCGGTCGGCGTGAAACCTGGCGGCGCCGACGCCTGGACCCTGGCCGGTGTCCTGGCCCGGGGCGTGAGCGTGGGCGCACCGCCGGACATGTTCAACCAGCAGGGCCAGAACTGGTCGCAGCCGCCGTGGCATCCGGGCAGGCTCGCCGAATCCGGGTACGCCGCCTACCGCGACATGCTCCGGACTGTGCTGCGGCACGCCGGAGGCATCCGCGTGGACCACATCCTGGGCTTGTTCCGGCTCTGGTGGATCCCCGAGGGCGCCGGCCCGGGCAACGGCACCTACGTCTATTACGACCACGAAGCCCTCATCGGTATCCTCGCGCTGGAGGCTCAACGCGCCGGGGCGATCGTGATCGGTGAGGACCTGGGCGTGTTCGAACCCTGGGTCCGTGACTATCTGGCCGAACGGGGGATCCTCGGCACCTCGATCCTCTGGTTCGAACATGACGCGAATGGCCCCATCCCGCCGGAACACTACCGCCAGCAATGCCTGACGAGCGTGAACACGCACGATCTTCCCCCTACGGCGGGCTACCTCGCCGGTGAGCACGTCACCTTGCGGGAATCGCTGGGGCTGTTGGGGCGCCCCGTGGATGAGGAACGCGCCGAGGCAGCGGCCGAGCAGGAGGCCGTCCTGGCGCAGGTCCGGGCCCGCGGATTGCTGCCGGAAGGCGGCACGGATGTCCGGACGACGGTCGAGGCGCTCTATGCCTACACGGCGCTGGCACCGTCCGCGCTGCTGGGCGTGGCGCTCGTGGACGCCGTGGGGGAGTCGCGGACCCAGAACCAGCCGGGCACCAGCACCGAGTATCCGAACTGGCGCATCCCGCTGGCCGGGCCCGAGGGCGTCGTCCTGATCGATGACCTGCCGGCCAATGAGCGCTTCCTGTCCCTCCTGGGTACGGTCCGGAGTGCACTCCATTGCGCCACTGATGAGTGATCTGCTCAACCAGTAGGTCAGGTATTTCCCGGCCTACACACAGGAACGGGTGCCCATAATGGTCCCGAAGCTCCGGTCAACCGCTATTTGGTCGGAGCTTCGCCACGTCCGAGTGCACCCGGTTGTCCCCGGTGAAGCTAAGCCTTGTCCTCGACGAGGATGACCAGGGTCTCGGGCAGTACGCCGTCGTAGGCCATCGCCTCGCCCATTGCTTCGCTTTGCATCGCAGCCTTGAATGCGTCCAAGTCAGGAACGTCCATCATTACCGCAACATGCTTGGGGTTCTGCGGGTCGACGAACGTGCGGATGTTGGTGACGCCAAGAGGGCCGAACACCTCTTCGCGTTTGGGTGAGGCAAGCCAGTGATCCTTGTCCTTGATGTCGTGGTGGCCGATTATGGTTGGCATGGCGCATCCTCTCCTAGGGGGCCAGCGGTCCGCAGGCCCACTGCGCCGAAGGCTACTCGCCGCTCCATAGCCGGGCAAGACTATTTTCTTACCGCATGCCGCCGGGATCTGCGTGCCTTCTGAATGGCCGTGCTCCACAGGATGGCCGCCCGACTCGTTTACCGGGTTTCCCGGTCACTCTCCTGCGATAAGGGCCTTTGGGCACAGGCCGGACGCACGTGTTCGTTCCTACAATGAATCATGGCCGCCGACGTAACCGAGGTGGAACACAAGTACAGCCCGGCGGAATCTGCTGCCCTTCCGCAGCTGGCCGCTCTTCCGGGAGTAGGCCGCGTGGGCGAGGCCGCCATCGAGGAGCTGGACGCTGTCTATTTCGACACCGAAGAACTGGCACTGGCCGCTCAGCGAATCACCCTGCGGCGGCGCACCGGCGGCCAGGATGCGGGGTGGCACCTGAAGCTCCCGCTCGCCGCGGAGGGGCGCCGTGAAATCACCGAGCCGCTTGGAAGCGATCAGGGTCCGGTCCCGGAGCGTCTGCGTCAGTTGGTGCAGGTCCATGCCCGGAGTCACGGGCTGGTGCCGGTCGCACGGCTCAAGACACGGCGGAACTCGATTCCCCTGTATTCCCCCCAAGGCACGGTCCTGGCCTCGTTCAGCGACGACCGGGTGGAGGCGCAAACCTTCCTGACCCCCGCGGAACGGTCGCGGTGGCGGGAATGGGAAATTGAACTCGTCGACGGCACCAGACAGCTGCTGGCCGACGCGGATGATGTGCTCGCCGCGGACGGAGTCCCCGTGGCCGCCCTGCCGTCCAAGCTGGCCAGGGCGCTCGGTTCTAACATACCTGTGAGTCCCGCAGCGGTGCCCGACCCGCGCCGGCACGGGCCGGCGTCGGACGTCCTGCTGTTGTACCTGGCCCAACAGGTTCAGGCCCTCAAGGAGCACGATCCGGGTGTCCGCACTGACGAGCCGGATGCCGTGCATCAGCTGCGGGTGGCCGCGCGCCGGTTGCGGTCGGCGCTGGCGTCGTTCCGGAAGCTCATGGACGCCACGACGCCCCGGTTCCTAAGGGCAGAGCTCCAGTGGCTGGCCGGCGCTGTTGGTGAGGCGCGGGACACCGAAGTCATGCGGGCCAGACTGAAGGACCTGATGAGTGCCGAGCCCGCTGAGCTGTTGATGGGTCCGGTTGCGCAGCAGATCGAGGAGAACCTTGGCGCCACCTATCGCCAGGCCCATGCTGCAGGGTTAGCGGCGCTGGACAGCGACCGCTACTTCCGCCTCCTCGATTCCCTCGATGCCCTGATTGCCGGACCGCCCCTCACGGACGCTGCAAGCCGGGATGCACGGCGGACAATTGGCCTTCTTGTCTTGGCTGAACGCAAACGGTTGAAGAAAGCCGTTCGCGCCGCGATCAGCGCGACGGGAACGGCGCCGGAGGATGCCGCGCTGCATGAAGTCCGGAAATGCGCCAAGCGCTTGCGCTATGCCGCCGAAGCGGCAGCCCCGATTTTCAGCAAGCAGGCAACGTCTCTTGCTCAAACCGCGGAGGGGATCCAGGAGATCCTCGGGGACCTCCAGGACAGCGTCGTAACCCGGGAAACCCTTCGACTGCTGGCGGCCCAGACCGCGGCGGGCGGGGGCAACGCATTCAGCTATGGGCGCCTGCACGCGCTGGAGCAGCAGCGCGGCGAGGAGGCCCGCGCCAGCTTCTACCGCGCGTGGCGGAAGTCCAGGCCGGAGCCTCTCCACTGGAACTAGGCACCGTTCCCAACCGCAGAGAGAGCCCTATGACCGAACCCCGCACCGGCTTGCCGGCCATCTGGTCAGACGGACTCGGCCGCGCGAGCATCCGCGCCGTCCAGGCCCTGGCGGTGGCTGCCCTTGCCTACGCGATCATTTGGGCGGCCACGCGCATCCCGCTTGTCATCATCCCGGTCCTGATCGCCGTCATCCTGGCTGCAGCGATTTCCCCGCTCGTCCGCTGGCTCACCGGGCATGCCTGGCCGCGCGCCCTCGCCGTCGTTGCCTCCTTCGTGGCCATCCTCGCAGTCGTCGGAGGCATCATCACGGGCATCGTTTTCCTGGTGAACAACCAGTGGGCAGAGCTCTCGGCCCGCGCCGCTGCGGGGATTGACCAACTGCATGCCTTCCTGAATAACGGGCCGGTCCCCGTCACCGACCGACAGATCACCGCAGCCATCGACTCTGCCCGGGTGTTCCTCACGTCCAGCACCTTCGGCGCAGAAGCCCTCACCGGGGCACGGACCGTGGGGGAAATCTTCACCGGCGCGTTACTGATGGTCGTGACCTTGTTCTTCTTCCTCAAGGACGGCCTTGAGATCCGGACCTTTCTCATCGGCTTCCTTCCCGCGGACCACCGCGCCAGGGCACGCCTGGCCGCGGACCGCAGCACCGCCGTCCTGGGCGGGTACGTCCGCGGCACTGCCATCGTCGCCGCAATCGACGGCCTCACCGTCGGGATCGCCCTCGCCGTTATGGGAGTTCCGCTGGCCCTCCCGCTGGGTGTGTTCATCTTCATGGGCGGATTCATCCCCATCGTCGGTGCCACAGTCGCAGGCACCCTGGCGATCGCCGTCGCGCTGGTCTCCAACGGTCCCATCCAGGCGCTGATCGTCCTCGCCATCGTCATCGCGGTGAACCAGCTCGAACACCACTTCCTGCAGCCGGTCCTGATGGGCAAGGTGCTCAGCATCCACGGGCTCGCCATCCTTCTCGTCCTGGCCGCCGGCACCATCCTCGCCGGAATCGTCGGCGCGCTGCTTGCCGTTCCGATCACCGCCGTCGCGTGGACCGTCCTCAAGACGTGGACCGAAAAAGATCAGCTGCCCGGACCGGAGATGCCGGTGCCCGAGCTGCCGGACGGAGAGCCCCTTGAGTGAGCGGGCATGAAAGGCCCTGTCGTGGACATCCCGGCGTGGCTGGTCCAGAATCGGAATGTGCCCCTGGCCGAGCAATACGGGCTTTTCTTCGAAGGTGACATGCCGCCGCGGCGCTCCCTGCGCACTGCGTGGCTGCTGGCATTGTTCTTGGGCTTCACGGGCGCGGACCGGTTCTACCTTCACCGCCCCGTCACCGGCACCCTGAAGCTGTTGACGCTCGGCGGCGCCGGCATCTGGTGGCTCATTGACCTGTTCCGGATCACCGAGGAATACGCTGCCGACGGTGCATCAATGCCCTTAGTCGGCACCAACTCCCTGCGACGCGGCCTGCGCACGGCCTCAATTGTCCTGGTCGGCGCCCTCACGGGTGCGCTGTTCTGCGCCACCGCGGCCCCCGTCACCGGGACTGTCACCGCCACCGTCACCGCCGTAAACGCCCTGCTGCACCCGGCCCCGCCGCCACCGGCGAAGGAGTGGGTCACCGTCGCGGAGGCCTCGGGCACGAAACCCCCGGGGCCGGTCGTGACCGTTACCGGCAAGCTCCACATCGAGTACACCTTCACCGGACCCGCCGTCGCCTACCTCCAACCCGTGAAAGGGCCGGCGCTCATGGTGCTGTCCCTGGCCAAGGCCGGCGCCGCGGCGATCGGCCTCACCCTGGCCCCGGGAACGTACACACTGATTGTCAGCACCACCGGCACCATCTGGCACCTCACGGCCCAGGAATACCGTCTACCCGGGTAGGGCAGGACGGAGTAACACACGGTCCTGGTCGCCCGGAAAATGTTCACTTTCACGGAGTACTCCGTCCGGGTGGAACAAAGACAAACCGGCGGGAAGGGCATCGGAAGGCGATCCCGGCCGGCTTTCTTTTTTGCCTTGACTCCGGGTAAGCAACGGGCGCACAGTGATGGCCTGTGGCTGGGGCATTACACATCCATATCGCAAACCGGGCAGGCCGGTCACGACCGACTATTGTCCGTACCTGCTTGACGGAGAACCCCCATGCCAGACATCGGCTTCCAGCACCACGTTCCGGCCAGTGCACCATCGACGGACAGTCCGCGTCCTCGATGGAGAGCCGCTCTGGTGGCCGTGGTCCTGGTCCTCGCTGGCCTCCTTGGGGTCGCGCCACCGGCCCAGGCCATCTATAACGGAACCATCCTCAGCCCCAACAAATACCCGTGGGCCGTGAGAATCCAGCTTGTCTATCCCGATGGTGCCGTCGCTACCTGCAGCGGGGCCTTGATCAGCTCCTATGCGGTCGTCACTGCCGCTCACTGCCTTCACTACAACGGCGGAACGCCACGAACAGCGGACGTCACGTTCCACTATGGATCTCACCCCGGGCAATTCACCGTGCCGGTCCCGGTCTCGCAGGGAGGGCTGATTGTCCACCCGGGCTTCAACGAGTCGTTGCTCAGGGACGACGTCGGCGTACTCCATCTGGCGCATCCCGTGGCTGAAGCGCCAATTCCGCTGGCCACAGTGAATCCTCCGGCGAACACCAGCGTCGTGCTAGCCGGCTACGGCTGCCTCGGAGACCCGTTCCTCAGCCATCAAAGCTGCCCTCTCGGCCTGCCTGCCAGCCTTGCGGCGATGTCCGCGAGAGTAGTCGCCTCGGGGTCATGTTCGTCCATCACCGGGGAATGGAGTTTCTGCACCTTCTCGCGCGCCAAATCTGCCAACCACGGCGACAGCGGGGGGCCGGTGCTGCGGACGGAAAACGGCGTTCTCAAGCTTGTCGGGATCATCTCCGCCTACGAAGACCCGCCCGCGGCGAAGTACCTCGACTTATCGACGTCCATCCCTTACGAGTCATCCTGGATCCGGGCGACACACAGCGGGGTCTGAGTTGCACAAAAAAACACCCTGGAATCCTTTGATTCCAGGGTGTTTCCCGTTGTGCGCGGAGGGGGACTTGAACCCCCACCCCCTTTCGAGGACTAGCACCTCAAGCTAGCGCGTCTGCCATTCCGCCACCCGCGCAGGTGGTAATTCCGAGTTCGTTTCGCCTTTCAGCGTTTTGCTTTTCTCGGAAGCAGCGAGAAAGACTCTAGCACGACTTTTCCGGAAACAAATAATCGGGGTCAGCGGGGGTGGTGTGGGTAGGCTGAAGCAAGCAATTGAGCCACCCGCCACGAGGAGCCGCTATGACTGACAACCGGACCGACATCAGGCCCGAGGACGAGGTCGTCAGGATCTGCCAGGAGCTGATCCGGATCGATACATCCAACTACGGCGACGGCTCCGGCCCCGGTGAACGCGCGGCCGCCGAGTACACCGCCGGGCTCATGGCCGAAGTCGGGCTGGACGCCGAAATCTTCGAGGCGGCCCCGGGACGGGCCAGCGTGGTCACCCGGCTGGCGGGGGAGGACCCCTCCGCCAGCGCCCTCGTGGTCCACGGCCACCTGGATGTGGTGCCGGCCCTCCGCGAGCAGTGGTCGGTGGACCCCTTCGGCGCCGAACTCAAAGACGGCCTGATCTGGGGACGCGGCGCGGTGGACATGAAGGACATGGACGCCATGATCCTGTCCGTGCTGCGCAACTTCGCCCGTACGGGCCGCAAGCCCAAGCGCGACATCATCTTCGCGTTCTTCGCCGACGAGGAAGCCGGCGGCACCTACGGGGCCCGCTACGCCGTCGACAAGCGCCCCGAGCTCTTTGAGGGCGCCACGGAGGCGATCTCCGAGGTCGGCGGCTTCTCCGCGACCATCGGCGGGCAGCGCACATATCTGCTCCAGACGGCCGAGAAGGGCCTCTCCTGGCTCCGCCTCGTCGCCCACGGCCGCGCGGGCCACGGCTCGCAGATCAACACGGACAACGCCGTGACGCGGCTCGCCGGCGCTGTCTCCCGGATCGGTGCCTACAACTGGCCGATCGAACTCACTCCCACCACGCGGCAGTTCCTCGACGGCGTGACCGAACTCACGGGCGTCGAATTCGATCCGGACGATCCGGACACGATCCTCAAGGAACTCGGTACCGTGGCCCGGTTCGTCGGCGCCACGCTGCAGAACACCACCAACCCCACGCTGCTCAAGGGCGGCTACAAGCACAACGTCATCCCGGAATCCGCCGAGGCCCTCATCGACTGCCGCACCCTGCCCGGGCAGGAGGAGCACGTGCTGGAGATCGTCCGCGAACTCGCCGGGACCGGCGTGGACATCAGCTACGTGCACAACGACGTCTCACTGGAAGTGCCGTTCGCCGGGAACCTCGTCGATTCAATGATCGACGCCCTGCACTCCGAGGACCCCGGCGCCAAGGTCCTGCCCTACACGCTCTCCGGCGGAACGGACAACAAGTCCCTGAGCCGGCTCGGCATCACCGGTTACGGTTTTGCCCCGCTGATGCTTCCGGACGAGCTCGACTTCACCGGCATGTTCCACGGCGTGGACGAGCGCGTCCCGGCTGATTCCCTGAAGTTCGGTGCGCGGGTGTTGAACACCCTGCTCACCAACTACTGAGCGGACGCGCCGCCATGACGCCCGAGGACATCCTCGCCGGGCCGCTGCTGGACCGGATCCGCGGCCGCGCCGCCGGCTATGACCGCGACAACGCCTTCTTCCATGAGGACCTCGCGGACCTGACGGCGGCCGGTTACCTGAAGATCTTCGTCCCGGCGGCCGACGGCGGCCTGGGACTCGGTCTGGCCGACGCGGCGCAGCTGCAACGCCGGCTCGCGACGGCGGCGCCGGCCACCGCACTGGCGGTCAACATGCACCTGGTGTGGACCGGCGTCGCGCACGTCCTGGCCGCCCGGGGCGACTCCTCACTGGGTTTCGTCCTCAAGGACGCTGCACAGGGGGAGGTCTTCGCGTTCGGGAATTCGGAGGCCGGGAACGACTCCGTGCTGTTCGATTCCCGCACCGAGGCCGTCCCCTTGCCCGACGGCGGCTACAGCTTCACCGGCCGCAAGATCTTCACGAGCCTGTCCCCGGCGTGGACCCGGCTGGGGATCTTCGGGAAGGACGCCTCCGCCGCGGACGGTGCCGGGGAACTGGTCCACGGATTCATCACCCGGGACACGCCCGGGTACAAGATCCTGCCCGACTGGGACACCCTCGGCATGCGGGCCAGCCAGTCCAATACGACGGTCCTGGACGGTGCCGTCGTGCCGGCGGAGCGGATCTTCCGGAAGCTTCCGGTGGGTCCCAACGCGGATCCCTTGATTTTCGCGATCTTTGCCTGCTTCGAGACCCTGCTTGCAGCGGTGTACGCGGGCATCGGGGAACGGGCGCTCACGCTCGGGGTGGAGGCCGTGAAGCGCCGGACATCCTTCAAGAACGGCGGCCGCAGTTACGCCCAGGATCCGGATATCCGATGGAAGGTGGCAGAAGCGGCGATGGCCATGGATGCGCTCTACCCGCAACTGTCCCGCGTGGCAGCCGACGTCGACGAACTCGCGGACCTGGGCAACCAGTGGTTCCCCCGGCTCGTGGGCCTCAAGGTCCGGGCGACGGAAACCGCCCGGACCGTGGTGGATCTCGCCATCCGGGTGTCCGGCGGCTCCAGCTACTTCCGCGGCTCCGAGCTCGAGCGGCTGTACCGGGACGTGCTCGCGGGCATGTTCCACCCGTCGGACGATGAATCAGCGCACAACACCGTGGCGAACGCCTGGCTGGGTCCGCTGGACACGCCCTGACTGGACACGGCCTGGAGCGGCCCGGGGCGTCCTAGACGGTGCGCTGGACCTGGATGACCTTGCGGCGTAACCAGAAGCGGCGTCCGCCGCCGACATAGAGGCGGCTGCGCTCCAGCTCCCATTTGCCGTACTCGGAATGCTCCACGAGCCGGCGCCGGGCCTCGGGAAGAGAATCCTCAGGACCGACCGTCAGGACGAGGTACTCGTACTGCTTGACATAGTCCCGTTCCCGCCGGACCGAGCTGCTCAGAAAATGTTCTTTCATTGCTCTCCATTTTCGTCTTTTTCCGGCTAACGTGAAGTCATGAGCATCGATCCGCGTGTCGCGCTTCAATCCCTGACCTCTGCACTGGAAGAACACCTGGCGGCCGTCTCCGCCCGCAGGAGTGACGGGGATCCCGCGGTCGAAGCGGCGTTCTTCGCCGTTGCTGATGCCTTTGAAGTCTACGACGACGCTCTGTACGAAGCGTACGGCGAAGTGACGCCCCTCGAAGTGATCGACGGCGACGAAGAGGACGAGGACGACGAGGACGTCGACGACGAAGAAGACCTCGAAATCCTGCAGAACTCAGAGAACTAAACGCGTAGAACGTTGTCGGTCCGCCCGGGCCGGCGCCCACGGCTAGCAGAGGGTACCCCGTCAGCCCTTAGACGGGGTCGGAGACGTCTTCGAGCGCCTGCGCGATCTCCGGGGGGAGCGGGGCGAGTGTCGCGTCCAGGATCTCCTTGAGCTGCACCGGGGTCCGTGCGCCGACGACGGCGGTGGCCACCCCCTGCTGGGACAGGAGCCAGCTCAGCGACACGTCCAAGGCCGTCCGGCCAAGCCCCTTCGCCGCCATCGCGACCGCCTCGACCACGCTGGACGCCGGCGCCTCGAGATAGGGCTCCACATACGTGGCGAGCCGCTGCTGGGCGGCCCGGGAGTCCGCGGGGATGTGACCCCGGTATTTTCCGCTCAGGACACCCCGTCCCAGCGGACCCCAGGCCATGAGGCCAAGCCCCGCGTCCTCGATCGCCGGAATCAGCTCAATCTCCGCGGTGCGCTGCAGGAGAGAATATTCGGACTGGTTGGCGACCAGGGGAAAGCCCGCGATCGCGGCGGCCTTAGCCGTCTGCCAGCCGTTGAAGTTGGAAACGCCGACGTAGCGCGCCCTGCCGGAACGTACCGCGAAGTCGAGGGCGGAAAGGGTTTCCTCGAGCGGCACGTTGGGGTCCCAGGCATGCGCGAACCACAGGTCCACATAGTCCGTTCCCAGCCGCGCCAGGCTCGCGTCAAGACCCGAGAGCATCCCGTTGCGGGACGTGTCGACGCTGCGGCGCCCGTCCGTCGTGGTCAGGCCGGCTTTCGTGGAGATCACCACCTCGGAGCGGGCGACGACGTCGCCCAGCATGCCGCCGAGCATGGCCTCGGCCTGCCCGTCGGCGTAGGAGGCAGCGGTATCGATCAGCGTCCCGCCGCCATCGACGAAGGCCCGCAGCAGGGCGGCGGCATCCTGTTCCTCGGTTTCCCGGGCCCAGGACATGGTGCCAAGGGAAAGGGCGGACACGCGCAACCCACTGTTGCCGACATAACGCTGCTGCATGTCAGCAAGCTTACGGGGATTCGGGCTGCTTCATAACGTAGGGTCTATAAACGTGAACTGGATACAAGCGGCTCTGCTGGGCCTCGTACAGGGACTGACCGAGTTCCTCCCGATCTCCTCAAGCGCCCATCTGCGGATTGTCGGTGCTTTCCTCCCGAACGCGGCCGACCCCGGCGCGGCCTTCACGGCCATCACGCAGCTGGGCACCGAGACGGCGGTGATCGTCTATTTCTGGCGCGACATCCTGCGGATCATCCGCGCGTGGGCCGGTTCGCTCTCCGGCAAAGTGTCCCGGCAGGACCCGGACGCGCGCATGGGCTGGCTCGTGATTCTTGGCAGCGTCCCCATCATCGTCCTCGGCCTGCTCTTCCAGGACCAGATCGAATCGGTGCTCCGCAGCCTGTGGGGCGTCGCGACCATGCTGATCTTGTTCGGCATGGTCCTGGCCGTGGCCGACACGGTCGGCAAGCAGGACCGCGAGCTCACGCAACTGACCTACAAACACGGCCTCTATTACGGCCTCGCCCAGGCCCTGGCCCTGTTCCCGGGCGTGTCGCGCTCCGGCGGCACGATCAGCGCCGGCCTCCTGATGGGCTATACCCGTGAAGCGGCGGCCCGTTACTCGTTCCTGCTGGCCATCCCCGCTGTCTTCGGCAGCGGCCTCTACCAGCTGTTCAAAGTCGTCTCCAAGGAAGGCATCACCGGCCCGTACGGCCTCCCGGAAACGGCCCTGGCCACCGTCATCGCCTTCGCTGTGGGCTATGTCATCATCGGCTGGTTCCTGAAGTACGTCTCAACCCGCGGCTACCGTTTGTTCGTCTGGTACCGGATCCTCCTGGGTCTTTCCCTGTACCTGCTGCTCGGTTTCAATGTCATCAGCGCCTAGCACTAGGCTTGGGCTGTGAAATCCTGGATCTCCCGCCCTGTTCCCCAGCTCCCGGGCAGCATGCCTGCCCTGCGCCTCTTCGACACCGCCAAAGGCGCCATTGTCACCCTGCAGGCCACGGGTGAGCAGTCCATGTACGTCTGCGGCATCACCCCCTACGACGCCACCCACATGGGCCACGCGGCCAGCTATGTCGCCTTCGACCTCCTCAACCGCGCCTGGCGGGACGGCCGCCAACACGTGGCGTACGTTCAGAACGTGACCGACGTCGACGACCCCCTGCTGGAGCGCGCGACGGCCACCGGCGTCGACTGGCGCGACCTCGCGGCCAGCCAAATCGAGCTCTTCCAGACTGACATGGAGGCCCTGAACGTCCTGGCCCCAGACCACTACGTCGGTGCCGTCGAGGCCGTTCCCCTGATCGTTCCCGCCATCGAGCGGCTCCTACGCAACGGCCTCGCCTACCGGGTTTCCGGCACCGGCGGAGAGCCCGACGGCGACGTTTACTACGACGTCGAGGCCGCCGGGAAACATTCGACCGACGCCGTCGACGCCTGGACCCTGGGGTCCGTGTCCGGCCTTTCCGATGCTGAGATGCTGGAGCTTTTCGCCGAACGCGGCGGAGACCCGGGCCGGGCCGGGAAGCGCCAGGCACTGGATCCGCTGCTGTGGCGGGTTGCCCGCGAGGGTGAGCCCAGCTGGCCCGGCGGTGAACTGGGGGAGGGGCGGCCCGGCTGGCACATCGAATGCACCGTGATCGCCCAGCAGTACCTGCCCAAGCCCTTCACCGTCCAAGGCGGCGGCTCGGACCTGATCTTCCCGCACCACGAAATGGGTGCCGGCCACGCCTACTCGCTGGCGGGTGTTCCGCTGGCCCGCCACTTCGCGCACGCCGGCATGGTGGGCCTGGACGGCGAGAAGATGAGCAAGTCCAAGGGCAACCTGGTCCTGGTGTCCCGGCTCCGGGCCGACGGTGAGGAGCCGGCTGCGATCCGTCTGGCGATCCTGGCCCACCACTACCGCACGGACTGGTCCTGGACCGAAGCCGGGTTCGCGGAGGCCAAGGACCGGCTCCGCACCTGGCGCGAAGCCCTCGCGGTGGCTCCGCAGGGCTCCGCCGGGTCCCTCCTCGGCCGGCTGCGGACCGAGCTCGCCAACGATCTCAACGCGCCCGGCGCCCTGGCCGCCATCGACGCCTGGGCCCAGGCCGCGCTGGCCACCCCGGGAACCGCGTCAGCCACGGACGCCGCACTGGTGGGCGATGCCGTGAACGCCCTGCTCGGCGTCGAACTCTAGGAGCCGGATTCTAGGCGCCGACAGCCGCGGCCTGGCCGTTAGGGTTTGTCCTTGTTGCGGCGCTTGAGGTAGCGCTCAAATTCACGGGCGATAGATTCGCCGCTGGCCTCCGGGAGGTCAGCGGTGTCCTTGGCCTCCTCCAGCTGGCGCACATAGGCCGCAATCTCGGGATCCTCGGTGGCGAGCTCGTCCACGCCGCGCTCCCACGCGTCGGCCTCTTCCACGAGTTCCTGCGTGTCCAGGGGGACCTGCAGGAGCTCTTCGATCCGGTTCAGGATGGCCAGCTGCGCTTTGGGCGACGGCGCCTGGGCCACATAGTGAGGCACGGCCGCCCAGAGCGAGACCGTCGGCAGCCCGGCAAGCAGCGCCACCTCGCCGAGCACGCCCACGATTCCCACCGGGCCCTCGTACTGTGACGCTTCAAAGTCCATCCGCTCCCGCAGGGCGTTGTCGTCGGTGGACGTGCTGACCGGAATCGGCCGGCTGTGCGGCACATCGGCCAGCAGGGCACCGACCAGAATGACGTAGTCCACGTGCAGGGCTTCGGCATGCACCAGCAACTCGGCGGTGTAGGCGCGCCACTTATAGGACGGCTCTGTGCCCTGGACGAAGATCACGTCCACATTCGAGTCGGGGACACTTGCCTTGAAGATCCGGGTGGACGGCCACTTGATCTTCCGCTCGCCGGACGCCGTCCGGCGGATCGTAGGCCTGGTGAACTGGAAGTCGTAGTACTCGTCGGCGTCGATCGACCCGACTTTCTTGCCGCCCCAGAGTTTGTTCAGGTAGCGCAGGGCGTCGCTGGCGGCCTCCCCGGCGTCATTCCAGCCTTCAAAGGCGGCCAGCATGACCGTGATGCGCCGGCCCTCGGGGACGGGCTGCAGCAGCCGCTCCGGCTCGGAGACGGCGCCTGGTTCGGTGGGGTCTGCCTCGAAGCTGTTCATGCCATCACCCTACGTCCAAGTCGCTTCCCCGTGCAGGCATTGAAGCGCCGCGAAGAGGCAAAAAACTGCACGGAGACTGCGGCCCGCCGGCCAAAATTCGCCGTAGGCGTAGCGCGGGCGCCCCGCATCCGGCTTCCCCGTAGACTGGAAGGCATGCGATCCTCAGCTTCCCGGCCCCTCCTTAAAGCAGCGCTATGGGACATGGATGGCACCATTGTCGACACCGAGCCCTACTGGATAGAAGCCGAACGCACCCTCGTTGAAGCGCACGGCGGACAGTGGTCCCATGACCAGGCCATGCAGCTCGTGGGACAGTCCCTGGTGTTTTCCGCCGGCCTGCTGCAGGAGGCCGGCGTAGCGATGGAACGACGCGACATCATTGACACCCTCACGGGCCATGTGGTCAGCCAGGTCCGCAAGTCCGTTCCCTGGCGGCCCGGGGCCCGCGAACTGCTTGACGAGCTCTACAACGCCGGCGTCCGCTGCGCCCTCGTCACCATGTCAGAGGCCCCGCTGGCCCGGGAAATCGTTGCCAGCCTCCCCGCGCCCTACTTCGATTTTCTCGTCACAGGGGACACCGTCTCGCAGGGAAAGCCCCACCCGGAGGCCTACCTCAAGGCCGTTGAGCTCCTGCAGCAGCAGGACCCCGACCTCAGCCACCACCACTGCGTGGCCCTGGAGGATTCCGCCCCGGGCGTCGCCGCCGCCGTGGCCTCGGGCGTCGTCACCGTCGCCATCCCGCACATCGTGCCCCTCCCGCATGATCCCCGCCGCGCCACCTGGGATACCCTCGAGGGCCGCACGGTGGCGGACCTTGAAGAGCTGGTGGCCTTGCGGCACGAATTCCCCGATGCCACCTTCGGGCTCGACGCCGGCTCCGTCGCCCGCACGACTGCGAGTCCCGTCCGTGGCTGACACCGGGGGCCAGGGGCAGCCCGGCAAGGTGGCGGCTTCCCGCAAGGACGGTATCCCGCTGGGCCGCATAGCCGGCATCCCGGTATATCTCGCCTACTCCTGGTTCATCATCGCGGCCTTCACCGTGATCGCATACGGGCCGGTCCTCGAGACCAACAACCCGCATCTGGGCATCACTGCCTTCCTCGTGGCCTTCGCGTACGCTCTGCTACTCCTGATCTCCGTGCTCGCGCACGAACTCGCCCACGCGCTGACCGCGAAGGTGTTCCACTGGCCCACGGAGAAAATTGTCCTCAACCTCTGGGGCGGCCACACCCAGTTCCAAAGTTTCACCGCCTCACCGGGCCGCTCGGTCCTGGTCGCGATGGCCGGCCCTGCGGCGAACTTTGTCCTCGCCGGCGCCGGCTGGCTCCTGCTCGCCTACGGCCAGTTGAGCGGTGTGGCCGACATCCTGGCCAACATCTTCGTCTGGGCCAACCTGCTGATCGGCATCTTCAACGTGCTTCCCGGTCTTCCGCTGGACGGCGGGCGCCTGGTTGAATCGGCCGTCTGGAAGGCCACCGGAAACCAGGACAAGGGAACCATCGCGGCCGGCTGGGCAGGGCGGATCATCGTGATCGCCCTGGCGCTGTGGTTCATTGTCCTGCCCCTGGTCAGCGGAGCGCGGCCGGACATTTCCTTCACCCTCATCACGGCCCTCGTCGGCAGCTTCCTGTGGATGGGCGCTTCGGCGTCGATCCAGCAGGCCCGCATGCGGGGCCGGCTGTACTTGGTCGACGCCGCGGCCCTCGCCGAGCCGGCCGTCGGCCTTCCGGACACCGCCACGGTTGCCGACGTCCTACACCGTGCGCCGTCCGGCAGTCCCGCCGTGGTGGTGTGCGACCGGGACGGCCGTCCGGCGGCCATTGTCGACGCCGGCGCAGCGGCCATGGTGCCTGCCCCGTTGGCCGCGACGACCCCTGTTTCGGCAGTGTCCTACGCCCTGGGCGCCGGGGCCTACGTTCCCGAATGGTCCAAGGGCCAAGAGCTCGTCCAGTACCTGGCCCAGCTCGATGGCCAGGAGTACGCGGTGGTGGACCGCGATGGCGCCGTTACCGGGCTGCTGCACCAGTCCGCCGTCCTCGGCGCCATTACGGGCAAGTACCGGCCCCAACCCCAGAACCAGGGGCAGAACCGGTAGAGTTACTGGTCGGTCGTGAATTTCCGGCCCCCCACGCGCAAGGACCGGTGCCCGCCGGCATGTCCGCGGCCACACAGCTTTACAGGAGCGAGGAACATTTTCATGAGCAGCGATACTGCCGCCACCGCCGCCGCAGGCATTAACACAGCCGCAGCCACTGGCACCGCCGATGCAGGCACTAGTACTGCCGCGACCGGTGCTGCACGCCGCCGCGGACCGTTCCGCGAGGGCGAGCGGGTGCAGCTCACGGACGAGCGCGGACGCATGAACACGATCACGCTCGAGGTCGGCGGAGCCTTCCACACCCACCGCGGCTTCCTGAACCATGACGAGATCATCGGCAAGCCCGACGGCTCCGTCGTCGTGAACAACGTCGGACAGCAGTACCAGACCCTGCGCCCGCTGCTTTCGGACTTCGTGCTCTCGATGCCGCGCGGCGCCGCCGTCGTATACCCCAAGGACGCCGGCCAGATCGTCACGATGGCGGACATCTTCCCCGGCGCCCGCGTCGTTGAAGCCGGTGTCGGTTCGGGCGCCCTGTCCATCTCCCTGCTTCGCGCGGTGGGGGACAACGGCTACCTGCACTCCTTCGAGCGCCGCCAGGAATTCGCCGATATTGCCCGCGGCAACGTTGAGACCATCTTCGGCGGCCCGCACCCGGCCTGGAAGATCTCCCTCGGAGACTTCCAGGAAGAAGTGGTTCGCACCGAAGAGCCGGGATCCGTGGACCGGGTGGTTCTGGACATGCTCGCCCCGTGGGAATGCCTCGACGCCGTCGCCACGGTCCTGGCGCCGGGCGGGGTCTGGATCAATTATGTCGCGACTGTGACGCAGCTTTCGCGGACAGCCGAAGCCATCCGCGCCGACGGCCGCTTCACCGAGCCCGACGCGTGGGAATCCATGGTCCGCGGCTGGCACCTCGAAGGCCTGGCCGTGCGCCCGGACCACCGCATGGTCGCCCACACAGGCTTCCTGCTGGTCACCCGCCGGCTCGCCGACGGCGTCACGGGAATCTCCGTGAAGCGCCGCCCGTCCAAGACCGATTTCAACGAAGAAGACGTCAACGCCTGGACTCCCGGCGCCGTCGGCGAACGCGCTGTCTCGGACAAGAAGCTGCGTCGCGCCGCCCGTGACGCAATCGCCGGAACAAACGTCGTGGACACCCCGGAGATAACGAACTAGGCAGCATATTTCGGATGTCTCCAGCGGCACCCGCCTTCTTAGGGCTAAGGTCTTAATAGAAGAGCAGGAAGGGGCTGATGCACGATGGAGACTCCGAACACTGACCCGGGCCGCACACCGGCCGAGGACGCAGCGGATGCTGCCGCACGGGCGGACGCGTCTCGGGCCGCTGCCGGCGAGGGGGAGCGGTACGCCGCCAATGAACTCTCCGTCGCCGAGCGGCAGGTCAATATCCTCCGGGACAAGCTCCGGCACATTGACCGCCAGCTCGCCGCGGCCACGCAAAACAACTCAAAGCTTGTCAGCATGCTGGAGACCGCCAAGGCGGAGATCCTGCGGCTCAAGAACGCCCTCGACCAGGAGGGACAGCCGCCGTACAGCTTCGGCACCATCCTTCAGCTGAACCCGAAGCGTCAGCCGACCGCCGGGAACAGCGGCCAGGCGGCCACTGAGGAATCGGTCGATATCTTCAACGCCGGCCGCAAAATGCGCGTGGGGATCAGCCCGCTGGTGAACATCAACCAGCTGGCAGTCGGCCAGGAAGTCCTCCTGAACGAGGCCCTGATGGTGGTCGCCGGGCTCGGCTACGAGCGCGCCGGGGACCTGGTCACCCTGAAGGAGATGCTGGGGACGGACCGCGCCCTGGTGGTGGGCCGGGCCGACGAGGAACGGGTCATCCGGCTCTCCGGGGCCCTGCTCGCCCAGCGGCTCCGGGTCGGCGACGCCCTCTCTATCGATTCCCGCACCGGTTACGCCCTGGAGAAGATCCCGCGCTCTGAGGTCGAAAACCTCGTGCTGGAGGAAGTCCCGGACATCACCTACCAGGACATCGGCGGTCTCGGCCCGCAGATCGAACAGATCCGCGACGCCGTCGAACTGCCGTTCCTGCACCCCGACCTCTACCGCGAGCACGGACTCAAGGCCCCCAAGGGAATCCTGCTGTACGGCCCGCCGGGCTGCGGCAAGACCCTGATCGCCAAAGCCGTGGCCAACTCGCTGGCCGCCCGGGCCGCCGAACGTGCCGGCAAGACGGACATGAAGAGCTACTTCCTGAACATCAAGGGACCCGAGCTCCTGGACAAGTACGTCGGCGAGACGGAGCGGCACATCCGCCTGATTTTCGCGCGCGCCCGCGAAAAGGCCTCCGAGGGCAGCCCCGTGGTCGTGTTCTTCGACGAAATGGATTCGCTGTTCCGCACCCGCGGCACCGGCATCTCCTCCGACGTCGAAACCACGATCGTTCCGCAGCTCCTCAGCGAGATCGACGGCGTCGAACGGCTGGACAACGTGATCGTGATCGGCGCCTCCAACCGCGAAGACATGATCGATCCGGCGATTCTGCGCCCGGGCCGCCTGGACGTCAAGGTCAAGATCCAGCGTCCCGACGCCGAGGCCGCCGCCGACATCTTCAACAAGTACATCACCACGGACCTGCCCTTCCACGAGTCCGACCTCGCCGAGCACAACGGCGACGTCCAGGCCACCGTGGACGCCATGGTCCAGCGGACCGTCGAGGCGATGTACTCCACCGAGAAGTCCAACGAATACCTCGAGGTGACCTACGCCAACGGCGACACCGAAATGCTCTACTTCAAGGACTTCAATTCCGGCGCCGTGGTGCAGAACGTCGTGGACCGGGCCAAGAAGTACGCCATCAAGGACCTGCTGACCATCGGGCAGAAAGGCCTGCGCATCGATCACCTGCTCCGGGCGGTCGTGGATGAGTTCCGTGAGCACGAGGACATGCCCAACACCACCAACCCGGACGACTGGGCACGGATCTCCGGCAAGAAGGGTGAGCGCATCACATACATCCGCACCATCGTCCAGGGCAAGGCCGGCCAGGAGCCCGGGAAGTCCATCGAGACGATGCCCAGCACAGGGCAGTACCTGTGACGGCTGGTGTCCCGGGACGGCCGGCCGACACGGCCGGCGGCCTGCCCGTCGGCGGTGCGATGCGGGTGATGGGCTCGGAGACCGAGTACGGCATCCACGCGCCGTCGGCCCCCGGCGCCAACGCCACCATGATGTCTGCCCGCGTCATCCAGGCATACGCCCAGGTCACGCGGCAGCGGGCGGCCGGCGGGGCCGAAACCCGGTGGGACTACACCGACGAAGAGCCGTTGCACGACGCCCGCGGCTGGACCTTGGAGCGCAGCAGCGCGGACCCCGAACAGCTCACCGACCAGCCTCCGGTCCTGGACGCCGAGGCCATAGCCCTCGCCTACGGCCGTCAGGAGCTGGAGGCCGACGGCGAGGACGAGGCCGGCACGCTGCTGATGAACATGGTGCTGGGCAACGGGGCACGGTTGTACGTCGACCACGCCCATCCGGAGTACTCCAGCCCCGAGGTCACCAACCCGCGCGCCGCCGTCACATGGGACGCCGCCGGAGACCTCGTGGCGCTGGCCGCCGTCCGCCGCCTCGCCGCCGACCCCGAGCTGCCGCCGGTCAACCTCTACAAGAACAACACGGACAACAAGTCCGTCTCCTACGGTTCGCACGAGAACTACCTCATGCCCCGCTCCGTGCCGTTCGGCGAGATCGTTCGCGGGCTCACCCCGTTCTTCGTCACCCGGCAGATCATCTGCGGCGCCGGCCGCGTGGGCCTCGGGCAGGACAGCTCCCGGCCGGGGTACCAGATCAGCCAGCGGGCCGACTTCTTCGAAACCGAAGTGGGACTGGAAACCACTATCCGCCGGCCCATCATCAACACACGGGACGAACCCCACGCCACCGCGGACAAGTACCGCCGGCTCCACGTCATCATCGGTGACGCCAACCTCAGCCAGGCATCCAACTTCCTCAAGTTCGGCACCACCGCGATGGTCCTGAGCCTGATCGAGGCCGGCCTGGCGCCCCGGATTGAGGTTCACGAGCCCGTCGCGGCCCTGCAGACGGTCAGCCACGACACCTCGCTGACCGCGATGCTGCGCCTGAGCGACGGGCGGCGGATCACCGCCCTGGACCTGCAATGGATCTATTTCGAGGCCGCCTCCAAACACGCTCAGGACACCGGCGTTGCGGATGCCGTGGACGGTGACGGGCACACCCACGAGGTCCTGGAACGCTGGTCCGGCACCTTGAGCGAACTCGGCGGTGACCGGGCGGCGGCCGCCTCCTCCGTGGAATGGCTTGCCAAACTGTCCCTGCTGGAGGGCTACCGCCAGCGCGACGGCCTCGAGTGGGACAATGCCCGACTGGGCCTCGTGGACCTGCAGTGGGCCGACATCCGCCCCGAAAAAGGGCTCTACTACCGCCTGCTGGCCCGCGACCGGATGCAACGGATCGTGGACGACGCCGCGATCGGCCGCGCGGTGACCGAACCGCCATCGGACACGCGCGCGTACTTCCGCGGACGCTGCGTCAGCCGTTTCGGCGCCGACCTTGCGGGAGCGAGCTGGGACTCGGTGATCTTCGATCTTCCCGGCCGCGGCCGGCTCCAGCGGGTCCCCACCCGGGAGCCGCTGCGCGGAACCGAAGCCCTCACCGGCGGCCTCTTCGCCCGGCACCGGGAGGCCGGGACGTTCCTGGCCGAGCTGCTGGGACTCAGCCCCGGTTCCTAGGAACAAAAGGCCCCCGCGGGCGCCCCGCGCGTGGCACTATTGCTACAGGATGTCCCTTACGAGAAAAAGGGACGGACATGAAGGAGAGAACAATGGCAGGCCAGGAGCAGCAGCAGCCGCAGTCGCGGGACACCGAGGTTGACGAGGACGTCCCCGCCGCGCCGCCGGCCCCCGCAGACGCCCAGGCATCGGCAGCCACCCAGGGCGTTGACGATCTCCTCGACGAGATCGACGGCGTGCTGGAATCCAATGCCGAGGAGTTCGTCCGCGCATTCGTCCAAAAGGGCGGCCAGTAGGAGCGCCGCCGGCCGCCGGATGAGGGCGGCAGGAGGGGCTAAGAGCCGGAAGAGTCGTTGATCCACCACGTTGAGGGAGCGTCAGTGCAGGAAACAACAGCCAACCGCGTAGCAGCCAACGCGACATCCTCATTCACTGAGCATCTGCAGCGTGAGCGGCCCGACCTAATGCCCTTCGGCCACATGCCTTTCAACCAGCTGCCCGCCGCCGGCCAGGCCGCAGCACCCCTCCAGGCCCCGCACGGCACCACGATTGTGGCGATGAGCTACGCCGGGGGAGTGCTGATGGCCGGCGACCGACGCGCCACGATGGGCAACGTCATCGCGAGCCGGCACATCGAGAAAGTCTTCCCCGCCGACCAGTACTCCGTACTGGGCATCGCCGGAACCGCCGGAATCGCCCTCGACATCACCCGGCTGTTCCAGGTTGAGCTGGAGCACTACGAGAAGATCGAAGGCACGCTCCTGAGCCTGGACGGCAAGGCGAACCGGCTCGGCGCCATGGTCCGGGGCAACCTGCCCATGGCGATGCAGGGCCTCGCCGTCGTCCCCCTGTTCGCGGGGTTCGACCGGCCCGCCGGCTTTGGCAGGCTCTTCTCCTACGACGTCACGGGCGGCCGCTACGAGGAACAGGAACACCATGCCGTGGGATCCGGCTCGATGTTCGCCCGCGGCGCGCTGAAGAAACTCTGGCGCCCCGGGCTCTCGGAGCAGGATGCCGTGGCGGTCGCCGTCGAGGCACTCTACGACGCCGCCGACGACGACTCCGCCACCGGCGGACCCGACCCGGTCCGGCAACTGTGGCCGGTGGTCTACGTGGTGAACCGGACGGGCGCCGTCCGGGTCCCGGACCGCGACCTCGCCGCCGTGGCCGGCCGCATCATCGAATCCCGGGCCGTCGCCCAGCGGGAGGCCTAAGATGACGCAACAGTTTTATGTATCCCCCGAACAGCTGATGAAGGACCGTGCGGACTTCGCACGGAAGGGCATCGCCCGCGGACGCTCGGTGGTGGTCATCAGCTGCAAGGACGGGATTGCCCTCGTGGCGGAGAACCCGTCCCCGTCACTGCACAAGATCGGCGAGATCTACGACAAAATCGCGTTCGCCGCCGTCGGAAAATACAACGAGTTCGAGAGCCTGCGACAGGCCGGGGTGCGGTACGCCGACGTCCGCGGCTACTCCTACGACCGTGAAGACGTCACGGCCCGCGGCCTGGCCAGCGTCTACGCCCAGAGCCTCGGAGCGGTGTTCACGGCCGAGCAGAAACCCTTCGAGGTGGAACTGGCCGTCGCCGAAGTCGCCCAGACCCAGGAGGCGGACCACCTCTACCGGCTGACATTTGACGGGTCCATCGCCGATGAACACGGCTTCATCGTGATGGGCGGGCAGGCGGACAAGGTGTCCGAGGCTGTTGCGGCGGGCTGGCAGGGCGAACTCGACTTCGCCGGAGCCATCCGGCTGGCCCTCGCCGGGCTCGTCGCGGACAAGGAAACAACCACCCTGCCGGCGTCCGCGCTGGAAGTTGCGGTACTGGACCGCGGTTCGGAAACCGGCCGCGGCACCCGCCGGGCGTTCAGGCGGCTCGAGGACGCGGACATCGTGGCACTGCTGGCTGAGGAGAAGTGAGATGGACAAGCGCATATTCGGCATCGAAACCGAATTCGGAATTTCCTATTCAAGCCCGGAATCCCGGCCGCTCGCGCCGGAGGAAGTCGCCCGCTACCTCTTCCGCAAGGTGGTCAGCTGGGGACGGTCCTCCAACGTCTTCCTGACCAACGGCTCGCGCCTCTACCTGGATGTCGGATCCCACCCCGAGTACGCCACGGCCGAGTGCGACGACCTCGCCCAACTGATCGCGCACGACCGCGCCGGGGAACTGATCCTATGTGACCTCGTGGACGAGGCCCAGGAACGGCTGGCGGCCGAGGGCTTCAACGGCACCGTCTACCTGTTCAAGAACAACACCGACTCGGCCGGAAACTCCTACGGCAGCCACGAAAACTACCTCATCCCGCGCCGCGGGGAATTTTCCCGGCTCGCCGAGATCCTGATCCCGTTCCTCGTGACGCGCCAGCTGATCGCCGGGGCCGGCAAAATCCTCAAGACCCCGCATGGGGCCACCTTCGCCTTCTCCCAGCGGGCCGACCACATCTGGGAGGGCGTGTCCTCGGCCACCACCCGCTCCCGGCCCATCATCAACACCCGGGACGAGCCGCACGCGGATGCCGAGTTCTACCGGCGCCTGCACGTGATCGTGGGCGACTCCAACATGTCCGAAACCACGGCCCTGCTCAAGATCGGCACGGTGGACCTGATCCTGCGGATGATCGAGGCCGGGGTGATCATGCGCGACATGCGGATGGAGAACCCGATCCGCAGCATCCGGGAAATCTCACACGACCTCAGCGGCCGGGCCCTGGTGCGGCTAGCCAACGGCCGGCAGCTCACGGCCTTGGAGATCCAGCGCGAGTACCTGAGCAAGGTGACCGCGTTTGTGGCCGAAAACGGTGCCCACAACGCCCACGTGCCGCTCATCCTTGACCTGTGGGAGCGCACCCTGGATGCGATCGAAAGCGGTGACACCAGCACGATCGACACCGAAGTGGACTGGGCCATCAAGAAGAAGCTCATGGACAACTACAGCGAACGGCACGGCCTGGGGCTCGACGCCCCCCGGATCGCGCAGCTTGACCTGACCTACCACGACATCTCCCGCAGCCGTGGCCTCTTCTACCTGCTCCAGGCCCGCGGGGCCACCCGCCGGGTAGTGGACGACACCACAGTCAAGGACGCGGTGGACGCCCCGCCGCAGACCACCCGGGCCAAACTCCGCGGCGACTTCGTCCGGCGCGCCCAGGAACTGGGCCGTGACTACACCGTGGACTGGGTTCATCTGAAGCTCAACGACCGCGCCCACCAGACCATCCTGTGCAAGGATCCGTTCCGGAGCGTGGACGAGCGGGTCGATGCCCTGCTGGACTCGATGGGCTGATACCCAGCTTTGCACGTTATTCTGAGGTAGGGCCGCCTTGCGGCCGCCGCTTTCTTTGCCCCGGGAAACCGAACGGCACTGAGTCCACCCTGCCTCGACGAAAGTTTCCAAGTGCGCCGACTACTTGCAATTCTTCTGCCCGGACTGCTGCTGCTGACCGCCTGTGGCGGCAGCGAAGCGCCCCCGGCGCCGGAACCCACCAGCCAGTCCGCGGGTGAGACCGCCAAGCTGGACTCGGTCAAACTCACGGAGAACGGCGACAAGAAGGCCCCCGGTGTTGAATTCACCAAGCCGCTCGACGTCAAGGAACCCACTGTCAAAGTGGTTACCGAGGGCAGCGGCGACCGGGTGAAAGCCAACCAGATCGCCGACATCTCGATCGTGGCCTTCAACGGCACGGACGGCTCCACCCTCGAAGACACGTTCCCGAACGATCCCGAGCCGCTGGAGCTGAACGACGAGCTCAAGACCAGCAGCCCCGTGATCTACAACGCTTTCGTGGGCGCCAAGGTGGGCTCCCACATTGCCCTGGCCGTCCCCGGCCAGGCCGCAGCCGAAGGCACCGAGGCCAAGCCCACGCAGCTCCTGATCGTCAAGGTGCTCTCCGCCAAGGACGCCCCGCCGGTCCTGGACAAGCCGCAGGGCGACGCCGTCACCCCGCCGGCCGGACTGCCGACCGTCAAGGAAAACGACAAGGGCGTTCCGGAGATCTCCGTTGCAGGCGTCCCGGCACCGACCGCGCTGATCTCCCAGGACCTCATCACCGGCAAGGGCCAGGCCGTCAAGGATTCCGACACCATCACAGTCAACTACGTGGGCGTTGCCCTCGCGACCGGCAAGGTGTTCGATTCCAGCTTTGACCGCGGCCAGAAGGCCACCTTCCCGCTCACCGGCGTCATCAAGGGCTGGACCCAGGGCCTGACCGGCAAGACGGTCGGCTCGCGCGTCCTTTTGGTGGTCCCGAAGGACCTCGCCTACGGTGATCAGGGCCAAGGCGACGCCAAGGGCGACCTCGTCTTCGTCGTCGACATCCTCGGCGTCAAGTAATCCACCGCATTCACCACACGTCACCCCCAAAGGAGCAACCATGTCATTTGGACAGCGCAACCTCGACCGCGAAAAGCCGGAAATCGACTTCCCCCAAGGAGACGTCCCCACCGAACTGGTCATCACGGACCTGATCGAAGGCGACGGCGCCGAGGCCAAGGCCGGCGACACCGTTTCCACCCACTACGTGGGCGTCGCCTGGTCCACCGGTGAAGAATTCGACGCGTCCTGGGGCCGCGGCGCGCCGCTGGACTTCCGGGTCGGCGTCGGCCAGGTCATCCAGGGCTGGGACCAGGGACTCCTCGGCATGAAGGTCGGCGGCCGCCGCCGCCTCGAGATCCCCTCCGAGCTTGCCTACGGTTCGCGTGGCGCCGGCGGGGCGATCGGCCCCAACGAGGCCTTGATCTTCGTCGTAGACCTCGTCGCCGTCCGCTAAGGGACGCCGAGCACCACTAGCAGGGCCGGCTGCATCAGCAGACTGAACCGGCACCTGATCACCCCCTTGGGGCGCAAGCGCGGTAACAATCGGAAAAGTTCTTCCGGCTGTTGCCGCGCTTTCGTCTTTTTCGGGGATCGGCTTTAGTAGCCTTGCGGGGTGTCCGCCTCACGTACAGAACGCCTCCTGAACCTGCTCATTGCCCTGCTCAATACCAAGTACGGCCTGCGCCGCAGCGAGCTGCGCGCAAAGGTCTACCGCGACACCACGAGCAGTGATGTCGCGTTCGGCCGCATGTTCGAACGCGACAAAGGAGAGCTGCGCCAGTTTGGCTTCGATGTTGAGGCCGTGACGGACCAGGGCTGGGGCTCCGACGACCCGGCCACCACCCGGTACCGGATCGGCAAGGAATCGAACCGGCTCCCGGACGTCAGCCTCACCCCCGAAGAGTGCACGGTGCTGATCCTCGCGGCGCAGCTCTGGGAGCAAGCCGCGCTCGGCTCCGCCGCCGTCGACGCGGTCCGCAAGCTGCAGGCCGCCGGCGGCCTCGTCGACGCCGAACTCCCCGTCGGGGTCCAGCCGCGCATCCGACCTGCCGGACAGGCGTTCGAGGACCTGGTGGCCGCCATGCACGCACAGCACCCGGTCAGCTTCAGCTACCTGGCCGGCAGCACCGGCAAGGAGCAGGAACGCCTCGTGGAGCCCTGGGGCCTCGGCAGCCGCTTCGGCCAGTGGTACCTCGTGGGCCACGACCGGGACCGTGGGGACAAGCGGTTCTTCCGGCTGTCCCGGCTGACCTCCGCCGTGACAGTGCTGGACAAGGAGAGCTTCACCCCGCCGGCCGGGTTCAACGTCCGCGCCGAACTGGCGGGCCTGGCCGAGCTGCCGCTGCAGACCGCCGTCGTCGACGTCGACCAAGGACGGCTGCTCGGCCTGCGCAAACGCGCCCTGTCAGGGCCCGCCGCCCCGGAAGCCGGTGCCGCCCTCGAAGCCGGGGAGCAGCCTGCGGCGGGACGGGACCGCCTTACGGTGCCCTTCCGCGACGCCGAAACGCTGGGCGAGGAGCTCGCCTCCTACGGTCCCCGGGCCGTCGTGGTGTCGCCGCCCGAACTCGCCGCCGCCGTCCGCCGCCGCCTCGCCGCGGCCGCAGCGTTCGCCGCCGCGCCGGTCCCGGAGGTGGCCTTCCCGGAGGCCGGCCGCGCCGCCCGGCCCCGAAAACGCACGTCCGAGGACCAGCTCAAGCGGATGCTGCAACTGGTTCCCTTCCTGGTCCACAACCAGGGGCTGCACATCAGCGAGGTCGCCGCCCGTTTCGGAATCACCCGCAAGGCCCTCGAGGACGATCTGCGCATCCTGATCTGCTCGGGCCTGCCGGAAGGCTACCCCGACGATCTGCTGGACATTCAGTGGGACGATGACCACGTCTTCATTACCCAGGACCTGGACCTGACCCGCCCGGTACGTTTCACCGTGGACGAGGCCTGCGCGCTCCTGACGGGCCTGGAGACGCTCAACGGCCTGCCCGAGCTGGCCGGAGGCGGCGCGCTCGAATCGGTGACGCTCAAGCTCATGGCCGCGGCGGGGGAGGAGGGGCTCAAAGCGGCCGCGCTCTCCGGCCCCGAGGTGGCCCCCGGCAACTCCGCCACCTTGGAGACCGCCCGCGCCGCGATCCGGTCCGGCGCGCAGCTTCATTTGAAGTACTTCTCCCCGCAGCGCGACAGCGTCTCCGAACGCGACGTGGACCCCCTGCGACTGTATTCGCTCGACAACACGTGGTACCTCGAGGCTTACTGCCACTTGGCCGGGGGCCTGCGCAACTTCCGCCTGGACAGGATTGAGGATCTCACCCCCAACGGGCGCCCGGCAGCCGAAACGGCGACACCGGCGGACAGCTTCCCGGTAAAGCTGTTCACACCGAACGACGACGACACGTTGGTGGTGGTGCAACTTGCCCCCCGCGGCACCGGCCTCGCCGACGACTACTATGCCGAACGGACCGCCGCCCTGCCTGATGGCGGCCTGCTGGCCGAGATCCGGTTCGGCAGCACGGACTGGCTGCCGATGTTCGTCTCCCAGCACGGAGGCATGGTGCGGATCCTGCAGCCGGCCACCCTCGCCGAGGCGTCGCGGCAGTGGCTCGCCGCCGCCCTGACGCAATACGAGGACTTACCGGACCTCCCGATAGACTAATCAGCATGCCTTGGTGGTCCTGGATCCTGATCTGGATAGCGCTCGTCGCGCTTTCGCTGTTGTTCTATGGCGTGCTCGGCGTGCGGTTGTACCGGCAAGCCACCACCGCGCTCAGGGAACTCGGTGAAGCCATGGACCGGTTTTCCCGCCTTCCGTCACCCGCTGAAGATGGCGCCGGCGCCTCGGGCGGCGCGGCCCCTCAACCGGTACCCGGTGGCGCCGTTTTTGCCTCGCCTGCCCGGATGCGTCATGATTACGACGCATCCAAGCTCGCCCGGCAGGACGCCCGCCGGCTGCGCCGCATCCAGCGCAAGAAGGAACGCGGGCAGCCCCAGGCGCTGCGCGACATCGAATTGGGTTAGACGTAGGATGTATTCAAACGAAAGGACCTCCTGACATGAGGCTTGAAGGCTGGCATCTCATCATCATTATCGTTCTGGCATTGGTGCTGTTCGCTGCACCGAAGCTGCCGGGCATGGCCCGCAGCCTGGGCCAGTCGATGCGCATTTTCAAGTCGGAAGTCCGGGAAATGAAGAAGGACGGCACCTCCGACGCCAAGGACGGCTCCGAGCCGGTGGAGGGCCGGGTTGTTAACCACCCGCAGGCCGCCGCCCCGGAAAGCCGCACGGGCGACGGAACCGACGTTCCGCCGTCGACCCGCGCCTAAGTCCGCATGGCAGTAACCATGAGCCGTCGATCAAACCCCGAGGGGAGGATGGCGCTCCTTGACCACCTGAAAGAGCTGCGCAACCGGCTCTTCAAGGCGGCAATCGCCGTCGTCATCGGGACGGTGGCGGGCTTCCTCGTCTACCAGCCGTTTCTGGCTGCGCTGACCAAGCCGATCCGGGACCTGAACGAACAGCAGGGCCGGCAGGCGACGCTGAACTTTGACGGGGTCGCGAGCTCGTTCGACCTCATGATCCAGGTATCCGTGTTCCTGGGCCTGATCATCGCCAGCCCCGTCTGGCTTTACCAGCTCTGGGCCTTCATCGTGCCCGGGCTGCACAAGAAGGAACGCCGCATCGCCCTGTCGTTCGTGGCAGCGGCCGTGCCGTTGTTCGTCGGCGGTGTCCTGCTGGCCTGGCTCGTGCTGCCCAACGCGGTGCGCGTGCTGACCGAATTCACGCCGGCGGGCGGCTCCAACTTCATCAGCGCCCAGGTCTACCTGACCTTTGTCCTGCGGCTGCTGCTGGCCTTCGGCATCGCCTTCCTCCTGCCGGTGGTCCTGGTCGGGCTGAACCTGGCCGGCATCGTCAAGGGCCAGCAACTTCTCAAAAGCTGGCGGATCACCGTGTTCCTGGTCTGCCTTTTCGCCGCCATGGCGGCTCCCGGCGCCGACGCCACGAGCATGTTCTACCTCGCCGTCCCCATGCTGGCCCTGTTCTTCGCCGCGATCGGGCTGTGCATGCTCAACGACCGCCGGCGCGAACGACGCGCCGTCAAACGCGCCGCTGAGACCGAAGCCACCGCGGACCAGGCCACCCCAAGTTCCGAGCTGGAGAATCTCTAGGCCTTCGCGCATTAGGCTGGAAGCATGTCGTCACACCCCGGGCCGGAGTCGCCGTCCGAACGTTACCGCGCCAGCGTCGAGCGGGCCGCCGAAGCCAAGACCTACCTGGGGGGTTTCATCCGCTCCCTGGAATTCGAACTCGATGAGTTCCAGCGCGAGGCATGCCTGTCCCTGCAGGCCGGCCGTGGCGTGCTCGTGGCCGCCCCCACCGGGGCCGGGAAGACGATCGTGGGCGAGTTCGCCATCTACCTGGCCCTCCAGCGCGGGCTCAAGGCTTTCTACACCACGCCCATCAAAGCCCTGAGCAACCAGAAGTACTCCGAACTGGCCGCCAAGTACGGTGCCGCCCAGGTGGGCCTCCTCACCGGCGATACGAGCATCAACGGCGACGCACCCGTGGTGGTCATGACCACCGAAGTGCTCCGCAACATGCTCTACGCGGATTCGGACACGTTGGATGACCTTGGTTTCGTCGTCATGGACGAGGTCCACTACCTGGCCGACCGCTTCCGCGGCGCCGTGTGGGAGGAAGTCATCATCCACCTGCCCAGCGAGGTCCAGGTGGCCTCCCTGAGTGCCACGGTCTCCAACGCCGAGGAGTTCGGCGCGTGGCTCGATACCGTGCGCGGACAGACAGACGTGATCGTCTCCGAGCACCGCCCAGTGCCCTTGTGGCAGCACGTCATGGTGGGCCGGAAGATCGTGGACCTGTTTGCCGGCGATACCAGCTTCGACGAGATCGCACCGGCCGGTGAGGGCACTGGCAGTGAGGCGGCTGCCACTGCTGTGACAGCGACCGCCGTGACGGCAGAGGTGCCCGGGCGGCCCGGATTCGAGGTCAACCCGGAGCTGCTCTCCATGGCACGGGCCGAGAGCCAGATGAATTTCCGCGGCCGCTTCGGCCATGGCGGCCGGAACCAGCGCCGCCAGCAGCGTGGCCAGCGGGACGAACCCCAGGGCGGCCAGCGCAGCCCGGTGCGGAAGGCCAGCCGACCCCAGGTCATCGCCAGCCTGGACCGGCAGGACCTCCTGCCGGCCATCACGTTCATCTTCTCTCGGGCCGGCTGCGACGCGGCCGTGGCGCAGTGCGTCTCCGCCGGGCTCTGGCTGACCAATGAGCGCGAGCAGCAGATCATCGCCCAGCGCGTTGACGAAGCTGCCCAGGACATCCCCTCGGATGATCTCGATGTGCTCGGCTTCTGGAGCTGGCGGGACGGCCTGCTGCGCGGACTCGCCGCGCACCATGCCGGCATGCTGCCGACGTTCAAGGAGGTCGTGGAGAAGCTGTTCGTCGACGGCCTGGTCAAGGCCGTCTTCGCCACCGAAACGCTCGCCCTGGGCGTCAACATGCCGGCGCGCTGCGTCGTGCTGGAGAAGCTGGACAAGTTCAACGGCGAGGCGCACGTCAACATCACGGCGGGGGAGTACACCCAGCTGACGGGCCGTGCAGGCCGCCGGGGCATCGACGTCGAGGGCCACGCGGTGGTGCTGTGGCAGCCCGGCACCGATCCGGCCGCCGTCGCCGGTCTCGCCTCACGCCGGACGTACCCGCTGAACTCAAGCTTCCGTCCCACCTATAACATGTCCATCAACCTCCTGGCGCAGTTCGGCCGGCCGCGCGCCCGGGAAATCCTCGAATCGTCCTTTGCGCAGTTCCAGGCCGACCGGTCGGTGGTGGGACTGGCCCGGCAGGTCCGGAGCCGGGAGGAGTCCCTCGAGGGGTTCAGCAAGTCCATGACCTGCCACCTGGGCGACTTCACCGAGTACGCCCGGTTGCGGCGCGCGCTGGCCGACGCCGAGAAGATGGCGTCCAGGAGCAGCTCCCGGGCGGTGAAGTCGCTCACGGAGGACTCCCTGAGCCGTTTGCTTCCTGGCGACGTGGTGGATGTTCCCTCCGGAAAGTCGCCGGGCCTGGCGGTGGTGCTCAGCTCCGACCACGAATCCAGGGAGCCCCGCCCTGCCGTCATGACGCTGGACAACCAGCTCCGCCGGATCGGCCTGCAGGACGTCGAGGGTCCGTTGTCGCCCATCACGCGGATCAGGATTCCCAAGTCCTTCAACGCCAAGGTCCCCAAGTCGCGCCGCGACCTGGCGTCCTCGGTGCGCAACGCCATCCGCGAGCACCGTCCGCCGGCGCCGCCGCGCCGCGACGAGGACTTCGGCCGGTCTGCGGCCGCGCCCAACCAGGAGAAACGGATCGCTGAGTTGCGCAGGGAGCTCCGCGCCCACCCGTGCCACGGCTGCAGCGAACGTGAGGACCACGCCCGCTGGTCCGAACGCTGGTGGAAGCTCCGCCAGGAGACGGACGGGCTGATTCGTCAGATCCAGGGCCGGACCAACACCATCGCCAAGACATTCGACCGTGTGTGCGGCGTCCTGACGAGCTACGGCTACCTGGAAACCTCGGACACCGGCGTGCTGTCCATCAGCCCGGACGGTCAGCGGCTGCGGCGGATTTACGGCGAAAAGGACCTGCTGATCTCGCAGTCCCTGCGGATGGGTGCATTCAATGACCTCGACGCCGCCGAGATCACCGCCCTGGCCAGTGTGCTCGTCTACCAGGCCAAGCGCGAGGACCGCGGCTTGCGGCCCAAGATGCCGAGCATCTCGCTGGAATCCGCCGTCGATACGGTGGTGCGCGAGTGGTCAGCCCTTGAGGACGTGGAGGAGGCCAACAAGCTGCCGCTCACCGGTGAGCCCGAACTCGGGCTGGTCTGGCCGATCTTCAAATGGGCCAAGGGCCGGCACCTCCAGGACGTGCTCAGCGGCACCGACCTGGCCGCAGGCGACTTTGTCCGCTGGGTCAAACAGGTCATTGACCTTTTGGACCAGCTCGCCGACATCCCGACCCTCGACCCCCGGATTGCGCGGCTCTGTGCGGAGGCGATCAAGCTCATCAAACGCGGCGTCGTCGCCTATTCCTCAGTGGCCTAGGCTGCTGGCCGTACCGGGCCGCTCGCTGGCCCGCTAACGCGGCCTGCCAAGACTTTTAAACCCGCCGGCGCCACGCCGGCCACCGTTACAAGGAGTTACCGACCCATGACCGATTCGCCGGCTGCCGCAGCCCGCAAAGTCACGCTGTACCGCAACGGCTCCGTCTACACGGCGGCCGACCCTTCCGCGACCGCGATGCTGGTCGACGGCGATACCGTCGCCTGGGTCGGTTCCGAACAGGCTGCCACCTCCATTGCGGACTCTTCGATGGAGGTGATCGATCTGCAGGGCGCGCTGCTCGCCCCCGGTTTCGTCGACTCCCACGTCCACCTGACGGAAGCTGGTATCGCGCTCGATTCGCTGCAGCTGGCGGGCGTGCGCTCCGCTGCTGAACTGCTCGACGCCGTCTCCGCCTCCAGCGCCTCCGCCTCCAGCGCGGGCGGTACCGTGCTAGGCCACGGCTGGGACGAGACCACCTGGACCAACCCCGCGCTGCCCAGCCGGGAGGAAATCGAACGTGCCGCCGGCGGTCGCAAGGTCTACCTGGCCCGTGTGGATGCCCACTCGGCCCTCGTGTCCAGCTCCCTGGCGGCATCGGCGGGGCTGGAAGGGCTCGACGGCTTCGCCGCCGACAGCCAGGTCAAGCGCGGCGCCCACACCGCGGCCCGCCAGGTGGCCCGCCAGCTGCCGGCGGACACCCTGCGCGGCTACCAGCGGCGCGCCCTCGCCGAGGCGGCCGCGAACGGATACGTGGCCCTCGCGGAGATGGCCGCTCCGCACATCGGGACGGTTGAGGACCTGCGGGTCGCCGCGGGCTGGAACAGAGCCTCCGGCGCAGTGGTCGATGCCGCGCATCCGGTGCCGGAGATCCTGCCCTATTGGGGCGAGCTGGCCACCTCCGAGGACCACGCCCGGTCCATCCTTGACGGGCTGGGCGTCCCGGTTCTGGGCCTTGCCGGCGACCTCAACATCGACGGCTCGATCGGCTCACGGACCGCGTCCCTGCGTGCCGACTACGCGGACGCGCCGGGGGAGCGCGGCAGCCAGTACCTCTCCGTGGCCGAGGCGGCCGCCCACCTTGCGGCGTGCTCGCTCCTGGGCGTTCAGGCCGGCTTCCACGTGATCGGTGACGCCGGCCTGGACGCAGCCCTGGATGCCCTCGACCTGGCCGCTGCCGAGGTGGGCGAACAGCGCGTCCGCGCCGCGGGGCACCGCTTCGAGCACGTCGAGCTCGCGGATCCCGCGGCAATCACCCGGCTGGCCCGCTACTCCGTCACCGTCAGCGCCCAGCCGGTCTTCGACGCGCTGTGGGGCGGCGGGGACAGCCTGTACCAGCAGCGCCTCGGCGACCGCAGGCTGGGCATGAACGCTTTTGCAAGCCTTTACGCGGCCGGTGTGCCGATCTGCTTCGGCAGCGACACCCCCGTCACGCCGCTACGGCCGTGGTCCAGCGTGCGGGCGTGCCTGGAGCACACCAACCCGGCGGAGCGGATCTCGGCCCGCGCCGCGTTCCTTGGCCACACCCGGGCCGGCTGGCGGGCAGCCCGCTACCGCAACCCGATGGCCGGGCAGCTGGTGCCCGGGGCCCCGGCCAGCTTCGCGGTCTGGGAGGTCGAGGAACTCATGGTCCAGGTTGCCGACGGCCGGGTGCAGTCCTGGAGCACCGACCCGCGGGCCCGCACGCCGCTCCTGCCGGCACTGGATACGGGCACGGACCCCGTCTGCCTCCAGACGGTGCGCGACGGCCAGGAACTCTATGCCAGCGGTGCGCTCGGCGCCTGACCGTACGGGCGACGCATACAGCCGGCTGCCCAGAAACATTGACCCGCGGACCCCTGCCCTGAGCTGGGGCGATGGATGAAACGGCAGGTCACGGCTCGGTTGACAGATTGGGGCACCGCCGTAGCATTGAGGGTCAACGGAGGGTTGCGTACGGCGCAGGCTCCGCAGTCCCCGGTCCATTCCAGGTTGCCGCACCCGCGGGAGCTTTACTGGTCATGACCACGGGCACCCCGAGGGGGCGGGTCTACTCCGCAGCAGAAAACGGTTCCGGCGCCGAAATTTTCAGGCCTGCCGGTACTGGCCCGAAGCGGGTGGACCTGCCCGGGGCCGCCATGCGGCCCGTCACGCGCGTGCGACTCCCTATAATGGGAAGTTGCGCCTGAAAGTCTTCGACGATTCTCTGCCGGCGCACCGACTGCTCCCTTCAAGGAAAGGCCTCGCTGTGCGTGTCCTCACCATCATCCCCACCTATAACGAGCTGGAATCGTTGCCCAAGACGCTCGGTCGCCTGCGCACAGCCGTGCCTGCCTCCGATGTGCTGGTTGTCGACGACAACAGCCCGGACGGCACAGGACAGCTGGCGGACCGCATGGCCGCCGACGACAGCCAGATCCACGTCCTGCACCGGGCCGGTAAGGCAGGGCTCGGCGCCGCGTACATCGCAGGCTTCAAGTGGGGCCTGGATGCCGGCTACGACATCCTTGTGGAGATGGACGCCGACGGCTCGCACCAGCCCGAGCAGCTGCCCCAGCTGATCGAGGCCGTGGAGCAGGGCGCGGACCTCGCCATGGGCTCACGCTGGGTTCCCGGCGGCAGCGTCGTCAACTGGCCGCTCTACCGGCAGGCCATCAGCCGGGTCGGCAGCACGTACGCCCGGATCATGCTGGGCGTTAAGATCAAGGACGTCACCGGCGGCTTCCGTGCCTTCCGCCGGACGACGCTCGAGAAGCTGAACCTGGATGCGGTGGACTCGGTCGGCTACGGCTTCCAGGTGGACCTGGCCTGGCGCGTGGCCAAGCTCGGCCTGACGATCGTGGAACGCCCCATCACCTTTGTTGAGCGTGAACTCGGGGCCTCGAAGATGAGCGGCAACATTGTCATCGAAGCCATGATCAACGTCACGAAGTGGGGCCTGACTGCCCGCTGGAACAAGCTCAGGGGCAAGAAGGACGCCTAGCGGCCCGGACGGCACCGTCCCGGAAGCAGACCGCCCACGAGAAAGGACCGGGCCCGCATCACTAGTGATGCGGGCCCGGTCCTTTTTTAGCCGGTGGTATCAGCTGGCCGTCTAGGCCGACCGGCGTTCGCCGCGGCGTTCGCGCAGGATCGTGAGACGGTCTTCGAGGATCTGCTCAAGCTCGGGGAGGCTACGGCGTTCCAGCAGCATGTCCCAGTGCGTGCGCACTGCCTTTTCGTTGCTGTTGACGGGGCGTTCGCCGTCCACCAGCAAGGCCTCCTTGCCCGTCTTCGAAACCCAAACCGGGGGGATTTCGGCTTCCGAGGAGAACGTCACAAACACCTGCTCGCCGTCCTCGCAACGGTATTCAACCCGCTGGCGCGGAGCCGGTTCGACGCCGGATTCGGTCTCCATGCTCTGTGCGCCAAGGCGCATACCCCGCAGGCTGCGATCGCTCATCTTTTCTCCCTCTATTCGGTTCGCAGGGTCCAGCCCTGCGTTATCCGGGGACCGTCAGGCGCCGGACTTATGGTTGCACTGTGCTGTACCGCGAGTGGCCCGCTGACCGGGCCGGATGACAGTCACCAGTGACAAAAACTGTTTGGCACGTCATTGGAATCAACGCTGTACGAAGCGTTTTTGTTCCGGACGGCTGTACCGGCCGGACAAATACCCAAGTATACGGCAGTGGTGCACACGAGGTAAAGCGAGTAGCCGGGCGGCGCGGACCACGTAAGGAGTACCCGCCTGCCTGGTCCGGCCTTAAACGGCGGGCCCCACGGCCGGGCCTCAATGACCGGGCCATGGGGCCTGCGGGGGCTGCCTTGAACCGTGATGCGGGTGGTGCCCGAGGATCCGGAAGGTGCCGGGCGCCTAGGCCTTGCTTCCCGGGGTGTCGACCCCGCCGGGCGCGGCCAGCGTTTCGGCATCCGACGACGTCGCCGTCGGGGGAGCTGGAGCCGGGACCGGAGCTGGTCCGGTACCCAGGACGCTCCCGATCCCCTTGAGTGCGTCGCCGACCTCGCTGGGAATGATCCACAGCTTGTTCGACGAGCCCTCGGCGATCTTCGGGAGGGTCTGGAGGTATTGGTAGGCCAGCAGCTTCGGGTCGGGGTTGCCCTTATGGATGGCGTCGAAGACCTTCTGGATGGCCTGCGCCTCGCCGTCGGCCCGCAGGATCGCCGCCTTGGCGTCGCCTTCGGCCTTCAGGATGGAGGACTGGCGCTGGCCTTCGGCGGTGAGGATGGCCGATTGTTTGGTTCCCTCCGCGGTCAGGATGGCGGCGCGGCGGTCGCGTTCGGCCCGCATCTGCTTCTCCATCGAGTCCTGGATCGAGTGGGGCGGATCGATGGCTTTGAGCTCCACCCGGGAGACGCGGATGCCCCATCGTCCCGTCGCCTCGTCGAGCACTCCGCGGAGCTGGCCGTTGATCTGGTCGCGCGATGTCAGCGCTTCCTCGAGGTTGAGCCCGCCGACCACATTGCGCAGTGTTGTGGTGGTGAGCTGCTCCACGGCCTGGATGTAGTTCGCGATCTCATAGGTGGCGGCGCGGGCATCGGTGACTTGGAAGTACACCACGGTGTCGATCGAGACCACCAGGTTGTCCTCGGTGATGACGGGCTGCGGCGGGAAGGAAACCACCTGCTCGCGCAGGTCCAGCAGCGGCAGCAGGCGGTCCACGAACGGAATGAGCAGGGTGAGGCCGGGATTCAGGGTGCGTTGGTATTTGCCCAGCCGTTCAACGACGCCGGCCCGGGCTTGCGGAATGATCCGGACCGACCGGACCAGCACAATAATTACGAACGCAATCAGTACCAGCAGCACAATTGCGATTGCGATATCCATACATCACCTATTCCCCAGTTGTTTGATTTTGGTGTCGCTGTGGCAGATCCGCGGCGGTGCGGCCCGCTGCCGGTGCCGCAGGATGTCCTGCCGCCTCTTTATTGGATGGCCGATTCCGGCTGCGGGGCCACGATCGCCGTGGCACCCTCGATGGCGCTGACCACGGCCGGCTGGCCTGGCGCGAGCACCCCGGATTCGGACCGTGCGCTCCAGACGTCCCCGCCAATCTTGACGAGGCCGCCGGTCTCGCTCACTGCCTCCATGACGAGGGCGGATTCGCCGATAAGTCTTTCGATGTTGCTGCGCTGGTCCGCCGGGCCCTTGTGGAGGTGCTTGAGGGCCACCGGCCGGACAAAGCCGATCATCAGCAGGGACACAACGCAGAAGGCGATGATCTGCAGCCACAGATCGGCGCCGGCGAAGTCCGCCACCAATCCGGCGAGGGCACCTCCGCCGAGCATGATGAAGAACAGGTCCAGGGTGAGCATCTCGACCACGGCAAACAGGAGGAACAGGGTGAGCCACAGCGCCCACCAGTTCTCGACCAGCCATACAGACATCAATTCCCCCTTGAGTTCCGGGAGCTGGAAGCACAGCTCCTCAGTAACTGTCTTTCCATCCTAAACTGAAGGGCAACGACTGGACCCGGGCGCCGAAAATTGGTGGACAACGTGGCCAAGTCGTTACGTGCCGGGCTGATTCCCCGCCCCGGGGACGGGTTCAGCGGTGCGGACGCGGTGAAGGCGTGCCGCGGCGCCGCGCCGGGTCAGCTCGCGGGAACCGGTTCGAAGACGCTGATCCGGAATCGGGCCGAGACGGCGGTGCGCGGCGGAAGTCCGGCCTCAAGCGCCGCGAGGGCGCTCCGGTCCAGATGGTGTCCCGCCGGACCCATCAGGGCGAGGTTGGTGACGTCGCGCGGGCTCAGGGAGAGAGCCAGGTCCAGATCCCGGGTTCCGGCGGGAGCGAAGTGCGTGCCCAGGGATGCCGCGAGCCGCTCGTCCTTGGCCGGCTCGATCCCCAGCATGCCGGTCTGTCCGGCGATCTCGGCCAGGTGGCCGGGCCGGGGCGTGACCACCACGAGGCGGCCGCCGGGCCGGAGCACCCGGGCGAACTCCGGCGCGTTGCGCGGCGCAAAGACCACCGTAACGACGTCGACGGCGTTGTCCTGGACCGGCAGAGGCTGCCAGACGTCCCCGGCCACGTTGAGGGCTTCCGGGTTCATCCTGGCGGCGCGGCGCAGCGCGAACTTCGAAATGTCCAGACCGATGGCCGCAGCCGAAACACTACCCGCCGGAGGGCGCTCGGGGTCCGCCCCCTCCGATTCAGCCCTGTCCTGGTCAAACCTGTCCAGCAGTGTCCTGAGGTAGTGACCTGTGCCCGTTCCGGCATCCAGCACCGTGGGCCGCCCGCCCGGTGAAGCTGCGAGCGCCGGTAAGGCCACCTCGGCAACGGCATCGGCCAGCGGCTGATAGTGCCCTGCGGAGAGGAAGTCGAAGCGGGCCGCGACCATGTCCGCGCTGTCCGCCTCAAATACCGTCCCCTTGCCGACCAGAAAGTTGAAGTACCCCTGCTTGGCGGCATCGAAGCTGTGGCCGGCGCCGCACTGCAGGGTCGGGGCGCCAGCGTCGCTGGACCGGAGGCTGGTCCTGCACACCGGGCACAGCAGGGGGAAGTCGGGGGCGGGAGGCATACCTTCATCCTAAGCGCGGATGCCGGGGGCGCTTCGCGGAATCGCCCCTGCGGAATCGCCCCTACGGAATCAGCCTCGGGGGATCGGGGGTGGGCCGGAGGCATCGCCGCTGGGACCGCCGTGTCAGCTGCTCCGCTCAGCCAAGGCCACGATGATTCCCTCCGGACCCCGCACGTAGGCCATGCGCCAGACGTCCTCATACTGGCCGATGCCACCGACCAGACCGTACCCCTCCCCGGCCAGCCGACCGACGTGCGCCTGGAGATCATCGACCTCGAAGGCAACACTGCGCAGCCCGAGTTCGTTGGCCATGGCGGCGGGCGATCCCGGCTCGGGGTCGGGCCGGACGAAGCTGGAAAGCTCCACCCCTGTACCTCCGTCAGGCGTTCGCAACATAACGATCTCTGTACGGGAATCAGGGATCGCTATGACCGTGTCGATGAACTCGCCCTCCACGAACGTCCGGCCCTCAATCTCGAGACCGAGTCCAACGAAGAACGCTGTCACCTTGTCGAGGTCCCGGACCGTGACGCCGACGTGGTCGAACCGCATGATGCGCGACATGAGCAAAGCCTCCAAGTGTTCGTTCCAAGCCGCCCAAGACCGAGCCTACGGTGAAATCACGGCGCGAGGAACACTCTCGAAATAGGAGCTGATCGAAGGGATAAGACATGCCGTCGGTATCGGCGGGAATCGACAAAGGACATGTCCCCAGTCCGCGCCGCACCGGACCGGCGTGAGGTATTTCACAGTCTGCGTACCTCGCGTTAGGCTCGCAAGCGTGAAATCCGAACATCTACCGCTGCTCAATTCCGTTTCCACCCCCGCCGTGCATCCGGACGGCTCACGTGCCGTGGTGTCCGTGATCCGCCCGGACTTCGATGCCGACACCTACGTGGGCCAGTTGTGGACCGTCCCGCTGGGCTCGGACCACCCTGGTCAGGTCCCCCTCGATCCGGACCGGCGGCCCCGCCGCCTGACCCGCGGTTTCCGTGACACGGCGCCGGATTTTTCCCCGGACGGCCGGGCCCTTGCGTTCCTGCGGGCGGCCGCGGGCGGGAAGCCGCAGCTCCACGTCGTGGAAGCGGCCGGCGGCGAACCCCAGCAACTCACCGCAGCACCGCTGGGTGTCAGCTCGTTTGCGTGGTCGCCCGATTCCGGGAGCATCGTCTTCAGTGCCAGGACCCCGGAGGAGGGCCGGTACGGCAGCGTCGACGGTGTCGGTGCCGGCAGCGAGGACGCCCGGCTCATCACCGACTTCAAGTACCGGATGAACGGCCTAGGCTACACCGCCGACAAGCCGCTGCAACTGTTCCTCGTGGACGTGCCGCAGCTTGACGCTGCACCGAAGGTCGCCCCGGCCGGACGCGCATTGAAGGCCCTCGGCGCCGCGGCCGATCCGCATGAGCCCGCCGCCAGCCTGTTGCCGGCCGCCCGGCAACTCACCAGCGGGGCAGCCGATCACGACGGTGCAAGCTTCAGTGCCGACGGCGGCACGATCTTCTTCACCGCGGCCCTCCACGAAGGGAGCGACACCGACCTCGTCAGCGGCATCTACTCGATCCCCGCCGCCGGAGGGGAGCCGGAGGCCATCCGGCCGGCCGATGCCGGGCGGCAGAGCATCAGTGCCGTCCGCCAGTCCGCCGATGGCCAGTGGATCTTCTTCCTGGCCCAGGACATGGGACCCTCAGGCCACGACTTTGTCGCCAGGAACACCGCCCTGTTTGCCATGCCGGCCACAGGCGGCCACGCCACTGCGCTCAGCGATGTGGAGACCTTTGACCTGTCCGGCGGCAGCCGGATCGAACTGCGCGGCGCCGCGGGCGCCCTGGTGCTGAACAACGCGCGGGGAACCGTGGAACTGCACGAGTTCCTCGTCGACGGCGGCCACACCGTGCTCCTGGACGGCAACCGGGTAGTCACCGGCGCCGTGGACGGCGGAGGCTCCCTGGTGGTGAGCTTCAGCGACTCCACCACGGCCGGCGACGTTGCCGTGCTCGACGGCGGGCAGCTGCGGCGGCTGACGGACTTCTCCGCGGCGCTGCGGAGCGTTGCGGACATCGGCGAGCCGCAGGAACTCACGATGCCCTCGACCGACGGCTACCCGGTCCATGGCTGGCTCGTGAAACCTGCAGGCCCCGGCCCGCACCCGGTGCTGCTGACCATTCACGGCGGCCCGTTTGCCCAGTTCAGCGTGGCCTTGTTCGACGAAGCGCAGGTCTATGCCGGGGCCGGCTACGCCGTGCTCATGTGCAACCCGCGGGGCTCGGCCGGCTACGGGCAGGCCCACGGACGGTCCATCAAGGAGCGGATGGGCACCGTGGACATGCAGGACGTTTTGGCCTTCCTGGACGGGGCCGTGGAGAAGTTCGACGAACTGGACGCTGCCAACGTCGGCATCATGGGCGGATCCTATGGCGGCTACCTGACGGCCTGGACCATCAGCCACGACCACCGCTTCCGGGCGGCCATCGTGGAACGCGGCTTCCTGGATCCGGTGAGCTTCACCGGGTCCTCGGACATCGGCTGGTTCTTCGGCGGTGAATACACGGGCCGTACGGCGGAGCAGATGGCCGCCCAGAGTCCCATGGCGCGAGTGCACAACGTGCGGACGCCGTCGCTGGTGATCCACAGCGAGGATGACCTCCGCTGCCCCGTGGAGCAGGGCCAGCGCTACTTCACGGCCCTCAAGCAGCAGGGGGTTGAGACCGGATTCCTGGTCTTCCCGGGCGAGAACCACGAGCTATCGCGCTCCGGCACCCCGCACCACCGCAAGCAGCGCTTCGACGAAATCCTCAAGTGGTGGGCCCGCTACCTGCCGTCCGGGAAGAATCCGGCACCGCAGCCCTAGTCCTCCGCCGGGTCCGGCAGGAAACCGAGTTCCTGCCGGGCCCGGCTGATGTCCGGCTGGGCCCAGCGGGCGGAGTATTCAGCGTTGTTGCTGATGGAGCGCAGCTCGGCCCGGTCGAGGTACAGGATGCCGTGAAGGTGGTCGGTTTCGTGCTGGACAATCCGGGCCTGCCAGCCAGTGAACGTCCGCTGCAGCTGTGTGCCGTCCGGTGTTGTGAAGTCCAGCTGGACCGACTCCGGCCGCAGCACGGCAGCCTGCAGGCCGCCGACGGAGAGGCACCCCTCATAGAACGCCACGGACGTGCTGCCAACGGACTGATAACGCGGGTTCAGCATGGCAAAGAACGGCAGCGGTTCCCGTCCGCGGACGGCAGCCACCTCGGGATCGACGGCAAACTGGTCCTCAAGGACGGCGATCTGCAGGGGGATCCCGAGTTGGGGTGCTGCCAGGCCAACGCCCGGTGCCTTGTGCATCACGCTGCGCATGAGGTCGATGAGGTGACCGAGTTCGGCGTCGGTCACCTGGCCTTCGAACGGCGCGGCCACGTGCCGGAGGACTGGATGCCCGGCCTGGACGATCGGCGGCAGGATGCCCGCGCTCAGGAGCTCCTGGACGGTCTCCTGGATCCGGGCGGCGCTGTAGTCGGTGGGCCTGGCGTCAATGGACATGCCCTCAGACTACTGGCGGCCGCAGGCAGTTGTAACAAAATCGTAGATCTGTCCCCGAAGTTTGTCGCCGGCAGCGATCTTTAGGACGCCCTCCCGGCCCGCCACCGTGATGCGCAGCGGCAGGAGCGTGCCCACTTTGTCTTCGGCCACGGCGTGGGGATCGCAGCGGGCTGGCCGGATTCCAAGCCGCAGTTCCGCAACCGCCCCGCCGGCGCGAACCGTGACCGCCCGCGGCCACGGGGCAACCGGCGACTCCGCCAGCAGGGTGGTTTCGTCAATTCGGTCTATCACCAACTCACCGGCGCCCGCTCCGCCGGTGCCCCCTGCCTTGGCGGCGGCCGGTGTAACGAGCAGACGCACGACGGCGGTCCGCCCGTCCGCGGCGACCTCAAGGTCCGGAGCCAGTGCGAAAGCCGCCACCGCTGCGGCTTCGCGGGTCAGGCACATCTCAGCGTTGTTACGCGCCAGGACCCCGAAGGGATCTTCAGCCGTGGTTGGGCCGGTGGCCGGGTCTGTTGCAGCGGCTGCTGGCGGCGCCAGCCGGAGGGTCACCTGCGCTGATCCGGTGGTTCGGGTGGTCCCGCCGGTTTCGTCCCCGGGCACCCCGCGGGATGCGCCAGTGCTGTTACATTCCGGCGCGGATAACGGTGCCGGCAGACTCTTCGTCTGGCCGGGCGGCAGCACGATACCGCCGGCGGTCGCCGGCCAGGCGATCGGGGCCGCGAAGAGCGGCGTGCTCAGTTCAGCACCGAGGACCGTCAGAGGAGCGACCGTGGTGTTCGTGAGTTGGATTTCGATGATCTGATTGCTGTAGTTGTCGCGAAACTGGTTGAGTTCAACGGTCACCGGCCCGGCGGAGGTGGCTGTCGCTGCGGCTGTTGGAGCGGAGGGCGTGCCGGCGGACCCGCCACCGGTGTCCGTGCTGCAGGACGCTGCGGCACCCAGTACGGCCACGGCGGACGCTGCGCTGCACAGTGTGCGGAACACTGTGCGGAACACTGTGCGGCGCCGCCGCGGCACCGAAAGGCCCTCCATGTGCACAGTCTATTCCGCGCCACGGTCACCCATTGGCCGGGCGGCCACGGGAGCTTCAATGCATGGTGAACCGGCGCGCGATCAACGAATTCATCGCCGGGACCGCGGCCACGCCGCCGATGGCCCGATTCCGCGCTGCCAAGAGGCCGTCCGCGAGGGGCCGGCCCAGGGCCATGTTGATTTCCGCCCGGCGGGCGGCCTTGGCGGCTGCCCTCAGGCGGGCGAGTTCAAAAGTCCGCAGACGGTCCGCCACATCGTGACCGCGCGCCGCTGCCGTCATGATCGGCGCCAGGTCCGCGGCATCCAGCCAGCCCAGGTTCATGCCCTGCCCGCCGATGGGGCTCACCTCGTGGGCCGCATCCCCGATCATCACCACCCGGCCGGCTGCCATTCGGCGCACCAGGCGCGTGCGGACACCAAAGCTGCTGAGCATGCTGTTGGTCCCGGCATCGATCTCGAATCCCGTCCGGTCCCGCACACACTGCATCAGCCACCGGGCATCGCCGTCACGATCGCCGGCGGCCGGGTCGCGGGCAGCGAGTTCACGGCCAATGAAGTCTCCGGGGCCCAGCCGGACCACCCAGCGGCGCAGACGACCGGGCAGGGGAAACGACTCCACGATTCCCGCACCGGCCAGGAACAAAGCCGCGTCGGGACCAAAGCCGGTCCCGTCCGCGAAGTCGCCCATGAGGTAGCTGTCCGGATGGTCCTTGGTGCGCAGGGCGATGCCCTGCACGGACCGCACGGTGGATCGCACGCCGTCGGCGGCGATGACCAGCGGCGCCGTGTATCGGAGGGCGCCCCCCGGGGATGCGGCTTCCACCGTGACCCGGACGCCGTCGTCAGACAACCCGGTGACACGGACGGTGCGGTGCACAGCGCCGCCGTCGAGCTCGTTGACCCGCTGTTCCAGCAGCGCCTCGGTACGGCCTTGCGGCAGGGACAGCACGAACGGGAAGCGGTCCGAGACTCCGGCGAAGGACATCGTGGCGACCGTCCTTCCGCGGGCCAGGGCGATGCCGCGGCGGATTTGGACGCCCTCGGCAACCAAGGTTTCCCCGACTCCTGCGCGGGAGAGGGCCTCGAGGGCCGGCGGATGGATGCCGATGGCCCGCGAATGGGGTTCCGGCGCGCTCCGTTGCTCCAGCACCTGCACCTCCACCCCCTCCTGGAGCAGCAGGGCGGCCATGAAAAGTCCCACCGGGCCGCCGCCGATGATCAGCACATCAGCCACCGGCGGGTGGTCCTTCCGGGTGGCCGGCGTCGGCGGTGTCCAGCAAAAGGAGGTTGCGGAAGGGGGCGTGGCGGGCAACCGTCCAGCCCGGGGGAGCGGCGGCGGTCAGTTCCGCTGCGGTGAAGCTTCGCCGGATCGAGGTCAGCCCGTCCTGCCGGATGTAGGAGCCGGTGAACACCCAAGAGGCTGCACCGAAGAGCGCGTAGGCGGCGGGGCTGCGGCGGATGTCGTTGTGGATCACCGTGCCGCGGGACAGCCTGGCGGATTCGGCCAGGAATCCCGGCAGTCCGTCCAGGTGGTGCAGTACATGGTTGGACACCACGAAGTCATAGCGGCGGCCTTCTGCGACAAGCTCCGCGGCGGCCGCCTGGCGGAAGGTGATACCCGCAGACGCGTGCCGGTCCGTGGCGAACAGGCTGGCCCGCGGATCCGGGTCAATGGCCGTGATGTCCAGCCGCAGCCCGTCCCGGCCGGCCCAACGCGACAGCAGGACCGGAACATCGCCCCCGCCGCAACCGATGTCCAGCAGGGTCATCGGGGTGTCCGGGGTCAGCCGCGGCCGCACACGGCGCCGATAGATGCCGCGCCACCCGGCGACCGCGCGGTTGACGAGCGCGAACTGGGCATAGGTGCGCTCCAGTCGGCCGGGATCGCAGCCGGGCAGGTCCATTTCCTCGACGGCGTCGGACGCGCGGTCCCGCAGAAGGACCGAACGGAGTCGGTCCGTCGTGAATAGCCGCACGTTGGAGGGTTTCAGCGTGGCCGCTTTCAGGCCCGCACCGAGACCGGGCGCGCCGGGTCTGCGCCGGCGGTCTCGGCGTCGGGAGTTTCCGCGGCTGCGGCGGCCCGCCGCACCGGAAGTCGGGTGAAGAGCGCTGTTTCCACGGTCAGGCCCGGGCCGAAGGCCATGGAGCAGATCCGTTCCGCACCCGGATTGACTGCAGGAACGTCTTTCCCGTCCCGGTCCTCGCCGGCGGCCGGCAGGTCAAGGATGTGCTTGATGACGAACAGGACGGTGGCACTGCTCATGTTGCCGAAGTTTCGCAATGTTTCCCGGGCGGGGACAAGTTGTTCATCGCTGAGCTCCAGCCGGGACTGAACCTTGTCCAGGATGCTCCGGCCGCCGGGATGGATGGCCCAGTGCTGGATGTCGCCGTAGCGGAGTCCGTGCAGCGAGCCGTCCCGTGACAGGAGAGGTTCGAGGGCGCCGATAATGTGGTCGTCGATGATGTGCGGGACATAGTTCCCCAGAACCATCTCGAAGCCTTCGTCGCCGATGTTCCAGGCCATGGATTCCTCCCCGACCGGCGTCAGGACGGTTTCGAAGTGGTCCAGCTGCAGCAGGGCAGGCTCACCGGGGATATCCCGGGCGGTGACGACTGCCGCAGCGGCGCCGTCGGCAAACAGTGCCGACCCCATGATGGTGTCGGGGTCGTTGGAGGTCCGGACGTGGAGCGAGCACAGTTCGGCGCAGACCACCAGGACCACAGCCTCGGGATCTGCCTCGCAAAAGGACTTCGCCGCCCGCAGCGCCGGGAAGGCGGCGTAGCAGCCCATGAAGCCCAGGTGGTACCGCTGAACGGCCGGGTTCAGGCCCAGGGCGCGGACGATCTTGTAGTCCGGCCCGGGATTGAAAAATCCGGTACAGGAAACAGTGATCAGGTGGGTTACGTCCAGCACATCGACCCCGGGACAGGCATCCAGGGCTTTTTGGGCGGCTTCAATGAAGAGCTTGGTGGCTTCCGTGGCGAAGATGTCGTTCCGGACCTTGGTGCTGGGGCTGAGCAGCAGGCCCGTGGCAGGGTCGAAGAATTGCGGATCTTGCGCCCGGCTGTCGGTGGTGAGCTCTTTGACGGCCGTATGCCGGGTGTCGATGGCTGCGGAGTCAAAACAGGTGTTGACGAGCCGGGATCCGAGCCGCGTCAGGCCCGGCTGGGCGGCGAACACGGCCCTGGCCTCGGGCTGGACCAGAATGGTTGGCGGGACTGCAGTTTCCAAAGACCTCAGGTAGACCGTCATGGTTCATTCTCAGTGAGCCCGGCGTCAAAGACAATGCATGGGACGGAGATTCGGGGGCGCCGGCGGCGCTGGACAAGTCCGGCGGAGCGTAGCACGATCACAGATGTGACCAGCATGCCCGCCCCGGATCCGCAGCAAAGTGATCCACAGCCACGAGACGAGCAACGCCTCCGCGATCTCGCGCGGCTGCGCCGCGTCCGCGACCGGATGGACAGGGAGTACGCGCAGCCGCTAAACGTCGAGGCCCTTGCCCGCGGCGTGCACATGTCCGCCGGGCACCTCAGCCGCGAGTTCCGTCTGGCCTACGGTGAGTCCCCGTACAGCTACCTGATGACGCGCCGGATCGAGCGCGCCATGGCACTGCTGCGCCGCGGCGACCTCAGCGTCACTGAGGTCTGCTTCGCCGTCGGCTGCTCCTCGCTGGGCACCTTCAGCAGCCGCTTCACCGAGCTGGTCGGGGTGCCTCCCAGCGTCTTTCGGCGGGAGGCAACGCGCACGACGGCGGGCATGCCGTCCTGCGTGGCGAAACAGGTCACCCGACCGGTCAGGAATCGAGAAGCGCGGGCCCCCGAGCCGCAGCTAGCATGAACGCCATGGACATCACCATTCTCTCGACTTTCCTCCCACACACCGATCCGGACGCCTCTCTGGCCTTCTACCGCGACACCCTCGGTTTCGAGGTCCGCAACGACGTCGGCTATGGTGGGATGCGCTGGATTACGGTCGGCCCCGCCGGGCAACCGGGCACGTCAATCGTGCTGGAACCGCCGGCCGCGGACCCCGGCATCACCGACGACGAGCGCGGCACCATCGCCGAGATGATGGCCAAAGGCACCTACGCCCGGGTCCTCCTGGCCACGACCGACGTCGACGGCACGTTCGAGCGGCTGCAGGCCAGAGGCGCCGAGGTCGTCCAGGAGCCCACCGACCAACCCTATGGGGTTCGTGACTGTGCCTTCCGCGATCCCGCGGGCAACCTGATCCGCATCCAGGAACCGCGCTGAGCCCTCCGCGGACCAGCCCATGAAACAGGACCGGTGCCGCCTCCCGATGCTGGTTAGATAGAGCACAGCGACGCCGACAGAGACCGCGAAGGCGGTCCCGTAGAACAGATGGAGACACCATGAGCATGGCCACGGGGACGGACACGGAGGCGCCCGCGCAGCAGATTGCCGATACCCACGACATGATCCGTGTGCAGGGCGCCCGCGAGAACAACCTCAAGGATGTCAGTATCGAGATCCCGAAGCGCCGCCTGACGGTGTTCACCGGCGTCTCCGGCTCGGGTAAGAGCTCCCTGGTGTTCGGCACGATCGCCGCGGAGTCGCAGCGGATGATCAACGAGACCTACAGTGCCTTCGTGCAGGGCTTCATGCCGACGCTGCAACGGCCCGATGTCGACCTCCTGGAAGGCCTGACGACGGCGATCATCGTCGACCAGGAACGGATGGGCGCCAACCCGCGCTCCACCGTGGGCACCGCCACCGACGCCAACGCCATGCTCCGGATCCTCTTCAGCCGACTCGGGCAGCCGCACGTCGGTTCGCCAACCGCGTTCTCCTTCAACGTCCCGACGCGCAAGGCGAGCGGGGTGATGACCACCGAGAAGGGCGGCAGGGTCGAGAGGAACGTGGTGCGCGACGTGGTGTACCAGGGCGGCATGTGTCCGCGCTGCGAGGGCATGGGCGCGGTGACCGACTTCGACCTCACGGCGCTGTACGACGACACCAAGTCACTCAGTGAAGGTGCGCTCACGATCCCCGGTTACAGCATGGACGGCTGGTACGGCCGCATTTTCAGCGGTTCCGGATTCTTCGACATGAACAAGCCGATCAGCAAGTTCACCAAGAAGCAACTGGACGACCTCCTCTACAAGGAGCCGACCAAGATCAAGGTCGAGGGCATCAACCTCACGTACGAGGGGCTGATCCCGAAGATCCAGAAGTCGATGCTATCCAAGGACGTCGACGCGCTGCAGCCGCACGTGCGCGCGTTCGTGGAACGGGCGATCACGTTCACGACCTGCCCCGCATGCGGCGGCACCCGGCTCAGCCAGGAGGCGTTGTCCTCGAAGATCAAGGGGAAGAACATCGCTGAGGCCTGCGCCATGCAGATCAGCGACCTCGCCGACTGGGCCCGCGGCCTTGACGAACCCTCCGTGGCCCCGCTGCTCGCCGGACTCCAGCACATCCTCGACTCGTTCGCGGGGATCGGCTTGGGCTATCTCTCCCTTGACCGGCCGGCGGGCACCCTGTCCGGGGGAGAGGCACAGCGGACCAAGATGATCCGCCATCTTGGCTCCTCGCTGACCGACGTCACCTACGTCTTTGACGAGCCGTCGATCGGCCTGCATCCCCATGACATCGAACGGATGAACAGGCTGCTGCTCCAACTTCGCGACAAGGGCAACACCGTGCTCGTCGTGGAGCACAAGCCGGAGATGATCGCGATCGCCGACCACGTCGTCGACCTCGGCCCCGGCGCCGGCACCGGGGGCGGCAGCGTATGTTTCGAGGGCACGGTAGAGGGCCTGCGGGGGAGCGGGACCATCACCGGGCGTCACATCGACGACCGGGCCAGCCTCAAGGACTTGGTGCGTTCGTCGTCGGGCACGCTGGAGATCCGCGGCGCGTCCATGCACAACCTCAAGGATGTGGACGTCGACATTCCGCTCGGGGTGCTCTGCGCCGTCACTGGCGTCGCCGGCTCCGGGAAGAGTTCGTTGATCCACGGCTCAATCGACGGCCGCGAGGGCGTAGTGGTGGTCGACCAGAGCGCGATCCGCGGCTCAAGGCGGAGCAACCCGGCGACGTACACCGGGCTGCTGGACCCGATCCGCAAGGCGTTCGCGAAGGTCAACGGGGTGAAACCGGCGCTCTTCAGCTCCAACTCCGAGGGCGCCTGCCCCGCGTGCAACGGCGCCGGCGTCATCTACACCGACCTGGGAGTCATGGCCACGGTCGAATCCGTTTGCGAGGAGTGCGACGGGAAGCGATTCCTGGCGTCAGTGCTGGAGTACAGGCTGGGCGGCCGGAACATCGCCGAAGTCCTCGGGATGTCGGTGGCCGAGGCCTTGGACTTCTTCGACGACGGCGAGGCCAAAACACCCGCCGCGCACAAGATCCTGGGCCGGCTCGCCGACGTCGGCCTCGGCTACCTGACCCTCGGCCAGCCACTCACCACGCTGTCCGGCGGGGAACGGCAGCGGCTCAAGCTCGCCACCCAGATGGCCGAAAAGGGCGACGTCTACGTCCTCGACGAGCCGACCACCGGCCTGCACCTGGCCGACGTCGAGCAACTGCTTGGTCTTTTGGACCGCCTCGTGGATTCGGGCAAATCGGTCATCGTCATCGAGCATCACCAGGCGGTCATGGCGCACGCCGACTGGATCATCGACCTTGGCCCCGGCGCCGGCCACGACGGCGGCAGACTGGTCTTTGAGGGAACACCCGCTGACCTCGTCGCCGGACGTTCCACACTCACCGGCCAGCACCTCGCGGCTTACGTCGGCGCCTGAACACGGCGGCGGCTTGCCGGCTTGTCCGGAGCCGGCAAGCACCGCATCCGCGGGCTGTCCCCGAAGGGCCTAGTCACTGGTTTGTGCCCTGAGATGTTGGCGCAGGCCGGGGATGGCGAAGCCGACTTTTCCGTGGCCGGCGGCTTCAATGAGGCCCGCTGCCAGCAGTCTTGAGCGGTAGTTCGCGACAAGATTTGTCCTGGCTCCGATGCGCCGTCCGATGTCCCCGGCCACAGAGGGTCCGTCGTCTTCTGCCATGGCGTGCAGGAAGTCGAGGTCTTTGGGGGAGACGGTGGCGAGCGCGGCTTCGATCACGGTACGGGCGTTGCGCCGGTGTGCCGCCGCGATACCGCGTTCGACTGACTCGGGAGTGAGTGTTCCCTGGTTGATCTCCGCTTCCCTCCAGAGGAAGTATCCGACCAGTTGGATGAGGAACGGATACCCTCCCGTGGCTTCTGCCGCACGGCGGACCAGGGCGGGGGAGACCTCGAAGGACGCTTCGGCGAAGGTGTGGGCGAACGACTCTTCCACTTCCCGCACGGCGGCAGCGTGAAGGTCAATCTTGTCGGCCCGGCGGAGGAAAGTGGCGACCCCTTCGTTGAGCAGGTCCGACACTGCGGCCGGCAGTCCGGCGAAGACCAAACCAATGGGGAGACGGTCCTGGGTGAAGTGCTGGACACTGGCGGCCAGCTGGGCCAGTTCGCCGCGGTCGGCGGCATGAATCTCGTCTACCGTGATGACCAGGCCGGTGCCGTGCTTGTCAAGAAGCGTCAGGAGGTCCTGGCCCAGGGTCCGCCACGCTACCTGGCGTTCGGGCGGGAGCTGCGTAGTGATGCTGAAACCTGCGGCGGCCACCGCAGTGATGCGCCGGACCACCGGGCCAGTGCCGAGCTCTTCGGCGAGCTGGCGCATGGATTCGCCAATGCGACCCATGAAACCTGCGGTGGCGGTCTCGGAAATCACGGCCCAGCCGTGTTCGCGGGCGACATCGTGGGCGGCGCCGATCATCACAGTCTTGCCGATTCCCCGGGCGCCGGTGAAGATCGTCAGGAGGCCGGGGGCGCCGGAGCCCAGGCGCAGCCCATACTCGAACTCATCCAGCACACCGGCCCTGCCGAGGATTTCCGGCGGTGTGGCACCTGCCGAGGGTCGAAACGGGTTTTCCATCGGCGGGCTCCTATGAGTTCCTGTGTGTCTTGTGAGTTTGGTTGAACGCTATGAGCATATGTGAGTTTTGTGAGTTCTCGCGTGACGTGACGTTTGGGCGTCCATAACCTGGCTGGAATGGATCCAGGTTGCCGGCGGGCTTGTTCGTCACGTCCAGCTCGCTCGCCGGTTTCCGAGGTCGATCTCAGCCGCCGGAACGCCGCCGATTCTGATTGTCGCGGCAGGCGCCGATACTTGGGCGATGCAGCTCAAGCGCCGAACTCTGAGACGCAGCTCTGATAGCACCGACACGCACAGGGTCGGGCTCCGCTAAGCCACTTCCGGCTGATTACTCAACGCCGATAATCAACATTATGTAAAGTAGTACTCTGCGTATCTCATCAGATGAATCATTCAGGCCCTCTCCCGCGGAGTTCCGCGCCACGCGTTAGAGGCGCCTTGCGCCGCGGCGTTCAGCGGTTTTCTTCGACTCCAATCGATGTTCCCAGCCGTGACTGGGCAGGCTGGTTCGTGCGTCGAATGACAAAAAGTGCGCCTCTGACCTGCGGATTTGCTGAGATGATGCATTTAATGAAACATTGATTCAGATTTTGGATCAGGTTGGGAGGCGGAATGGCAGTCGATGGATCAGGACGGGTTCACCTTCTTGGCTCCGTTCAGCTGCTTCATCCCGAACAGCAGACCTTTGATCAGATGCTCGATGGCTGGCGGAACCAGCAGCTGTCTCGCAATCTGAAGTTCGACACTGTTTATCAGCGCATCCGGTACGTTCGCAGGTTCGTGGACCATGTGAATGAGTTTCCCTGGCACTGGACCCCGGCCCAGGTCGAGGAGTATTTCGGGGATCTGCGCTCGATCCGGCACTTGAGCCACTCGACGCTTCGGGCCCATCAGTCTGCGCTGCGGCACTTCGCGTCCTATGTCGCCAACCCTGACTATGGCTGGGACCGGGTCTGCGAACAGCGCTTTGGTACTCATCCGGCCCAGGTCTTCTATGAGTGGAACACTTCCAGCCATGTGCAGGAATTCGAAGGCAGGCCATCCAAACGCCCCTTCACCAGGGAGGAGCTCCAGATGCTCTTCGACCACGCCGACGACGAGGTCGAACTCATCGAGGCGTCGGGCAAGAAGGGCTGGCAGGCGGCCTACCGCGACGCCGTGATGCTCAAGATGGCGTACTCTTTTGGGCTCCGGTTCAATGAGCTGCGGCACCTGCAGACCGTCGACTTCGCAACCAACCCGCACGCGCGTAAGTTCGGAAAGTTCGGTGTCTGCAAGGTCAGGTTCGGCAAGTCCCGCAAGGCATCACCGCCCAAGCCCCGCAGCGTCCTGACGGTCTTCGACTGGACCGCCGGCGTCCTCGAGGATTGGCTCGCCAACGGCCGCGGAACCCTTCACAGCCTCGACCTCTTCCCCAGCGAACGCGGCGGCCTCATCGTCGAGTCCACCCTCCTGCGCCGGCTCCGGCGGTATCTGAATGAGCTGGGGATGCCTTCGGACGGACTGGACCTGCATTCCCTCCGGCGCTCCTACGCAACCCACCTGTTGGAGGCCGGATGGGATCCTAGATTCGTGCAATACCAAATGGGCCACGAGTACGCCTCCACCACAGGCATCTACCAATTCGTCAGCGACGACTTCCGCAGCACCACACTGAGGACGTCCCTGGACCGCACGATGGACCAGGCACTCGGCAAACAATCCGGAGGTCAGCGATGAAGCGCCAGGTCGAATACACGTGGCGGCTGTCCGAGCTGATGGCAGCACGCGGCCTTCACAACACCACCGACCTCATCCCCCTGCTCGCCGAGCGCGGAATCATCCTGTCCCGGCCCCAGGTCTACCGAATCGTCAACCAGAAGCCCGAACGGGTCGCCCTGCAGGTCATCGCGGCGATCTGCGACATCTTCTCCTGCGGCCCCGAAGACCTCATCACCGTCACCGCCGCCGACGTCCGGGCACGCAAGACCGGAACCGCCAACTCCCCCAACGTCGTGGATCTCAACCGCGCCGTCCGCCCGCGCCGGGCCCGCATCATCGACGATGACCACTGACCGCCCGGAAGGACTCGTCCCGCGTAACACCGTCCGCGGACGCCCACCCACAACTGGCTCCGTCCAGTGCGACCGCTGCGGCCGCAACGCAGGCAAGACCAGGGCGAGCTGGCCGGAAGGCAGGATCTGCGGCCCCTGTTTCACCGTCGCGACCCGCACCCACGGCACCTGCCCCGACTGCGGCCGCCACAGGCTACTCCCCGGCCCGCCCGCACGCGATGGAGGACCGCGGTGTGCTCCGTGCGCCGGTATCCTCCACGACTTCCACTGCGCCCGCTGCAACCAGGAAGGTGAGTTCTACCGCCGCGGCATCTGCGCCCGCTGCGCGCTCAGGGATGACCTCACGGCCCTGCTGCTCACGAATACGGCAGATCCGACAACCGCAAACCGCCTGATCGATGTCCTCTGCCAGGCCGATCGACCGGAAAGCATCATCACCTGGAAACGCTCCGCCAAGGTCCAGGAGCTCCTGACCTCCGTCTCGAGCGGACAGACTCCCCTGACCCATGAAGGCCTCGACAGCCACCGCGATACGGCGGGACGGGCAGCCGACCATCTCCGGGCGCTGCTTGCCCATCACGGGCTCCTCCCCTATCAAGACCCCTACCTGAACCGCTTCGAAGCCTGGATCGACGACAAGCTGCGCCCCCTGCCCGCCGACGTCGCTAAACCCGTCGAGCACTTCGCCAAATGGCACCACCTCCGACGCATCCGGGCCATGGCAACGCCGGACAAAACGGCCCGCGGCCCGGTGCACGCAGCCAAACAGGAGATCACCGAAACCATCAAGTTCCTCGACTGGCTCTGGCAGACCCACCACCGCACCGCCTCCACCTGCACCCAGCAGGACGCGGACACCTGGCTCACGACAGGACCCACCACCAGGAAAGCCATCCGGACCTTCTTCGTCTTTGCCAGAAAGACGGGCACGAACACGCGGGTCGAAATAGGCCATTACAAGGCCGAAGGCCGGCCTGCCCTCCCGCAGGAACAACGCCTTGCCTGGCTACGGGAACTACTCACCGGCACCAGCGAGTCCCTGCCCTACAGAGTCGCCGGAACATTACTGCTCCTCTATGCCCAACCCCTGGTTCGGGTGGCCGCGCTCCGCACTGACGCAATAAACGTCAACGACACCACGGGCACGATCAAGATCTCCTTTGGCACGCATCCAGTGCCTGTCCCACAGCCGTTCGCGGAACTCCTCAGCCAGCATCTCCGGACCCGCCCCAACCTCAGAACAGGAGCAGGCGCCGGAAGCCCGTGGCTCTTCCCCGGAATTCGGGCAGGCCAGCACCTCCACCCGAACACGATCATGCTTCGACTTCGCGGCCTCGGAATCGAACTGCTCGGCGCACGAAACACGGCCTTGGACGAGCACCTCTCCGTAACCCCGCCACCACTGGTCGCCGACGCACTCGGCTACAGCTACCAGGTCGCATTCTTCCACGCCGACAACGCAGGAGAAGCTTGGACCCGATACGTCGACCGGCGAACTGAACCCTGACGAGTTCGACTTCGTCAGGAAAGCGACGTTCCCTCGGACCGCTCCTTGCGCCGGTTCGCAGCGGCCCGAGCGACTCGGCTTACCCTTCAGTGATCCCTATTCCGGCAAAGGCCTAGACTGACCCCAATGGGGGACACCGATGACGGGATCTTTGACGCAGCACTGAGGTGTGAGTTTACGGGCGGAGCCTACTGCAACTACAAGGTCAAGGCTGGCCCGCCGTGGATTCGTCTGACAGTGACTCCGCAACACTTGGAGTTCCGTGGCCGCGGACTGCTGCGCATCCTCCGCCTTGGCCCGTGGACAGTGCCGCGCGAGCAGGTCAAGAAGGTTTTCGCCAAGCAGCGGCGGAACCTGTTCCCGCCCATAGCCTGGAACATTGAGATCGTCACCACGGACCCGAGTGAGTGGTGGACGTTCTGGTCGCCGGAACGCCCCGAACCGATCCTCCTCACAATGGAAGAATGCGGTTACCCCGTGGATTGGACTCCGCATAATTGGGCAGGGATCCCAACCGATTGATGGCCGGCTTCACCGGCACCACAGCCGTCAAACACAGAGCAGAGCGCCGCTAAAGAACTCCAAGTTGGGCCGTCGGCACACCGAAAAGGGCAAGAACGGCACCGCGCAAAGCCCGGCGAAGGGGACATGAAAGCAACGCGCTCTTGATGACCGGCAAAGTCACAGATGAGACGCGGTCAAGCTCGACCCAACCCGGGCTGCTTCTGCTAAATACGCCCGAACCTGATACGCAGAGGTGCCAGTAGAATCGTGATTATTGCACCTGATGCAATATCGCCCCTCCTCCGCAAACCTTTCCGGCGCGCATCACCTCGACCCCAATACCCTGCTCTGGCCTGCGGGAATACTGCGTTCGTGGGCCCACTGGAATCGGGGTTGGAGCGTTGGCGTAAAACCAGCGTGACCGTCCGTGCATTGCGTGAGACGTGCTCCTGACCCGGGGGTTGGCATGAATTTTGCATTAGTTGCATGGATCATTCCTCAACTGCAATGTGACGGAGGGTTCACGGCGGTTGATTCTGCGCTAGGAGTGTTGGGTGGCTAAGTTCGGCCCCGGACGGCGGCTGGGAACGGCTCTGTGAAGTGTTTTTCCGAACGCATCCTGTCCAGGTCTGCTTTGACTGGAACACCGCGGGGTTCTCCCCCAAGCCTGCAGTGTCCTGAGCGTGTTCAACGGGCCGGGAGAAATCGCCGCCGACTGGTTCGAGCGCGGTCAGGAGCACATGAACGACGGGCTGGATCTCTTTCCCTCCGAACGCGACACACTTGTGTCCGAATCCGCTTTTAACCGGCGGTTCAACCCTACGGCGAAGCTCTGGGCCTCTCCCCCGGCCTGGACAAACCCAATGTGCGTTGCGCTGCGGGATTCAAGGGTTTGTGATTTCTCAACGGCGCGGATCCAGGTCTTGTTCGGTACGTCCTCTGCGAACCATTCATAGGCCAGGCTAAGTGCGGTCAATCCGTCTCCAGCATTTACCGACGCCACCATGAGCGGCCCGGTCCCCCGCAGCCCTTGAGGTAGCTACTCTAATCAATTTCGGCCTTGCGGCTGCTTCCAGGCGTCGGGACGTGATCCGTCTTATCCTTCGCACTCAATGCAGTACGAGTGGCCGTCCTTTTCGCGAGCGAGCTGGGACCGGTGCCGGACCAGGAAGCAGGAATAGCAGGTGAACTCATCCTGCGCCTGGGGAATCACCTGAACGATCAGCTCCTCGGCGACAAACTCGCCGCCCGGAGTCATCGCTTCATCCAGTGCGTCGGCCTCGTCCAACTCACGTGCAACGCTGCGGGCATCCGGTGCGTTGGCGGACTGCAACGCCTCAAGGGACCGGTCCTGGGATTCCTTGACGTCGGAACGTACTTCGTCGTAATCAGTTGCCACTGGGGTCATTCTCTTCTCTGACGTTCTTACCTGACGGAACTGCAACGTATATCACGGCTCCGTTGTTCCCCAGTCGAGAGGACCGGTTGGCCGGCCGCGGGAAATGTGTCGCGAGCCGACGGCGCATCGTCGTGCGTGTCCCGCCAGGCGGTCGGTGCGGCCGCAGCAGCACGGTCTGAAATAGATAGACCGTGCTGCCCGGCGGGTGTGCCGCCTGCCGCTCCCTCGGCGTCGTGCCGTCAGTTCGCCTCGGCGCCGACTCCTGCCTCGACGGCCCCGCCGGCGAGCCTGAGCCAGGTATCCACCACGGTATCGGGGTTCAAGGAGACGGAATCGATGCCTTCCGCCACCAGCCACTCAGCGAAGTCCATGTGGTCACTGGGACCCTGGCCGCAGATGCCCACATATTTGCCGCGCGCCTTGCAGGCCTTGATGGCCATGCTCAGGAGCTTCTTGACGGCAGGGTCGCGTTCGTCGAAGCCGCCCGAGACAATCGCGGAATCCCGGTCCAGGCCCAGGGCCAGCTGGGTCATGTCATTGGAACCGATGGAGAATCCGTCGAAGTAGTCCAGGAACTCGTCGGCGAGCAGCGCGTTGGACGGAATCTCACACATCATGATCACCTCGAGGCCGTTCTCACCGCGGGTGAGGCCGTTCTCCGCCAGCAGGTCAATGACGCCGCGGGCCTCGTCCAGGGTCCGCACGAACGGGATCATCAGTTTGACGTTGGTCAGCCCCATCTCGTTGCGGACAAAGGACAGGGCCTCGCACTCGAGGTCGAAGCAGTCCCGGAAGGACGGCTCCAGGTACCGTGAGGCGCCGCGGAAGCCGAGCATCGGGTTCTCTTCGTGCGGCTCGTAGGCGGGACCGCCAATCAGGTTGGCGTACTCGTTGGACTTGAAGTCGGACATGCGCACGATCACGGGTTCCGGCGCGAAAGCCGCCGCGATGGTGGCCACGCCTTCGGCCAGGCGCTTGATGTAGTACTCGCGCGGGCTGTCGTACGCGGCGATCCGCTCGCGGATTTCCGCGGCGACGTCGGCCGGCTGCTCGGCCAGGTTAAGCAGTGCCTTCGGGTGGATGCCGATCTGTCGGTTGATGATGAATTCGAGCCGGGCCAGTCCCACTCCGTGGTTGGGCAGCTGCGCGAAGGTGAACGCCTGTTCCGGGGTGCCGACGTTCATCATGACCTTGATGGGAGCCTCGGGCAGCTGGGTGATCTCGGTTTCCTCGACGCTGAAGTCCAGAAGCCCTTCGTAAATAACACCGGTCTCACCGTCGGCGCAAGAGACGGTCACTTCGAGGCCGTCGGACAGGGCTTCTGTGGCGTCCCCGGTGCCGACGACGGCGGGAATCCCCAGTTCCCGGGCGATGATGGCCGCGTGGCACGTGCGGCCGCCGCGGTTGGTCACGATGGCAGAGGCGCGCTTCATGATCGGTTCCCAGTCCGGGTCGGTCATGTCGGCGACGAGGACATCGCCGGTCTTAAAAGCGGCCATCTGGTCGATCGCGGTGAGGATGCGGACGCTGCCGGCGCCGATGCGCTGGCCGATGGCACGGCCCTCGACCAGCACCCGGCTGGTTCCGTTGAGGCGGAAACGGCTCAGGCTTCCGGAGGCCCGGCGGGACTGCACGGTCTCCGGGCGGGCCTGCAGGATGTACAGGCCGCCGTCGATCCCGTCCTTGCCCCATTCGATGTCCATCGGGCGGCCGTAGTGGTTTTCGATGGCGACAGCGTGCCGGGCGAGCTGTTCGACGTCGGCGTCGCTGAGGCTGAAGCGGTTCCGCAATGACGCCTCAACCGGCACGAAGTCGATGGTGCGGCCGATTTCGCGGCTGGTGGTGTAGGTCATCTGGAGGGCCTTCTCGCCCAGTCCTCGTTTGAGGATGGCGGGGCGTCCGGCCTGCAGCGCGGGCTTGTAGACGTAGAACTCGTCGGGGTTGACCGCGCCTTGAACGACGGCCTCGCCGAGACCGTAGGAGGACGTGACGAACACGGCGTCCTGGAACCCGGACTCCGTGTCCATAGTGAACATGACGCCGGAGGCGCCGACGTCGGAGCGCACCATGCGCTGGATGCCGGCCGAGAGCGCCACCTCAGCGTGCTCGAATTTGTGGTGCACGCGGTAGGCGATCGCCCGGTCGTTGTAGAGGGACGCGAACACATCCTTGATGGCGAGCAGGATGTTCTCGATCCCGCGGACGTTCAGGAACGTTTCCTGCTGCCCGGCGAAGGAGGCATCGGGAAGGTCTTCCGCGGTGGCGCTGGAACGGACTGCCCAGGACAGGTCCTCCGAGCCGCCGTGCTTGTCCACCAGTTGCTGGTAGGCGTTCCGGATCTGCGCTTCGAAGTCCGGCAGGAAGGGCGTCTCGCGCATCAGGGCACGGATCTCCTGCCCGGCGGAGGCCAGGGCCGTCACATCGTCAGTGTCCAGGCCGACCAGCCTGTCGGCAATCTTCTGGTCCAGGCCGGAATCTGCCAGGAAGTTGCGGTAGGCATCCGCTGTCGTGGCGAAGCCGTCGGGGACCTGAACCCCGGCCGAGGTCAGGTTCTGCACCATTTCGCCGAGGGAAGCGTTCTTTCCGCCCACCCGGTCCAGGTCCTTGAGTCCGAGTTCTGAAAACCACAGGATGTCTGTCGTCATAATTACTGCTCCTTTGCAGAAGATGGCATGCAGGTGCACCGCCCCGCTCGCGGCGATGGCCGGTTGATGGGCGCAAGTCCTGTCCACACTGACAGGTCTGAGGCTCTCTTTCCATATGACGTCCGCCACACAGGGTTTGTGAAACTTTTCCCTAATGCTTGAGGTTCATCCGCTGCAGAATGGTGGCCGCCATTTCCTCCACGGAGACCGTGGCTGAATTCAGGTACGGAATCCTATGGGAGACGTATAACTGCTCGGCGCTGCGCAGCTCGAACCCGCACTGCCGCAGCGAAGCGTACGATGAGCCGCGGCGCCGTTCCGTGCGGATCTGGCTCAGGCGCAGGGGGTTGGAGGAGAGACCGAAACATTTCTCCACAAAAGGCCTCAGCGGCTTGGGGAGCCCTTCGCGTTGGAAGTCTTCATCCACCAGCGGGAAGTTCGCGGCGAAGATGCCGTGTTGCAGCGCCAGGTACATGGTGGTGGGCGTTTTGCCGCATCGTGACGGGGCCACCAGGATGACCTGGGCCTTTTCGAGCGCACGCAGGCTCTGGCCGTCGTCGTGTTCCATGGCGTATTCGACGGCGGCCATCCGGGATTGATACCGCTCCGCATTGCCCAGGCCATGCGCCCTGCCGGGTTCGCCGCTGGCCGGCGAACCGAGGGCCCGCTCCAGCTGTCCGACATGCGTACCGATCAGGTCCACGATGATCCCGTTGCACGTCGCCAGGACCTGCCGGATGTCGCTGCTGACCGCGGTGGAAAAGACGATCGGTTGGAGGCCGGAGACGGCCAGGCTGTCGATCGTGCCGACCACGGTCTTGGCCTGCTCTACGGTCGTGATGAAAGGGACCGTGATGCGGTCAAAGTTATTCGCGGGGAACTGGGTGAGCAGGGTGTTACCGAGGGTTTCTGCGGTGATGCCGGTGCTATCCGAAAGGAAGTAGACAGGCCGAAGATCGTCTTTGGTCATGAACGCATTCTCCACCAGAGCGGACCTGGTCCGGTATCGGGCAGCCGGCGGGGTCCTTTCCGGCCTCTGGGTCCAGACGTAGACTGCTCGCGTACGAGTCGCCAATGCCACCAACTGTCGGGGAGATGGACATGAGCTATGCAGGAACCGGGAACGAGAAGGCCGTCGCGGCAAGCGACCTGAGCCGGGCGCATGTCGGGCTGACCGTGAGCTTCCAGCCGGACGAATTTACCGTGGTCTTCGGCCGGATCGGCGCCATTGCGCGCAAGGAAGGCAGCGTGACCATCGCACTGGAAGGCGTGGACGGCACGGGTGGCCTGCCGTCCCATTACAGCTTGTCTCCCGCCCAACAGGTCTACGTCCAGCCGGACATGCTCACTAACACGGAGTCGACCATCAAGGATTTGTTCGGCAAGGTGCAGGAGAACCTGCGGAGCCACAAGGGTGATCAGCGGCCCGACGCCGTCTAGGACACTTCCCGGCGTACGCAGGCTGAAAATGGCCTTCTTACTTTGACGACGTAGCCCGACTACCCCAGCACAGGGCCGCGGAGTGCCTCTCCCCCGCGGTGACCGCTCCCTATAACTCCGAGGCGGCCCTCGCTAAACTTAAATTGCGCCGCAGAAGACGCAAAGTTCGCTTCGGGAAAGGCACGATCATGACCGACAACAGCGGCTTCGAGAACAGCCCGGATGAAGCGGGAACGAAGAAGAAGCCCGAAGAGCCAGACCTGCGGGGCCGTTACGTGGAAGGCAACTATGGCAAAGCCGGCGCGCAACCCGGCCGCCACGCGGAGGACGAGGAAGGCCAATATACCGAAGGGGATTACGGCGCGGCCGGCAGCGAGGGCGGCCTGCCCGAGCCTCTGGGCGACAAAGCCACGGAATCGGGACGGTATGTGGAGGCCGACTATGGCGACGCCGGGACTATTCGCGGCCGCACGGCAGAATCTGAAATAGGCCGATATTCAGAGGGCGACTACGGCGCGGACGGCACCGTAGATGCCACCCGTAAACCCGGTGAGGATTCCGGCCCACATACCCAGAAGTAGTCCAGCGGCCCGAGCATCGACTACCCCGGTCGGCGAACACCGCCGTCCGCGTTCAGAGCTGACTCCCGCCTGGGGCACCTGTATTGAGCACCCATTGACCCGGTACACCCCCGGACCCGGAAAGATACGGCTCAGAAGGCCCCGCATGACAATCAAGCTCAACACTGCGGCGCTGCGTCACGCCAAGCGCCTGTGGACCGCGTGTCGCCGCGGTCGTTACAAACAGGAAGACAGTGGATTTATTCTCGAACAGGGCAACTGCGCCACGCGTCCGACGGCCGATCGAATCGCCAATCTCGCACGGGTTCCCCTCGCTCCCCCGTGGACCACAGGCGCCCGCGACTGTGCTGGTAGAAGGCCCGGATGAAGCAGGTGGCCCAGCGGGCCCTCCATGTGGCGCAATCAGGTTTTCGCCTAAACAACGGCGAACACGAAGGGCGGAGCCGGACTGACGAGTCGAAAAACTTCGTCATTCGCCGTTCACCCGGTATTGCGAACTACTAAGCATGCTGATCGAATCATGCTTACGGCCGCATTCCACGGCCAGTCCACGGAAAGGAAGTACAGTCATGGGGATTCTCGCTTTTCTCATTCTCGGGCTTATTGCAGGGGCCATCGCCAAGGCACTGCTTCCCGGCCGGCAGGGAGGCGGCTGGGTAGTCACGCTCGTGCTGGGCGTCGTGGGCGCGATCCTCGGCGGCTGGATCGGATCGTTGATTTTCGGAGGAGGTCTCGGGAACTTCTTCGACCTGCGGACCTGGCTCCTCTCCATTCTGGGCGCCGTCATTGTGCTGCTCATCTTCGGCGCAGTAGCCGGTCGCAGAAGCAGGGCATAGGGGCCGCCAGGCCGTCCAGGCGCTAGAATTGTGTTGACCCTCCAGTCCCCCCAGCTTGGAGAGTCGGGAGCCTCCGCGCTTGAGTCCTTGACTCGCGCGGAGGCTTTCCTATTGGACCGATGCCGCGTGAGCGTGCGCCGCCGCCGGGAAATCGCACCCGCCGCGCCGGTCCCGGCATGGCCTCCATCCGATTTTCCGTCCAGCAGCGGTTGACGCGTAGGATTTTTCCTAAATAAAAGGGTGCTGTGCCTGTCAGAACGAAAGCCTCGCCAGCCGACCTGCTCTTTGCTGCACTGGCCAACCCGACCAGGCGGGACATTCCTTTTCTCCTGCCTGGTGGCCCTCGAACTGCCGGCGAAATTGCGAGCAGTTCGATATGGACCGGCCCAGCTCGATTGTTGGAGAAGCGCAGCGCCCGGACACCAGCTCTCAAACGATTCTTGGTTATTGGGTCAGCACCCGCGTCGAGGACAGGCCATGCCGCTATTTTTGTCGGAGGGTCCTGAGATGCTGTGGGTGTGGAGAGCAGAGCAGCCTCGAGTGTGGATTGCGGCGCGGACGCCAACGCGGCGGTGGAGGCCGTTGCGGCGTCTGTGGCTGTGCTGGCTGGCCTGATGGGTGCCGGCGCCGACCGGTCTGATCCGCCCGGCACCGATGCCATCCGGGACGCTAGTCGGCTCCGGGATACCGGTGGCCCGTGTGGTGGTGATCCGTTGCGGGATTTGGCGGATGGGTTGTTGGACGGGTTGGCT
>NZ_BAAAQB010000041.1:158015-194281 GCF_039531445.1 Arthrobacter humicola | reverse complement strand
GAAGCCCTCGGAATCCTCGTCCTGAACTACCCCGACCGGCTCGGACCCTACCTGAACCGATGACACCCCGCCCCACTTACACAAACAACTTGACAGGCTCTCTCCGGATGGTGGCGTTCGCGCCAGGTGCGGGCCTTGGCCCGGAACCGGGACGGCACGAGCTCCCCGGCCGCACAGCCCCGGGCCGCCCCGGGCGCGGCGGGGTCCAGGAAGTGTCCCTCCAGCGAGGCCGCCCCGGCAGAATCCAGGCCGCTGGTTTCCTCGACAAGGATCCGGGCGTGCTGCCAGGAAATCGTCCCGGCCCGCAACGCCGCCCAGGTCAGCGGCAGCCCGGTCGTCAGTGCCCGGGCCTCGGACAACAACGCCCCGGCGGTGCGTTCGCTCACGGTCAGGACACACGCGACCTCGGCGACCAGGGCCATCTCCTGGACGGCACGGTCCCGCACGGATCCCGCCGGCGGGGCCAGGAACCTCGCCGCCCGCGCGTAGTCGGCGGCCAGCTGAACCTTCAGCGCCGCCGTCCGGGCCTCCAACCGGGCCACCTCGGCCAACCCGTCCAACAACCCATCCGCCAAATCCCGCAACGGATCACCACCGGCGCCGGGCCGACCAGCACCCCGCACGGCATCAGAGCCCCGGAGGGCACCGGCATCCCCCAGGTCATTGGCATCCCGCCGGGCATCGGCGGCGGCCGGATCAGAGCGGTCCGGGCCCTCGGAGCCGGACCCGAGCAAGGCAGCCAGCACAGCCACAGACGCCGCAACGGCCTCCACCGCCACCCCGCTGTCCCCGCTCCAAGCCACCCTGCTTCTCATACCCCAAGTCTATGAAGAGGCACCGACAATCTTGATGCTGCTGCGACGGGACGCCGGCAATGACGCCTGGTCTGCCGCGACGTCTTTTTGACCGGTGCCGTGGTCGCCGTGGTGCCTGCAACCGGGTCTGCTGCAGGCCTGTTCGTGCAAGCGTGGAACTCGCCCTTCCCGTCCATCAGTGCTCAAGCCTGGGCAACCGGTTGGGGTGCGTGCTGATTGCCTCTGCAATCACTGCACGGCTCCTTCGCTACACCGGAACCCGTGAAGTTGCGGACGGAGCCTGACGACCAGCCATGGGCCCGGCAGACCGCCGCCCACTGCCGCTCACGGACACGTCCACAGACACGCCCTCAGCCCCGTCTCGGAACCGGGCCGGAGGCCTTCAGTGCACGGGAGATCCCGTGCGCTGCGGTCAGGAGCGCCGGGACGGTGAGGGGCACGGCGGCTTCCTGCCGCGGAACGATGGCATTGAGCGCGGCGGCGACGGTGTTGCCCGGGCCGAAGACGGGCACGGCGATGCCCGTCCACTCCGTTACGCCGATGCCCGGCAGGGCAACGTAGCCGCGATGCCTAATGTCGGCCAGGTGTTTCCGGATGAGTGCCGGGTCAGTAATGGTCTCCGCGGTCATCGCCGGCAGCGGGCGCGAAAGCACGTCGTCCTGGACGGCAGTCGGCGCGAAGGCCAGCAGCACCAGGCCGGACGAGGCGGCATGAATCGGCATCCTCTGGGCGATATGGGCGGCGTCCAGGCTGGATTGGGGCGAGGACAGCCGCTCCACGTAGAGCACGGTCCCGTGGTCCAGCACCGCCAGCGTGGTGTGCTGGTGCACGGCCGCCTGGACATCCTCCATGAAGGGCCATGCCAGCTCACGGAGATTCAGCGCACGCGATCCCCGTGCTGCCAGCTCCCACATCCGCATCCCCGAACGCAGGTTCCCGTCCGCCAGCCGCTCGATCAGGCCGTGCAGCACTAGATCGTCCACGAGCCGGTGGGTGGTGGTCAGGGGCAGGTCTGCGCGGCGGGCAAGGCCGGAGAGCGTCATGGTGGGGAGGTCGCGGTCGAACGCGCTCATGAGCCGCACAACGCGGCTGATGACCGATTCACCGGTGGGTGAGTTTGCCACGGACGCCTCCGGCCCTGCGCCTTAGCCGGCTTCCACGGTGGCCGCACGCTCCACACCCCGGACCGCGGAGAACTTCGCGATGTCGCGGCCCGCCCGGTAACCAAACACGAGGGCCGGCCCAATGTGCGAGCCGTAGCCCGGGTAGCCGCCGCCGAAGACGCTGACCGCTGCCGCACCGACGGCGATCAGGCCGGGAATGGCAGTCCCCTCTTCAGTGACCACCTCGGAGCGTTCGTTGACGCCGATCCCGGCGAAGGTGCCAAGGTCGCCCATCTGAATCTTGGCGGCATAGTACGGGCCCTTGCCTACCGGGGCCAGGTTCGGGTTCGGCTTGTGCCCCATGTCCCCGCGGAAGTGGTTGTAGAGCGTGGAACCCCGGCCAAAGTACGGGTCCTCGCCGCGCTCCGCCGCCGGGTTGAAGTCAGCCACCGTCGCCTTCAGACCCGCGGCGTCGATGCCGAGCTTGCCGGCCAGTTCCTCCAAGGTGGCGCCCTTGACCAGGTACCCGGTCTTGTAGAAGTACCCGCGCGGCATCGGCCAGGGCTTGGCGTAACCGATGCCGTATTTGTGCATCGTCTTCGCATCCCCGATCACGTACCCGAACGTCTTGTCCTGGCCCTTATTGTGCTCGATCATGGTGCCGCCGAAGTCGTGGTAACTCAGGGCTTCGTTCCCGAACCGCTTGCCGTGGCGGTCGACGGCGATCAGCCCCGGCAGTCCGATGGCGCGCAGGTGCGGGAAGAGGCGTTGCTTGCCGTTGAGGTACTTGAATACCGTGACCGGCGCCCAGGACCCGACGCTGAATACCGAATGGTCGATGTGGCCGCCGGCGCTGATCGCCAGGGTGGCGGCGTCACCGCCGTGGCCCACGGTCGGGGTGAAGTGGTCCTCGCCGTCGGCGTCGTGCGGGAAGTACTGCTGCCGCAGTTCCTTGTTGCCGGAAAAGCCGCCGGCGGCGAGGATGACGCCGAGCCGCGCCGTCACTGTGGCGGCATGCTCACCGCCGATGACCGCCCCGGTGATGGTTCCGTCGTCGTCGCGGGTCAGGGAGAGGGCCGGCGAAGACTTCCACAGGCGCACGCCCAGGTCATCGGCGCTCTTGACCATGCGGGTCATCAGTGCGTTGCCGTTGGAGCGCAGGACGGGTCGCTTGTAGCGGGCGGCGTCGGCCCAGGTGCGCAGCAGCTTCTTAGCCACATACACGAACGAACTGACCGACTGGTTCACGTGGAAGAACTCGTTGATATCCGGGCCGACCTGCGGCATGTAGCCGAACACGGTGTAGGAACTCATGTACGGCTGCATGAGGAGTCGCTTGTCCCCCAGCACGCGCGCGTCAACATCCTGCGGCAGAATGGCCCGGCCCGAGAGCTTTGCGCCCGGCAGGTCCATCTTGTAGTCCGGCGACTTCTCCGGGTAGGTGAACTTCACCTCGGTCTCGTTCTCGAAGAAGGAGATGGCTTCCGGCACGGTGTCCAGGAAGTCACGGACGCCAGCCTCGTTGAACGTCTCCGGGGCCAGGTTCCTCAGGTAGGTCTCGGCTTCCTCCCGGGTGTCCCCCTGCTCCACGCCCTGCTTGTTGCCGGGGACCCACGCCCAACCGGCGGAGATCGCCGTCGTGCCGCCGAAGTACTGTTCCTTCTCGGCCACGATCACGTTCAGTCCTTGCGAGGCGGCTTTCAACGCTGCGGCCATTCCGGCCACACCGGAGCCAATGACGAGGACATCACAGAGGACGGGTTTGCTCATGGTTTTGCTCCGTTCAGTCGGCCGCACGCTTCGCTGCGGCAGCCGGGTTGGAATGCTAGACCCCCAGTAGAGCCGGTGACGCGGATCACCGCGAGGACGATTACCATTGAGCGGGAATCCTGAGGAGGGTCAATGGCGAATTCCGCATCGGGCGAGTCGATCATCGGACGCTTTGTGAAGATCGTAAGCGCGTTCGACGACGGCCACACCTCCATGAGCGTCGCGGAACTGGGGCGCCGGACCGGGCTTCCGGTGACGACGACCTACCGGCTGGTCAACGATCTGCTGCTCGAACGGCTCCTCGAACGCGAGCCCGGCGGTGACATCCACATCGGCACCCGGATGTGGGAGCTCGTCTCCCGCGGGTCCAAGATGCTGGGGCTGCGGGAGGCCGCCCTGCCGTTCATGGAGGACGTCCAGGCAGTGGTGCAGCACTCCACCACCCTGGGAATCCTTGATTCGGATGAGGTTCTGTACATCGAGCGGCTGGGCTCCGACAAGACAATCGTGGACATCACCAAGATCGCCGGCCGCCTCCCCGTCCACGCGACGTCGTCCGGGCTGGTACTCCTTGCCCACTCCTCAGCCGCCTACCAGGACACCATCCTGGCCCGCCCGCTGACAAAGTACACCGAAACCACCCTGACCGATCCCGCCCTGCTGCGCCGCCACCTGGCCGAGATCAGGCAGCGCGGCTTCGCGGCCATGCCCGGCGTGATCGTGCCCGAGTCCAGCGGCATCGCCGTCCCCGTCTTCGGCCCCGAGAACACCATCCGCGCCGCCCTCAGCGTGGTGGTGCCGCGCAACGAGGAGAACGCGGCCGCCCGCGTCCCCGTGCTGATGGCTGCCGCACGGGGCATCTCACGGGCCCTGGGCTGGCGCGGCGAGCTCAAGGGCACCCTGCGCCAAAGTCACTGAACCACGGCTTTCCGGTCAGACTTTTGCCGTTCATCGGCAATCGTGTGGTTGCCGTCACAACTCCCCTGCCACTCTGGCTTAGACGCAGCGAAGATGCTGCAGGAGTACGAGGAGCAGCACATGAACCCCACACAGAGCCGCGTGGCCGGGAAGACCGCCGTCGTCACCGGTGGCCGCGGAGATTTGGGCAGCGCCACAGCCGCCCTGCTCGCCGAGCACGGCGCGAAGGTCGCCAGCTTGGACGTTGCGGGCATTCCGTCCGCCGCCCCCCACGAAAACATCAGCCAGTACGACGTCGACGTCACCAGCGAGGACAGCGTCGCTGACGCGATCCGCCGGGTGACGGACGAACTCGGCGCCCCGGACATCCTGGTCAACGCGGCCGGCATCATCGGCCCGGCCGGCGCCTCGCACACCGCATCACTGACGGACTTCGACACGATCTTCAACGTCAACGTCAAGGGCGTCTGGCTAATGACCAAGCACGTGGTCCCCGGCATGATCGAGAAGGGCGCCGGCAGCATCATCAACTTCTCGTCCATCCACGGCATCACGGGCGGCAGGAACGTGCCGCTCTACCACGCCACCAAAGGCGCCGTCCGGCTGCTGAGCAAATCCGACGCGGCGGCCTACGGAAGCCACGGCATCCGGGTCAATTCCATCCACCCCGGGTCCATGAACACCCGCATGAGCCGCCGCTCCGCCGAGCAGTCCGACATCGGCCCGGAGGCATATTACAAGCAGCTCGTCGGCTCAAACCCGCTCCCGCGGCAAGGCGAACCCGACGAGATCGCCTACGGCGTGCTCTACCTCGCCTCGGACGAATCGCGGTTCACCACCGGTTCCGAGCTCGTGATCGACGGCGGCTACACCGCAGTCTGACGGCCGCATACTCTTCCCTTCCTGAAAGGCAACACCCATGAAATTCGTCCATGGAACCGCGTCGGACCGCTACGACGTCGTCGTCGTCGGCTCCGGCGCCGGTGCCCTTACCGCGGCGGCCACCGCCGCCCGTGCCGGCAAGTCCGTCGTCGTGCTGGAAAAGAGCGCCCTGCTGGGCGGCACCTCGGCCGTCTCCGGCGGCATGCTCTGGGTGGCCGACAACCACCACGCCCGCGAAGCCGGCATCACCGATTCCAAGGAAGCTGCCGCCAGATATGTGCGGGCCGTGGCCCGCGGCCGCGGACGGGAGGAACTCCTGGACGCCGCCTTGGACTACGGGGACCAGATGCTCCGCTTCGTGGAAGAGGAATGCGGCGTACGCTTCATCTTCCTGAACAACTTCCCGGACTACCGCCAGGACCTGCCCGGCGCTGTCGAGGGGGGCCGCACGGTGGAGCCTGAACTCTTCAACAGCAAGCAAGCCCTGGGCGCGCTCACCCCGCACGTCCGCACCGACGGCCGTGCCCCGTTCACCATGCAAGAGTACGAAAACTGGGGCGCCTTCACCAAGTTTCCCTGGGACGAACTGAACCGGCGCCAGGCCGACGGTTTCGTGGCCAAGGGCCAGGCCCTCGTATCCATGCTCCTTGCGAGCCTGGTCCGCGACGGCGCAGCCCTCGTCACCGAGGCCCGCGGACATCGCCTGCTCACCGACGGCGGCCGGGTGACCGGCGTCGAACTCGAAACCGGCGACGTCTTCCAGGCGAACGACGGCGTGGTGCTGGCCACCGGCGGCTTCGAATGGGACAAGGCACTGGCCGACTCGATGCTCGCATCGCGGCTCTACACGATGTGCTCTCCGCCCTCGAACACGGGCGACGGCTTGCGGATGGCGCAGCGGATCGGCGGCCAGACCCGCGGCACCAGGGAAGCCTGGTGGGCCCCGATGTCGGTCACCGGCGACACCCGGGACGGGCAGCCAATCGGCACCCTGCTCCGCTTCGAGCGCCAGGGCCCCGGATCCTTGATGGTCAACCGCCACGGCCGCCGCTTCGCCAACGAATCCCAGAACTACAACGACCTGGCCCGGAGCCTGCAGTCCTGGGACTCCCCCCGGAACCAGACCCTCAACACCCCGGCACACGTGATCGTCGACCACGCCTACATGGAGCGTTACGGCATCCTGGCGCACCGGGCCGGTCAGCCCGTCCCCGACTACCTGATCGAAGCGTCGACGCTGGCGGAGCTCGCGGCAAAGATCAAGGTTCCCGCCGGAAATCTGACAGCGACTGTGGCGCGGTTCAACGAGTTCGCCGTCAAGGGCGAGGATCCCGACTTTGGCCGCGGCGAAAGCGCGTACGACAAATACTGGGGCGACGGCGACAACCCGTACCCGAACCCGTCCCTGGGTCCCCTCCAGACCGGACCGTTCTACGCCATGGAGGTAGTGAACGGCGCCTTCGGAACCAACGGCGGCGTCGCCACGGACGGCCGTGCCCGCGTCCTGGACGTGGACAACCGCCCCATCGAGGGTCTCTACGCCGCCGGCAACACGACCGAAAACGCCTACGCCGCCGGCTACCCCGGCGCCGGCGCCACCCTCGGCCCGATCATGACCATGGGCTACCTCGCCGGCCGCACCATTGCCGGCCAGGACCCCGGCTTCGCCCCGACGGCCCGCACCACCGCCACCGCTGACGCAGTCTCTGAACTGGTGGAGGCCTGAGATGATCCGCCACACCGTCCTCTTCAAGTTCAAACCGGACTTCCCGCCCGCCGACAAACAGGCCTGGATCACCGGACTCAACAAGATGACCGGGAATATCCCCGGCATGCTCAGCCTGACCCACGGCCCGGATGTGCTCAGCACAGAGCGCTCCTTCGACTACGCCATCGTGGCGGACTTCGAAAAGGTCGAGGACATCGCGGTGTACAACACGCATCCGCTGCACGAACCGCTCAAGGCCTATTCATTCCCCAACAGCCAGCAAATCCTCTCGGTGGACTTCCACCTCGGGGATACCCAGCCGGCTGCCACTGAGACGCCGTCGTCTTAAAGGAGATCCCCATGCACACTGCACCCGCTCCACGCCTGGCCGCGCGAAAGACACCGCGGAAGGCAGCCCTGGCGTCCTTCCTGGGCAGCACCCTGGAGTACTACGACTTCTTCATCTACGGGACCGCTGCGGCCCTGGTGTTCCCGCACCTGTTCTTCCCCGCCGCCGACCCCGCCATCGGCCTGATCGGCGCCTTCGCCACCTTCGGCGTCGCCTACGTGGCGCGGCCGGTGGGCGGGCTCGTCATGGGCCACTTCGGCGACAAGCTGGGGCGAAAGAAGATCCTGCTGCTCACCCTGGGCATCATGGGCCTGGCCTCGCTCGGCATCGGCTTCCTGCCAAGCTACGAGCAGGTGGGCATCTGGGCCCCGATCCTGCTGGTGGCCGGGCGGCTCGCGCAGGGTTTCTCCGCCGGGGCTGAATCGGCGGGCGCGTCCACGCTCACCCTGGAACACTCCCCGGAGGGCAGGCGCGGGTTCTTCACCAGCTTTGTGATGACCGGCTACGCCTCCGGCATGGTGCTCGCCACCCTCGTCTTCATCCCGGTCACGTCCATGCCGCAGCAGGCCATGATGAGCTGGGGCTGGCGCATCCCGTTCTGGCTCTCCATCGTGGTCCTGGCCATCGCGTACTGGGTGCGGACCCACCTGGACGAGACCCCGGTCTTCGAGGAGGCCCAGGAACACCGGCAGGTCGCCCCGATGCCGGTCAAGGACGTGCTGAAGTTCCAGGGCCCCGATGTGCTCCGCGTGATGGGCATGTCCATCATGTCCGTCATGCAGACCATCTTCACCGTCTTCGGGCTGGCCTACGCTACCTCCACCGCCGGGTTTGACCGGGCCTCCATCCTGACCGTCAACGCCGTCGCCATCGGCTTGTCGATGTTCGCCATGCCGCTGGCCGCGAGGCTCTCGGACCGGATCGGCCGACGCCCGCTGCTGCTGACCGCCGCGATCGGCTGCTCGATCACGATCTTCCTGTACTTCCCGGCCCTGTCCTCAGGCAATATCCTGCTGGTGTTCCTGGCAGCTCTCCTTAACATGACGGTGCTGTACTCCGGCTTCAACGGCATCTGGCCCTCGTTCTTTGCCGAGCAGTTCGCCGCCCCGGTGCGCTACACGGGCATGGCGATGGGCAACCAGCTGGGCCTGGTCCTGGCCGGTTTCGCCCCGATGATCGCCGGCATGCTGCTCACCCCCGGCATCACCGGGTGGGTTCCCGTGGCAGTCTTCGCCACGGTCTGCATGCTCATCGCCGCCGTCTCCGTGTACTTCTCCCGCGAGACGTACAAGACCCCCATAGAGGACCTGGGCGGCCCCTACCTGGCCGGGACCGCCCGCCGCCGGGAACTGCTTGCCGGGGAGAATCCCGCCGCGCAGCAGACCCCGCCGGCCCTGCAGCTTCCCTGAACCGCCGCCACCCGGCGCCACCACCCGAAGGAGAACCCCATGTCCAGACGTCACAGCGCGTTTCCGCACCACTGGCCAATCCACGTGGCCGGGACCCGGATCCTGGGACCACAGGGGTCCGGCATGCACGGATCCGCAGGGTGCCTGGTCCCTGCTGCAGGCACCGGGGAACCGGCAACGCCTCGGGCCTCCAGCGGTGAACTGACTGCCTCGCCGTGGCTCGGCCTGCACTATGGCACGGAAGACATGTAGGAAACGGAAGACCTGTGGAGCGCCCTGCGGCTCCGCACTGCCCGACGGCGCCTGCCGCCCCGATCCGTTCGGGTGCCGCAGGCGCCGTTTCAGCAGCCGGTCAGGTGACGCTTCGGCCGCTCCTGCCGGTAGAGGTACCGGCAGGCTTCGCGGAAGCCGGCTTGCGCGTACAGGTCCCGGGCACCGGCGTTGGACGCCATCACCAACAGCCAGTAGCCCTCCAGCCCGCGAGCGTCGCCTTCGCGCAGCAGGGCCCGGACAATCCGGCCGCCATAGCCGCGCCGCCGCGCGTCGGGGCGCGTCGCCATACAGTACAGGCCGCCCCAGCCCGGCCCTGCGGGCGCAGGGCCGGCCACGACGGGCACAGGGTCGGTCAAGGCGGGCACAGTCCCGGGCATGGCGAGCCGCGCGACGGCGGCCGGTACGCCGTCGTCGTCCCGCACCAGGGCGTAGACGGCCAGGCAACCCTCGAGGATGCCGCGGGCGACGGCGAGCTCGGCCGACCCGCCGCGGCCGTCGACGCTCCACCACAGATCCAGCCAGTCGGCAGTGGGTTCAGGGGTGATTTCCACGGCCGGGTCCGGGCCCGCAGAGCCGCCGGCAGGCTCCGCCCCGGACGGACGTACCAGGACCAGGGTTTCGGACTGCCGTGTGTACCCTTCGGCGTCGAGCACCGCATTCAGGGCCGCATAACGCGGGCCGTCAAAACTCTGGAAGATCAGCGGGAGCCGCCGGTCCCGGTACCACAGCCGCGCCTCCCGGATCCTGGCGATCAACCGGTGCGGGTCCTCGCCGGGATCCCGCGTCCAGACCGAGTTCGCCCGCTGGGTCACGCCGGACGCGGCCCGCAGCACCCACCCGCCGGACTCCTCGCATTCGGCGGCAGGCCACGCGGCATCCATCAGCGCCTCCAGACCGCGAATCGCTGCGGGGTTCCCCGGCGCGATCTGTGCGGGGTTCGATGCGGGGTTCAGGCTCTGATCCATCGAGGTTCTCCGTCCGGAACGAATGAAGGGGCAGCTGTGCGGAGTGTAGGCACCTGTGCAGAGAGTAGGCACTTGTGCAGACAGCAGGGGCTCCCCGGTTTCCCGGGGAGCCCCTGCTGTTGATGCTGATGCTAGACGGCTAGTTCTTCGCCTCGGGGGCCTTCGTGGCCTCGGGCTTGAAGTCCACGCCGGCTTCCTTGCGCTGCTGCGCCGTGATGGGTGCGGGCGCCTGGGTCAGCGGGTCGAAGCCGCCGCCGGACTTCGGGAATGCGATGACGTCGCGGATGGACTCCACACCGGCCAGCAAGGCCACAACGCGGTCCCAGCCGAAGGCGATGCCGCCGTGCGGAGGGGCGCCGAACTTGAAGCCCTCGAGCAGGAAGCCGAACTTGGTCTGGGCGTCTTGCTTATCCAGTCCCATGAGTTCGAAGACCCGTTCCTGGACATCGCGCTCGTGGATACGGATCGAGCCGCCGCCGATTTCGTTGCCGTTGCAGACGATGTCGTAGGCGTAGGACAGTGCCGACTCGGGATCCTGGTCGAAGGTGTCCATGAACTCCGGCTTGGGCGAAGTGAACGCGTGGTGCACGGCGGTCCATTTGCCGGCTCCGACGGCGACGTCACCGGACGCGACAGCGGCGGCGGCGGGCTCGAACATCGGCGCGTCCACGACCCAGCAGAAGGCCCAGTCGGAGGGGTTGATCAGGCCGGTCCGGTGACCGATCTCCACGCGGGCCGCGCCCAGGAGGGCACGGGACGGGGTCTTCTCGCCGGCGGCGAAGAAGATGCAGTCACCGGGCTTGGCGCCAACGGCGTCGGCGAGGCCCGCACGCTCGGTGTCAGTGAGGTTCTTGGCCACGGGACCGGCGAGTTCGCCGTCTTCCTTGTACAGGACGTACGCCAGGCCCTTGGCGCCGCGCTGCTTGGCCCATTCCTGCCAGGCATCGAGGGCGCGGCGGGCCTGGGAGGCGCCGCCGGGCATGACGACGGCACCGACATAGGGCGCCTTGAAGACGCCGAAGTTGGTGTCCTTGAAGAATTCCGTCAGCTCGGTGAGCTCCTGGCCGAAGCGCAGGTCCGGCTTGTCCGAGCCATAGCGGGCCATGGCGTCGTGGTAGGTGATGCGCTGGATGGGCGTCGGGATCTCGACGTCGATCAGCTTCCACAGAGCTTTGACGATGTTCTCGCCGAGCTGGATGATGTCGTCCTGGTCCACGAAGCTGGCCTCGATGTCCAGCTGCGTGAATTCCGGCTGGCGGTCCGCGCGGAAGTCCTCATCGCGGTAGCAGCGGGCGATCTGGTAGTACTTTTCGAAGCCGCCCACCTGCAGGAGCTGTTTGAACAGCTGAGGGGACTGCGGCAGCGCGTACCAGGAGCCCGGCGCCAGGCGTGCGGGGACCACGAAGTCGCGGGCGCCTTCCGGCGTCGAGCGGGTCAGCGTGGGGGTTTCGATCTCCACGTAGCCGTCCTGGTGGAGGAGCTCGCGGGCCACGCGGTTGGCCTCCGACCGCAGGCGCAGGTTGCGGGCGGGGCCGGGGCGGCGCAGGTCCAGGTAGCGGTGCTTCAGGCGGGCTTCCTCGCCGACCTCGACGTGCTCGTCGATCTGGAACGGCAGCGGATCGGAGGTGTTGAGGATGGTGACCTTCTCGGCCATGACCTCAATCTCACCGGTCGGAAGCGCCGGGTTCTCGTTGCCCTCGGGACGCTGGGACACGGTGCCGACGATCTGCAGCACGTACTCGTTGCGCAGGCCGTGGAAGACCTCTTCTTCGCGGACCACTACCTGGGCGACGCCGGACGCGTCGCGGAGGTCAACGAATGCGACACCACCGTGGTCACGACGCCGGCCGACCCAGCCGGCGAGGGTTACGGTTTGTCCAATGTGCTCGGAGCGAAGCGATCCGAGGTCATGTGTGCGCAGCACAGCACGCCTTTCTGAAGAAGACAGAGGGAAAATCAAAAGCGATATTAAAGAATGACGCTCTATAGGATCGCTACTGGAACGATCCCGTTCGAGTTTACCCGTTGGAAAGGACCCTCCCGCCATGGCGAGCCGGCATCACGGAACCCAACCCGGCGACGGGCCCGGTGAGCAGCCTGTGGAGCGCCCCGGACAGCAACAGCTGCAGCGCCGGCTCGGCGTCGTCGATTCCACGGCGATCGGCCTCGGTTCCATGCTGGGGGCCGGGGTGTTCGTGGTGTTCTCCCCCGCCGCCGCCCTGGCCGGCCCGCTCCTGACTTTGGCCGTGGCCGTCGCCGGCGTCATTGCCTACTGCAACGCCGTCGCCTCGGCGCAACTGGCGGCCAGATACCCCGCCAGCGGCGGCACCTACGTGTATGGTCGCCGGCAGCTTGGCGAATGGCCCGGGTTCATTGCGGGCTGGGGCTTCGTGACGGGCAAGACGGCGTCCTGCGCGGCAATGGCGCTCACGTTCGGGCACTACGTGGCACCGGCCTACGCCACACCGCTGGCGGTCGCCGCCGTCGTGGTCCTTACCGGAATCAACCTGCTCGGCATTACCCGGACCGCCTTCCTGACCAGGATCCTGCTGGCCATCGTGCTGGCCACGATTGTTTTCGTCGCGGTGGCGTCGCTGCTGGGTCCGCACCCGGACGGCGCCCCCGCGGTGTCCGCGGTACCGGTCTACCCGACGCCGTCCGGCGTCGGGTGGGGCGTCCTTCCGGCGGCGGGGCTGATGTTCTTCGCCTTCGCCGGCTACGCCCGCATCGCCACCCTCGGCGAAGAGGTCAAGGACCCCACCCGCACCATCCCGCGCGCCATCCTGGCAGCGCTGGCCGGGGCCTTCGTGATCTACCTCGGCCTGGCCGCACTGCTGCAGTGGCACCTTCCGCCGCAGCAGTTGGCTGAGTCGACGGCGCCGCTGCTTGACGCGGTGGCCGTCTCACAGCTCAGCGCCGGAGTTCCCCTCGTCCAAGCCGGGGCGGCGGCCGCGTGTCTTGGCGCGTTGCTGGCCCTGATCACCGGGGTGGGCCGGACCACCCTGGCAATGGCCCGGGAACGTGACCTGCCGGCCCGGCTGGCCCGGGTGGGCGGCGCCCACACCGTCCCGTTCGTCGCAGAACTGGCGGTCGCCGCCGTCGTCATCGTCCTGCTGCTGAGCACGAACGTGATGACAGTCGTCGGGTTTTCCAGCTTCGGGGTGCTCATTTATTACGCCGTGACCAATGCCGCCGCCTTCACGCTGGGCCGCCGCCCGTGGCATGCGCCGCGCTGGCTCAACGTGCTGGGTTTCCTCGGCTGCCTCGTCCTGGCCGTGACCCTCCCGCCGGCCTCCATGCTGGTCATGGCGGCGGTGCTGGCCGTCGGGGTGGCCGGGCGGTTCCTGGTCCTGCGGTGGCGCAGGACTCCCCGGCAGCGCTAGCTAGCTTTAGTTCCCGCCGACGGCGGTCACGCGGACGTGCAGGTCCTCTTCGGCGGGCGTCCACGTGGCCGGGTCGGCGTCAACCTGCTCGCCCGAGCGGATGTCCTTGACCTGGTGCTTGCCGTCGTCGTCGGTGAACCAGACGAACGGGATGCCGCGGCGGTCCGCGAACTTGATCTGCTTGCCGAATTTCTCGGCCTTCGCGGCGACCTCCGTGGCGATGCCCCGGCTGCGCAGCTGCGCCGCGACGTCCTGCGCCGCGCCCCAGCTGTCGTCGTTGTTGAGGGTCACCAGGACGGCGGTCGGAACGGAGCGGGTGGCCTTGGCGAGGTCCTGGCTCAGGATCCGCGACACCAGGCGGGTCACGCCGATCGAGAGGCCGACGCCGGGGAACTTGCGGTTGCCCTTGGTGGCCAGGGCGTCGTAGCGTCCGCCGGAGCAGATCGAGCCCAGCTGCTCGTGCCCCACCAGGACGGTTTCCACCACGGTGCCCGTGTAGTAGTCGAGCCCGCGGGCGATGCTAAGGTCCGCGACCACGCGGCCCGGTGCGCGCTGGACGGCGGCCGCAATAACCTGTTCCAGCTCGTTCAGGCCCTCTTCGAGCAGCTCGTTGGTGACGCCCAGTGCCCGGACCTGGCCCACGAAGGACGTGTCCATGGTACGGATGCCCGCGAGTTTGAGGGCGGCCTGCGCCTGTTCGTCGGTGGCCCCGAGTTCCTCCTTGAGCAGCTCGGCCACTTTCGCGGGCCCGACCTTCTCAAGCTTGTCGATGCTGCGGAGAACGCCGGCCGTGTCGGTGAGCCCGATTCCGGTGTAAAAGCCTTCGGCCAGCTTGCGGTTGTTGATCCGGAGCAGGAAGTCGGGGATGGGCAGCGCGTTGAGCGCTTCGGCGATGACGAGCGCTATTTCGACGTCGTAGCGGAACGGCAGTTCGCCGTCGCCGACCACATCGATGTCCGCCTGGGTGAACTCGCGGGCCCGCCCCTCCTGGGGACGCTCGCCGCGCCAGACCTTCTGGATCTGGTAGCGGCGGAACGGGAAGGCCAGGTAGCCGGCGTTCTCCACGACGTAGCGGGCGAAGGGCACAGTGAGGTCGAAGTGGAGGGCCAGGGCGTGCGGGTCGGACTTGGCCGCCGCGTCGCCTTCATCGTCCTGGAGCCGGCTGAGGCCGTAGACCTCTTTGTCGATTTCACCCTTGCGCAGCAGCTGCCCCACCGTTTCCACGGCACGGGTCTCGATCGAGGAGAAGCCATGGAGCTCAAACGTCCGGCGCAGGGTGTCCAGCACATGGAGTTCCACCAGCCGCTCCTCCGGAAGCCACTCGGGGAATCCTGACAGGGAGGCTGTGCGTGCCATGGTGAAATTTTCTCCTCTAGTTGCTGCTGGTGCTGGTGCAGAATCCGGGCGCGGACGTCACGCGGCATTCTCTGTCGAAACGTAACGAAGATAGGCGGCAGACCGGCCAGTCGTGCATAAACTGTGTGCGGCAGTCAGTTTATGCGTTCGGCGCCCGCTTCTTCCAACGGAGGCGGCCCGGCGGGACTGCCGGCAGCTTGCAGCTGTGACCGCGACGGCGCCCACGGCCCGTCACGGTCACGCACCTTACAACCAGGAGGACCTTTGGCGGCCAGTTCACGCAACGCACGCGAGGCGAAGCGGCGCGTTCAGCAGATGGAGGCCAGGCGCGGCCTGCGCCGGGACCAGGACAAGCGCCGCAAGCGCGACAACGTTCTGGCCATCAGCGCCGGCACCGGTGCGATCGCCCTGGCCCTGGTCCTGCAGCTCACCGTCTTTTCGTCGAACCCCACCGAGGAAGAGTTCGCGGCCGCGCAGGCGGGACTGCAGAGCCCCTCGGCGTCCGCCACGCCGACGGCGGCCGCCACGAATGCGGACAACATCCCCAAACCGGACACTGCCGCGGGCAAAACCTTTACCGGCGAACTCGCGCTGAACCGCGGCACGCTAGGCGTTGAAATTGACGGCACGAAGGCCCCGCAGGCCGCGGCCGTCTTCAAGTCCCTCGCCGACCAGAACTTCTACAAGGGCCTCAGCTGCCACCGGCTGACCACGGGCGAGACCTTTGGTGTCCTGCAGTGCGGGTCCAAGACCGGCGACGGCAGCAGCGATCCTTCCTACACGTGGGGCCCGCTGGAGAACACCCCGGCTGACAACAAGTACCCGGCCGGAACCATCGCCGTGGCCCGGACCAGCGGCAACGCCAACGGCAACGGCACCCAGTTCTTCATCGTCTACAAGGACACCGTCATACCCGCGGACGCCGCCGGCGGCTACACGGTGGTGGGCAAGGTGACCTCCGGGCTCGACGTGGTCGGCGGGATTGCCGCCGCCGGTCTGAAGCCGGGCGATAACGCCACGGACGGCGCACCTGTGGAACCAGTCACGATAGACTCGTTCACACTGAAGTAACCAGATGCGGCCCTGAAGGCCGTGGTCCCGGTATTTCCCTCCAAGCGAAAGACTTCTAGCGGTGACAGACAGTCAGAAATCCGACGAAACAGTTGCAACAGCAGCTGCCAACGAAACCGAAGCCGAGGCAACCACTGCCGAGGGTGCAGGCGCTGCCGTAGACGCGGCACCGGAAACGGCAGCCGAGGCATCGACCGCCGAGGCAGGCGAGAACGCCGAGGCCGCCGATCCCGCCGTGGCCGCTCCGGCGGACCCGGCAGTCGAAACGGCAGTGGAAACGGCAGCCGAGCCTGTTGCCGAGGCTCCTGCTCCCGCCCCGTCAGCGGCGGCGCGGCCCGCGCCGAGCCCGGCAGCCTTCGCTGCCCGGCCCAAAGCCAAGCCCTCCGCAGCCGCACCGGCTCCCGCACCCGCGGCAGTCTCCTCCGCAGCCTCGCTGGCCGAGGCGGCCCGCTGGGGCCGCGTTGAAGGGGACGGCCACGTCTTCCTGACCGTTGACGGCACGGAATACCCCGTCGGCCAGTACCCCGGAGTGAGCGCCGACGAAGCACTGGGCTACTTCGCCCGCAAATTCGAGGACATCGTGGCCCAGATTGTTCTGCTGGAACAGCGCGTGAGCTCCAAGGCGCCCACCACGGACATGCAGAAGACCGTCACGCACCTGCGCGAACAGCTTGCCGAACGGAACATGGTCGGCGACTACCTCTCCGCTGAGGCCCGGCTGGATGCCCTGGTGACGCAGATCGGCGAGCTCGAGAAGGCCGAGAAAGCAGAACACGACGCCGTCCGCGCCGCCGAGCTTGCCGCCCGCGAGGCCATCGTGGCCGAGGCCGAGGAAATCGCCGGCCACGATCCTGCGCAGATCCAGTGGAAGACCTCCAGCGCACGGATGAACGAATTGTTCGAGAGCTGGAAGATCGCCCAGAAGAGCGGCGTCCGTCTCGGCCGCAGCAACGAAGACGCGCTGTGGAAGCGGTTCCGTGCCGCCCGGACAGTCTTCGACCGCCACCGCCGCGCCTACTTCTCCCAACTGGACAGCAACAACTCGGCTGCCAAGGCCGTCAAGGAGAAGCTGATCACCGAGGCCGAGGCACTCTCCTCCTCGACCGACTGGGGCTTTGCCGCCGGCGAGTACCGCCGCCTGATGGACGAATGGAAGGCCTCGCCCCGCGCCAGCCGCAAGGACGACGACGCCCTGTGGGCCCGCTTCCGCGCCGCCCAGGATGTCTTCTTCACCAACCGACAGGCCGCCAACGACGAGATCGACCAGGAATACGGTGCGAACCTCGTGGTGAAGGAAGCGCTCCTGGTGGAGGCCAACGCGCTCCTGCCCATCAAGGACCTCAACGCTGCCAAGAAAGCGCTGCAGTCCATCCGTGACCGCTGGGAAGAAGCCGGCAAGGTTCCGCGCGCCGACATGGGCCGCATCGAAGCCGGCCTGCGGAAGGTGGAGGACGCCGTCCGCCAGGCCGAGGACGAGAACTGGAAGCGCTCCAACCCGGAGACGAAGGCGCGCACCAACAGCGCCCTGACCCAGCTCGAAGCCGCCATTGCCGGTCTCAAGGAAGACCTCGCCAAGGCGGAGAAGGCCGGCGACGAGCGCAAGATCAAGGCAGCCCAGGAGGCCCTCGAGGCGCGCCAGGCCTGGCTCGAGCAGCTCGAGCGCTCAGCGAGCGAACTCTCCTAAGCAGCCGGCACGCCTGGAAACCAAGTCCAGGCCCCGTTTCGGTTTATCCACATGACCGGAACGGGGCCTGTTCTGTGTCCGGGGAACCGGGAACGATGGCGGAATGGTACTCATGCCCCGCGCCCCTGCGGATCGTCCGGGTTTGCCGGTGCCGGGCCCGGGTCCGGGTCCGGGTCGGGAGCAGTGCGAGCTTTACTCCCCCGGCGCCCTGTTCTCCTGGCCGGAGCTGCAGGCCATGGCCGCCGACGGCGTGCTGACGCAGCTGTATCAGCGCGGGTACCTGCCGCCCGGCGTCCCGGCCAGTCCTCAGCTGCGCGCCCGCGCCGCGGCCCTGGCCGTGGCGCCGGCGATCCGGCAGCGGGTGGTGGCGGGGCGGATGACCGCTGCGTGGATCTATGGCTGCGCCGACGAACCTGACCGCCTGGCCCTGCTGGTCGATGCCAACCGGCGCATTTCCAGCCTGAGGTCCGTGCGCGGCTGTACCTTCCATGAAGTGCGGCTGGGGCCGTTCGACGTCGTGAGCCTGGGCGGTTTGATGGTGTCCAGCCCGTTGCGCACGGCTTTGGATGTGGCCCTGCACGTGGAGGCGGAGCGCGCTGTGCCGGCCCTGCGGGCGCTCCTGGCCAGCCCCGAGCTGGGAGTGCGGCTCCGGCTGCTCAGGCTGGCCGTCGAGGCCAGCCCGCGCGTCCCGCACAAGAACGCCGCCCTCGCGAAGCTCGCCGCCCTCGTGCCGGAGCCGGAGTAGCTGGCTAAAACGCGTTAGCTCCGGCGGCGGTTGCCGGTGGTGCGGTACACGTCGAAGACACCGTCGATCCGACGGACGGCACTGAGCACGTGGCTGAGGTACTTCGGGTCGCCCATCTCGAAGGCAAACTTGGAGATCGCCACCCGGTCCGTGGAGGTGTGGACGCTCGCCGCCAGAATGTTGACGTGGTTTTCCGAAAGCACACGGGTGACGTCGGAGAGCAGCGACTTGCGGTCCAGCGCCTCGACCTGGATCTCCACCAGGAACACGCTGGATTGGGTCGGCGCCCAGTCCACTTCCACGATCCTGTCCGGCTGGTCCATCAGGCCGCTGACGTTGGTGCAGTCGGTCCGGTGAACCGAGACTCCGGAGCCGCGCGTGACGAAGCCCAGGATCGGATCCGGCGGGACCGGCGTGCAGCACCGGGCCAGCTTCACCCAGACGTCGTCCACGCCGCGGACAACAACACCGGAGTCGGAGAAACGGGCCTTGCTGACCTGCGTGGGGATGGAGACCTCGGCAAGGTCATCGTCCGGGTGCTCGTTCCCGCCAAGGCTCTCCACGAGCCGCTCCATGACGGACTGCGCGGACGTGTGGCCGTCGCCCACGCCGGCGTAAAGCCCGGAGATGTCCGCGTACTTGAAGTCCTCCGCGATTGCCGCCAGGGCATCGTGGGTCATGAGCCGCTGCAGCGGAAGGTTCTGCTTGCGCATCGCCTTGGTCAGCAGGTCCTTGCCGCGGTCAATCGCTTCCTCGCGGCGTTCCTTGCTGAACCACTGCCGGATCTTGTTCCGGGCCCGGGCGCTCTTGACGAAGTGCTGCCAGTCCTGGCTGGGCCCGGCGCCCTCCGCCTTGGAGGTGAAGATCTCCACCCAGTCGCCATGGTTCAGTTCGCTGTTGAGCGGGACGAGCTTGCCGTTGACGCGTGCGCCAATGGTCCGGTGACCAACTTCGGTGTGCACGGCGTAGGCAAAGTCCACCGGGGTGGAGCCGGCAGGCAGGGCCATGACCTCACCCTTGGGGGTGAAAACAAACACCTCGCGGGCGTTGATCTCAAAGCGCAGGGAGTCGAGGAACTCGCCAGGGTCCGAGGTTTCCTGCTGCCAGTCCACGAGGGAGCGCAGCCAGCCCATGTCGCCGTCGCGCGGGCTGCCGGGGCCCGCGGCCGTCCGGTTCGGCTGGTCCTTGTACTTCCAGTGGGCGGCCACACCGTACTCGGCCCGCCGGTGCATCTCGTGGGTCCGGATCTGGATTTCAACGGGCTTGCCGCCCGGACCGATCACCGTAGTGTGCAGGGACTGGTACATGTTGAACTTCGGCATCGCAATGTAGTCCTTGAACCGCCCCGGGAGGGGGTTCCAGCGAGAGTGCATCGCGCCCAGGGCCGCGTAACAGTCCCGGACCGAATCGACCAGCACACGCACGCCCATGAGGTCGTTGATGTCGTCGAAGTCCTTATCGCGGACGATCATCTTCTGGTAGATCGAGTAGTAGTGCTTGGGCCGTCCGGTGATCGTTGCCTTGATCTTTGCCGCGCGGAGGTCCTCGGTGATCTGGTTGCGGATGACGGCCAGGTTCTTCTCGCGCTCCGGGGTCCGGTCCCCCACCATGCGCACGATTTCCTCGTACACCTTGGGGTAGAGGGCGGCGAAGGAGAGATCCTCCAGTTCCCATTTGATGGTGTTCATGCCGAGCCGGTGGGCCAGCGGGGCGAAGATTTCCAGGGTTTCGCGGGCCTTGCGCGCCGAAGACTCGGCCGAGACGAAGCGCCACGTACGGGCATTGTGGAGCCGGTCGGCGAGTTTGATCATCAGGACGCGGATGTCCTTGGCCATCGCGACGACCATCTTGCGGACAGTCTCGGACTGGGCCGCCTCACCGAAGCTCACCTTGTCCAGCTTGGTCACGCCGTCCACCAGCATGGCCACTTCCGGGCCGAACTCGGCCTTGAGGTCGGCCAGCGTGTAGGACGTGTCCTCAACGGTGTCGTGCAGCAGGGCTGCGGCCAGCGTCGTGCCGCTGAGGCCGAGCTCGGCGAGGATGGTGGCCACCGCCACCGGGTGCGTAATGTACGGGTCCCCGCTCTTGCGCTTCTGGCCACGGTGGCAGCGCTCAGCCACCACAAAGGCGCGCTGGATCAGGTCGAAGTCTTCTTTGGGGTTGTTGGCCCGGACGGTGCGCAGCAACGGCTCCAGGATCGGAGAGTAGGCGGGGGCTCCGCGGCCCGTCAGTCGGGCAAGGCGTGACCTCGTGCGTTCACGCCGTCCGGGGAACGTGGGCCGGGCGCCCGAATTATCGACCGGCACGGGAACATCAGGACGTCCGGGAGCCACAAGGCCAGTTTGAGAACTCTGGCCTTGGCCCTTGCCCGCAGGTGCCTCCGGCACCGGCGTCGAACGTTCTTCCAATGGAACACCTCTCGCGACCGGTTAATTATTCAAGTGTATTCCCGCAGCAGGATACTTCGATAACCGGCCCGGATACGGCGGCGGGCCGGAGGTCGTCCCCAAGGACGTTCTCCGGCCCGCCGGTGGTGCACTTGAGCCTCTGCCTAGGCGGTGGCCGCGGATTCCTGCGCGGCGGTCTTGGCGGCCGCTTCCGCGCGCCGCTGTTCCACCCGCTTGGCCTGCTTGACCAGTTCAGGTTCGCCCTGCCGCAACGCGGCGTACAGCGGCGCCGCGATGAAGATCGTGGCGGCGGTGCCGACCAGGATGCCCACGAACAGCGCCAGGGACAGGTCCCGCAGGGTCCCGGCGCCCAGCAGACCGGCGCCGATGAAGAGGATGGCGGCGACCGGAAGGATGGCTACCACCATGGTGTTGATGGAGCGGACCAGGGTCTGGTTGATGGCCAGGTTGACCTCTTCGGCGAAGGTCCTCCGGGTGGAGGCCTGCATGTCCGAGGTGTTCTCCCGAATCTTGTCGAACACCACCACGGTGTCGTACAGCGAGTAGCTGAGAACGGTCAGGAAGCCGATGATGGCCGACGGCGTCACCTCGAAGTCGCTGAGCGCGTAGACGCCGGCGGTCACGAACAACGTGACAGCCATGCCGGCTAGTGCCGAGAGCGACATCTTCCAGGTCCGGAAGTAGAGCGCCATCAGGACGGCGGCGAGGCCGACGAAGATCGCCAGGCCCATGAGGGCCTGCTTGGTGACGTCGGCGCCCCAGGTGGGGCCGACGAAGGTCGACGTCACCTCGTTGTCTGTCACGCCGTAGGCCTTGGTCAGGCCTTCCTTGATCTGCAGCGTCTCGTCATCGGACAGCTTGTCCGTCTGGATGCGCATGGTGTTGCCGGCGACGTTGGCCACGCGTGGCACGGACCCCGACACGACGTCCTTGACGGCTTTCTCGCCGCGGGACGCATCCGTGTTCTGGACGTTGGACACCGTGAACTCGGAGCCGCCACGGAATTCGATGCCGAGGTTGAAGCCGCCCTTGGCAACCGGAATCAGGATGGACAGGGCGATGGCGACCCCGGCAATCAGGAACCAGATCTTCCGGTAGCCGACGAAGTCATACGAGCGTTTGCCCGTGTAGAGCTCATTGCCGAACGTTGAGAAGTTGACCATTTACTTGCCCTCCTTGGACGCGCTCTTGGAGGTACCGGCGAGCTGTGCCTGTTGTGCCTGTTCCTGCTTTTCGGCGAGGCGGCGTTCTGCGATAGTCATCCGGCGCTCGGCCTCTGCGGCTGCACCCGTGTTCTTCGCGCGCACCACCGCCACTGGCTTGTCTTCCGGAGTACGGATCCGGCCGGCCCCGCGGTAGAGCGGCACAGCGCCCAGGCGCTTTGGATCCAGACCCGAGAACCTGTGGCCCTCGCCGAAGAACTTGGTCCGGGCCAGAAGCTGCAGGGTGGGGTGCGTGAACATGAAGACGACGATGAGGTCGGCGATCGCGGTGAGACCCAGGGTGAAGGCGAAGCCGCGGACGTTGCCCACGGCCACGAAGAACAGCACCACGGCAGCGAGGAGGTTCACGGCCTTTGACGCGAGGATGGTGCGTTTGGCCCGCTTCCAGCCGTTCTCCACTGCCGAGACCAGGCCGCGGCCTTCGCGGAGCTCATCTCGGATGCGTTCGAAGTAGACGATGAACGAGTCGGCCGTTTGGCCGATGGCCACGATCAGACCGGCGACGCCGGCGAGCGAAAGCCGGTAGTTTTCGGTCCAGCCCAGGATGGCGATGGCCAGGAACGTGAGCACACCGGCGATCACGAGGGACGCCAGCGTCACGAAGCCCAGGGCCCGGTACTGGAACAGCGAGTAGACGGCGACCAGGAGGAGCCCGATAAGGCCGGCGAGCATGCCCATGCGGAGCTGCTCCCCGCCAAGGGTTGCGGAGATCTGCTGTTCGCTTTGGATTTCGAAGCTGATCGGCAGGGCGCCGAAACGGAGCTGGTCGGAGAGGGCCTTCGCGGAATCCTCCGTGAAGCCGCCGGTGATCTGCGGGCGGCCATCGGTGATGACAGCCAGGGAACGCGGGGCGGAGATGACCTGGTCGTCTAGGACGATGGCGAACTGGGACTTCGGATCCGAGCCCGACTCACCGCCGCCGGCGGCATAGAACTGGTACAGGCGCTGGGTGACGTCCTTGAACTTGGCGGTACCCTCATCATCGAACTGGATGTTGACGGCCCATTCGTTGGTCACGGCACCCTGGGCGCCGCGCTGCAGCTGGAACGAGGAGGACTTGATGTTCGAGCCCTTGACTTCCACCGGACCGAGGATGTACTTGATCGCCGGCGACTTCGCCGAGGCCGGCTGGCAGGTCACCAGCGGCTTCGTCGGGTCGGAGCGCTGCTGCTTGTCCTGCGAGGGGTTGTCACAGTCGAGCGCCTCGAACTGCTTGTAGATCTCGGGGGTAACCCAGTTCTCGTCGCTGCTGTTGGCAGGCGCGGCCGTCGGCTTGGGCAGCTGCGCGTCCGGGGTCCGGGATGCCTCGGGGACCGCTGCGCCGGGGCCAGCCTGGATAACGGGGCGGAAGTTCATGTCGGCGGAAGCCTGGATCAGGGCGCGGGTTTCCTTGGCAGGAGTTCCCGGGAGGCTGACCACGACGTTGCGGCCGGACTGCGTGCTGATTTCCGCTTCCGCGACGCCCGAGCCGTCCACGCGCTGACGGATGATCGCCACGGCCTGGTTGAGCTGATCTTCGGTAATGCCCGAACCGCCCTCAACCTTGGGCGCCAGGATCATCTGGGTGCCGCCTTCAAGGTCCAGGGCGAGCTTGGGAGCCCAGCTGGCCTGGCCGGCAATCGTGCCGCCCGCCAGGACGGCCGTCATGGCGGCGATGATTACGCCGAGCCAGACCAGCATCCTGATGGCTGAGTTTTTGGGGCCAGTTCGTGCCATTGTCGATCTTTCTATTATTTACGGCGGATCCGCCGGCGCGGGCACTTGGCCCCCGACGACGGATGCCCGCAACCGTTGCTTCGCGGGATAGCTCAGGTAGGCAGACTAGCTGTCTTTCTTACCTTCGTCGTTGAGGCGGCGCAGGGTTTCCTCGGGAGTTTCGATGCCGGCCGGCTCGTTGAAAGGGGCAGCGTTTTCCGGCGTCTCAGCGTCCGGCTTGTCAAGGGTCAGCGAGGATGCGTCGTCCGGAACAACCGTCGGCTCTTCGGCTGCAACAACCGGCTCCACAATCTTGGTGACGGACTGGCGGTGCACGGTGGCGGTGTTGCCCGGGGAGAGTTCCAGCGTGACCTTGTTCTCCGCTTCATTGATGTCGACGATCCGGCCGAACAGTCCGAAGCTCGTCATGACCTCGACACCGGGGCCGAACTTCGACTGGAGCTCCGCCTGCTGCTGCTGCGTCTTCTTGTTGCGGCGGAACATCATAAAGACGAACACGCCGAGCATGACGAACAGGAGAATAGTCATTGGATCCAAGGGGAAAGTTCCGTTCTGTACTTGCATAGCTGTTTTTCAGCAACGTCCGTTTGCTCCGGGCGGCGCGGCAGAGGCCTGCACAGCAAGCTGGCAGAGAGACCATCCCCCAACCGCCGGCGGCTACCTGCTCTCCGCCCACGGAAACAAGACCCGAACGTGCCGAGCGTCATACCAGTCTAAAGGGAAAAGCTGGAGGAAGGGTGTTAGCGGCTATTTCGGATCCGCTCCGGAGCTGTTTCCTCAGCGATGTCGGCGCCGGGCTCCCCCTGCGCGCCGTCGTCCGGCTCGTCAGTCTGGAACAATTCCAGCGGGTCCTGTCCGAAGACGCCGGCGGGAACGGCGAAGCCCAAGTGGGTCCATGCCGGCGCCAGGGCAATGCGGCCCCGCGGGGTCCGGCCCAACAGCCCCTCGCGAACGAGGTAGGGCTCGGCGACCGTTTCCACGGTCTCGGTTTCCTCGCCGACGGCGATCGCGAGGGTGGACAGGCCCACGGGCCCGCCGCCGAACTTAGTAATGAGGGCTTCCAGGACAGCACGGTCCAACCGGTCCAGGCCACGCTTGTCCACCTCGTACATGTCCAGGGCCGCGGACGCCGCCCGGGCATCGATTTGTTCGATGCCGTGCACGAGCGCCCAGTCCCGGACCCGCCGCAGGAGCCGGTTGGCGATGCGCGGCGTGCCCCGGGACCGTCCGGCGATCTCGCTGAATCCTGCCGAGTTGACCTTCAAATCCAGCAGCCCGGCCGAACGGCGCAGGACGAGTTCCAGCTCCTCGACGGAGTAGAACTCGAGGTGGCCGGTGAATCCGAAGCGGTCACGCAACGGCCCGGGAAGCAGGCCGGCTCGCGTGGTGGCTCCGACCAGGGTGAAAGGCGGCAGCTCCAGCGGGATCGCGGTGGCGCCGGCGCCCTTGCCGACGACGATGTCGACGCGGAAGTCCTCCATGGCCATGTACAGCATTTCCTCTGCCGGCCGGGACATGCGGTGGATTTCGTCGAGGAACAGGACTTCGCCCTCGGAGAGCGAAGACAGGATGGCCGCGAGGTCGCCGGCGTGCTGGATGGCCGGCCCGCTGCTGATCCGCAGCGGTACGTTCATTTCGGCGGCGATGATCATGGACAGCGTCGTCTTGCCCAGGCCCGGCGGACCCGAGAGCAACACGTGGTCCGCGCTGCGGCCGCGCATGCGCGAGGCTTCCAAGACGAGGGACAACTGCTTCCGGACGCGGTGCTGGCCGACGAAGTCGTGGAGGTTCTTGGGCCGCAGCGCGGCTTCGATGGCGCGCTCCTCCGGCTCCTCTCCCCCGGTGACAATCGACGGCTCAGCCACGCGCGCCTACCCGGTTCCCGGCGCGGGCGCCGTCCTGGCCCAGCCACCGCAGGGTTGCGCGGAGGATTTCCGCCACGTTGCCGTTGGCGGCCAGATCGGGGGAATCGGCGAGCGATTTGTCGATGCTGGCGGCGGCATCCTTTTCGGACCAGCCAAGGCTGGTCATCGCCGCGATGACCTGCGGCTTCCAGACGGACTCGGCGGACACCGACGGGACCGACGCACCCGCGGTGCCGTGCGGTACGAGCTTGCCGGCGAGTTCCAGCACAATCCGGCCGGCCACCTTGGGTCCGATGCCCGGGACCTTCGTGAAGGCCTTGCCGTCGCCGGAGTGGGCGGCCACCCGGATGGCTTCGGGTTCGTGGACGGCCAGCACGGCCAGTGCGAGGCGGGGTCCGACGCCGCTGACGCTGAGCAGGACATCGAACACTTCCCGCTCGTCGTCGCTCGCGAAGCCGAAGAGCGTCAGCGAGTCCTCGCGCACGATCAGGGACGTGAACAGCTTGCCTTCGTCCCCCACCCGGAGGCTGCTGAGGGTCTGCGGCGTGGCGTTGACGCTCATGCCGGCCCCGTTGAGGTCGATCACGGCGGAGGACAGGCCAACATGCGCTACGGTTCCGCGAAGAAAACTGATCAAAGCCGGGCTCCTGGGGTTACAGCGAAACCGGGCAAATAAAGAAGGGCGACCCGGTTATCCGAACATATCTACGAATAGCGTAGCAAGCGGCGCGGACATTCAGCGCGCACGGCGCGCTTTTGCCTCGGCGTCGGCCCATGCACGCTGGGCCGGGGTGAGGGACTGGCTGCCCGGCCCCGTAGTCACTGCATCCTTGGTGGAAGTGCCGTTCCCGGCACGCCAGGCGTGGGTGATGGCCAGGGCGAGGGCGTCGGCGGCGTCGGCCGGGCGCGGCGGCGCATCCAGCCGGAGGATCTTGGTCACCAGCTTGGTGACGGCGTCCTTGTTGGAGGTACCGCTTCCCGTGACGGCGGCCTTGACTTCCGACGGCGTGTGCAGCGCCACCGGGATGCCGCGGCGCGCGGCGGCCGCGATGACCACGCCGGAGGCCTGGGCCACCCCCATGACGGTGCTGACGTTGAGCTGGGAGAAGACCCGCTCAACGGCGAGGACGTGCGGTTCGTACGTGTCCAGCCACTCGTCGATCGAGGTCGCGATGACGAGCAGCCGCTGGTCCAGGCTCTCCTCGGGCGAGGTTCCCACGACGCCGAACGCCACCATCGTGGCGCGCCGGTTCTTTTCGACATCAACCACACCGATGCCGCAGCGGGTGAGGCCCGGGTCAACGCCCAGGACGCGCAGCGTCACGCCGGGGCCGTCAAGACCGGGCCTCAACATCACGGCGACGTGACAGGGTCACTCGGCTTCCAGTGCGGCCTGCACTTCGTCGCTGAGGTCGGCGTTGCTGTAGACGTTCTGGACGTCGTCGAGTTCCTCCAGGGCATCGACGAGCTTCATGAACTTCTTGGCGGCGTCGAGGTCCAGCGGCACCTGCATCGAGGGCACGAACTCGGCCTCGTCGGTGTCGTATTCGATTCCCGCTTCCTTGAGTGCGTCACGGATGGCCTGCAGGTCGGTGGGCTCGGAGTGGATCTCGAAGCTGTCGCCGTTGTCCTTGACTTCCTCGGCACCGGCGTCGAGGACCGCCATCAGGACGTCGTCCTCGCTCAGGCCGTTCTTCGGCAGCGAGACGACGCCCTTGCGGCTGAAGAGGTAACTGACCGAACCGGGGTCGGCGATCGTGCCGCCGTTGCGGGAGATGGCGAGGCGGACCTCGGAGGCAGCGCGGTTCTTGTTGTCCGTGAGGCACTCGATCAGCAGTGCGGAACCCTGCGGGCCGCGGCACTCGTACATGATCTCGGTGTAGTCGACGACCTCGCCGGTGAGGCCGGCTCCGCGCTTGATGGCGCGGTCGATGTTGTCAGCAGGCACCGAGGTCTTCTTGGCCTTGGTGACAGCGAGTTCCAGGCTCGGGTTGCCGGCAAGGTCCGGGCCGCCCATGCGCGCGGCGACTTCGATGTTCTTGATCAGCTTGGCGAAGGACTTGGCCCGACGGCTATCGAGGATGGCCTTCTTATGCTTGGTCGTCGCCCATTTGGAGTGGCCTGACATGCTTTACGCTTCTCCTCTGATCATTCGAATAAACAGTTCGTGCACGCGTTTTTCCCCTGTCACTTCCGGGTGGAAGGAGGTCGCCAGCAGCTGGCCGGAACGCACAGCAACAATTCTAGCCGTCCCGTCCAACGACTCGGGGTGGCCGGCTTTGGAGGGTTCCACCTGGGCCAGGACTTCGACGCCCTCGCCGACGCGCTCCACCCAGGGACCGCGGATGAAGACGGCGTGGACCGGAGCCACGGCGCCGGCGTCGGCGCTGAACTTCAGCCCTTTGAAGTCGAGGTCCGTCTCGAAGGACTCCCGCTGCCGGCCGAAGGCGTTGCGGCGGACGGTGATGTCGAGCCCGCCGAAGGTCTGCTGCGGGTTCCCGGCGAGATCCGTCGCGGGGTCCGCGATCTCGTCCGCGAGCAGGATCATGCCGGCGCAGGAGCCGTAGACGGGCAGGCCGGCCCGGATGCGCTCGCGCAGCGGATCGCGGAGTCCGAAGATCCTGGAGAGCTTGTCGATCGTGGTCGACTCGCCGCCGGGGATGATGAGTCCGTCCAGGCCGTCAAGTTCGGCGGGGCGACGGACCCCTACGCCCGAGGCGCCGGCGGCCTCAACGGCATGCAGGTGCTCCCGGAAATCGCCCTGAAGCGCCAGGACGCCGATCCGGAGCCCTGTTCCCGCGCGGGATTCAGGGGAAATAGAGGGGGTGGTCATCCCCACAGCATAATGTGCCGCGCTTGCCGGGGACGCATGCAACGGGCCCCGGCGTCCGGGTTCCATGCCTCTGCTGGGATATATTACAGAGCATGCTTTACTTCAGCGTTCCGCTCGGCAAGCTCGTCCGCCGGGTCTCCCGGCTCAGGGGCGGAGGCTCGGCCCTTCCCGGGCTTGTGGTCGAAAAAATCGATCCCGGCTTCATGCAACGGACACTGTCCACGCTGCCCCTGGGGGTCGCCGTCGTCAGTGGCACGAACGGGAAGACGACCACCACGAAGATGGTGGTGGAACTGCTGGAGAGCCAGGGACTGAAGGTCTTCACGAACCGCACCGGCAGCAATTTCACCCGCGGCGTGGCGGCGGCGCTCCTGGGCGAGGTGGACTGGCGCGGCCGGCTGGATGCCGACGTCGCGGTTCTGGAACTGGACGAGGCGCACGCGGTGCACTTCGTGAACAAGGTCCCGCCGCGCTACAGCCTCCTGCTCAATGTCCTCCGGGACCAGCTGGACCGCTTCGGCGAGATCGACAAGACCGCCGAGCTCCTCCAGCACATCGCCGCCAAAACTACCGGCACCGTTGTCCTGAACCGGGAAGACCCCCGCGTCGCCCGGATCGCGGCGACCCTGGACGGGCCGGAGGTGCTCTACTTCGGGCTGGACGATTCCCTCCTGAGCACCTTCCCCAACGACGACGACATGCGTGCGGCCCCGGGGAGCCCGGTCCCGGCCGCCCCCGCCCGGCCGGCCGCCGACGTCGTGCTGCGCCGCGTGGGCGTCGATGACGCCGATTTCGAGTACGACGGCGGGACGGTCACCACGGCGATGAAGCTGCGCGGCGTCTACAACATCTTCAACGCCGCCGCCGCGCTGACCCTCGCCCGGGCGATCTCAGGGGCCCGCGGCACGGGCACCGACCAGGCAGGACTGCTCACGGCGCTGTCCCAGGTGGCGCCGGCGTTCGGCCGCGGCGAGAGCCTTGTGGTCGATGGCCTGCCGCTGGAGCTGGTGCTGGTCAAGAACCCCAGCGGCTTCCGGCTCGGCCTGAAATCCTTCCCGGCCGCCGGGTACGCCACGATGATCGCCATCAACGACAACTACGCCGACGGCCGGGACATGTCCTGGCTGTGGGACGTCGAATTCGACACCCTCCGCGATGGCGGCGTGGACCAGCTCACGGGCTCCCGCGCCTACGACATGGCGCTGCGCCTGCAGTATGACGACGTCGCCATCGGCGCCGTCGACACGGAGATCGCGCCGGCGCTGGCCGCGTTCATCCGCGGCGCCCAGGGCAAGCCGAAACGGGTTTTCTGCACGTATACGGCCATGCTGGCCATCCGCCGCGAGCTGTCCAAGATCACCACAGTGGAGGTGGTCTCATGACCCCCCAGTCCCCGGAATCGCACGAGCTCTCCTTCGGGCACGAGCTCCCGCCCGAAGACTCCGCCGCCCCGAGAAAGGGAACCATCCGGGTCCTGCAGCTCTACCCGCGGGACATGAACATCTACGGCGACTGGGGCAACGCCCTGGTCCTGGCCCAGCGGCTGCGCTGGCACGGCTACACCCCGGAACTGCTCGAATACAACGTCGGCGACCCGTTCCCCGCGGACGTGGACCTCATTGTGGGCGGCGGCGGGCAGGACAGCGGCCAGCTCGTCATCCAGGATGACCTTCTCTCCCGCGAGTCCACGCTGAAGCAACTGGCCGAGGACGGCACCCCGATGCTCGTGATCTGCGGGCTCTACCAGCTCTTCGGGAAGTTCTTCAAGACCCGGCTGGGCTCCGTCATCCCCGGCATCGGCATCCTGGACGTGGAGACCCACGGCACCGACGAACGCCTGATCGGCAACGTCACCGTCTCCTCCCCCGAGTTCGGCAACATCCTCGGCTACGAGAACCACAGCGGCCAGACCACCCTGGGACCGGGCGTGCAGCCGCTCGGAACCACGGCCAAAGGCACCGGCAACAACAGCACCGACGGCCAGGAAGGCGCCCGCTACCGCAACATCGTGGCGAGCTACCTGCACGGCTCGCTGCTCCCCAAGAACCCGGCCCTGGCCGACTTCCTGATCCGGACCGCCGTCGAACGCAAGTACGGCAGCTTCACGCCGGGCACACCGGACGACTCCTACGCGGTACTGGCGCGTGAACACGCCGCCCGCCGGCCACGCTGATTCCTTCGCAGGCGACGGCATGCTGATTGAGCGGGACACCCCCGAGCGGGAGGACGTCCGGCAGCTTCTGGCCGGGCACCTGGCCGACATGTACGCGACCTCCCCGCCGGAGAGCGTCCACGCCCTCGATCCCGCCGCCTTGGCCGGACCGGGTGTCAGCTTCTGGACGGCGCGGGAGGGCTCACGGCTTCTTGGCTGCGCGGCAATGAAGCACCTGGCTACCGGCGACGGCGAGATCAAGTCGATGCGCACCGCGGAACCGGCGCGCGGGCAGGGCGTCGCCGCGGCGCTGCTCCGCCATCTCCTGGCGGAGGCCCGGAGCAGCGGATACCGTCGGCTGTTCCTGGAGACGGGCAGCCACGAGTTTTTCGCCCCCGCGCGGCGGCTGTATACCCGGCACGGCTTCGCGGAATGCCCGCCGTTCGCCGGCTACGAGCCCGATCCCCACAGCGTCTTCATGACCCTCGACCTCACCGCCGACGCCGAACAGCCGGCCGCCGCCGGGTAGCCCTCGGGCGGGTGCCGGTCTGGTTCGCGTAGCCCTCCACCGGGCCGGTCTGCTATCAACACTCCCGGACGAAAGCCAGGACGTCCCGGGGCACCCGTCTGCTGGATGCCGTCCGGACATGGCCCCACCGCTGATAGACGGTGAGGGTGCAGTCCGGGATCAGACGCGCGGTCTCCTCGATGACGGCCTGAGGGAAGAACGCGTCCCGGCCGCCGCAGAGAAGCAGGACAGGCGGCCGGATCAGCGGCAGAACGGACCGCGCGTCGAAGGCCAACCCGGCCCGGGCCTCGGTCAGCACGTCCGCGGCGGGGCAGCCGGAACGGCCCATCACGCGCCTGCCGACGACGGGTCCTACCAGCGTCCGCAGCCAGTGCGTGCGCGGACCGCGGAAGAGGTACTCCGCCAGGGCAGTCCCCGCGCCGGCCGTATCGCCGCCAATCACGGCCGCAGCAATCCGGTGGTCCACGTCCTTGCCCCACGTGCTGAGCTCGGCCCCCGTGACCACCAAGGCGATGTGCCGGAAGGACTCCGGGTGGGAGGCGGCCAGATCCTGCCCGATCATTCCGCCGAAGGATTCGGCCACCACCAGGTCCACCCGTCCACCGAACTCCTCGGCAATCAGCCGCGCGTAGTCCTCAGCCATGTCGGCGACCGTGTGCGACGGCGGCATGTTGCGCCGGCGGGCGACGATCCAGACGGCGTAGCCGGCCTTGAGGTAGGCATCAAACTCCCGCCGGAACAGGGTTCCCAAGAGCCCCCGGGGCACGGAGCTCCCCGGCCCGCCCTGGACGAACAGCAGGGACTTCGCGCCCCGGCCCCACGTCACGTATTCCATCCCGTTGCGGAACACCCCGTTCCGCGGTGATCTTTCGTCCCCGGCCAACCCCGCCATCACCATGCCGCCCTAAGGCGTTGCTCCCGGCTGCCGCAACAGTGCCGCGAACTCGGCCGGCCGGGTGGCGGGCCACCAGTGCCCGCCGTCCACCCTGGTGACTGTTACATCGTCCACCCACGCTTCGAGCCCCTCGACGAGGCCCGGCGCCAGAAACGGGTCCTTCAACGGCACCACGACCTGCACCGGAACGGTCACCCGGACCGGGGCGGCCGGTTTCCGCGGGCCGCGGAAGTTGCTGCGGTACAGGGCCAGGCCCCGGACGGGATCATTGCCGACGTCGCGCTTGGCCGTCCTTTCGTAGCGCCGGGCCAAGAACAGCCGCCACGCGGCTTCCGGCAGGACCGGGACGAGGAACGCCCCGACATACCAGCTGCGCAGGAGCTGCCCTGCCAGCTCCGGCCAGGCCCGCGGGTTCCGGACGCGCCGCCGGATCCAGCGGGAGAAGTGCCCCAGGTCGGGGCCGGAAATGCTCGTGTAGCGGCTGATCCGGCCGGCCGCCCTGGGGTCCTGCACGGCTGCCCAGCCTTGGATCGACCCCCAGTCGTGCCCCACGAGATGGACCGCCTCGGCGCCCGACTCGGCCAGCACGGCGAAGACGTCGTCCACGAGCGCCGTCAGTGAATAGTCCCCGCCGGGGCCGTGAACGGCGGAGGCCCCGGCGTTGCGAGTGTCGTAGGCCACCACGTGATGCGTCGGTGCCAGCTCGCGGATGGCCGGGAGGAAGACCCGGTGGTCGTCCGGGTAGCCGTGAACCAGGAGCAGGGTGGGCACGTCCGGGCCCGGTTCCGGGCCAAACTCGAACACGGCCAGCTCAGCCGCGTCCGACGCGACGGTACGCCGCCGTTCGTTGAGCATCTCCATGCCGCCCAAGCTTAGGGCTTCCGGGAAAGAATAAGCTCGTGAGCGCCCGCCGCCGCGGCGCCCATCGACTCCACCACTGCCGTGGTGCGCCGGCGCGTGGCGGCGTCCGCCGCCGTACCTGCGCAACGGCCCTGCGGCGCGTCGGCAGCCACCGAACACCAGCGGTAGGGTCCGCGGACTACCACCGACGGCGCCCAGGCCAGGTCCGAGGCAGCCCAGGCCCCGGCCGCGTCCTGCCTGAACTGCACCCGGACCAACAGGCCCTCGTTGTTAACCACGAACGACGGCGAGAGTTCCGTGATGCCGTTGCCGAGCCCGTACACAATCCACGTGCCTTTGTACTTCTCGATCGGCAGCACCGAATGGCTGTGGTGACCGTAGATCATGCTGAACTGGCCGCTGTCCACAAGCGTATGGGCGACCTCCCGCTGCTGGGCGTTCGGCTCACTGGAGTACTCATCGCCGGCGTGCATGACCCCCAGCACGATGTCCGCGCCCAATGCCCGGGCCCTGCGCGCCTTGGATATCATTGCGGCCGGATCGAGCAGGTCGACCTGCCAAGACTGCTCGGCACGCAGCCCGTTGAGGCCGTACGTGGCATCGATGACGGCGATTTTGGCCGCTGGAGTCTGCAGGATCAGCACTCCCTGCGACTCCGCCTCGGTCCGGTATGAGCCCGTGTGCCGCAGCCCGGCGGCGTCGAGGGCGTCCAGGGTGCGGACGAGGCCAGCGGTGCCGCGGTCAACCGCGTGGTTGCTGGCCGTCGTGCACGCCTGATAGCCCACACCCCGCACGGCGTGGATAATCTGCGGCGGTACGTTGAAGGAGGGATACCCGGAGAATGGTCCGTCCGGGCCCGCCACCGGGGTCTCCAGATGGCAGATCGCCACGTCGCTCTGCTCGATGTAGCGCCGCTGGCCTTCCAGCAACGGCCCGAAGTCCAGCCCCGCCGCACCGGACGCGCGGGCGTCCTCTCGGGCTTGCTGCCAGAGCTGGGGGTGTACCAGCATGTCCCCGGTGACCAGGACGGAGGTGCAGCGGACGGCCGCACAGCCGGGACCCCTCCCCGGCGTCGGCGTCGGTGCCTGCGTAGGCGTGCCCGACGGCGGCCCGGCGCCCTCTGCCGCTTCCCCGGTACTGCCGGTAGCCGACGACGGACTTGGTTCGCCCGGTCCGGCGACGAGTACGCAGGATGCCAAAAAGACCGCCAGGACAACGGCTGAGGCAGCGGCAACGATCCGGCCGCGCAGACCGGCACTGATGTTCCCCATGCCGGCCATCCTACGGTGGGCGGAATCACAACACACTGAAGGGATCGTTGAGAACCCGCGTCCTGCATGAAAGAGTCGCTTCATGACCAATCCCCTCCTGAGCCCCAGCACCCTGCCCTACGGCCTGCCGCCTTTCGCGCAGATCCAAGACGCGCACTACGCCGAGGCCGTTGAGGCCGGACTGGCCGAGCATCTCGCCGAGATCCAGGCCATCGTGTCCGACCCGGCGGTGCCGTCTTTCGAGAACACCGCCTTGGCCATGGAACGTTCCGGTCGGCTCCTGGAACGGGCGGCCGCCTCGTTCTTCACGCTGGTTTCCGCGCACGCCTCAGATGCCATCCGCGATCTCGAGACCCGCCTCTCCCCGCTCTTCTCCGCCCACCAGGATGCGGTGTACCTCAACCGTGGGCTCTACGAACGCTTCGCGGCGCTGGACACGACCGCCCTGGACGCGGAGTCCGCCCGGCTCGTGGAGGAATACCTCAAGGAGTTCCGCGCCTCGGGCATCCAGCTCGACGACGCCGGCCAGGAGCGGCTCAAGGCCGTCAACGCCGAGCTTGCCAGGCTGGGCACCGAGTTCGGGCAGCGCGTCAAGGAAGGCATGAAGTCAGCTGCCCTGCTGCTGGATGACGCCGCCGACCTCACCGGCCTGCCCGACGACGACATCGCCAGCGCCGCCGAGGCCGCGCGGACCGCCGGGCACGAGGGCAAGTTCCTGCTGACGCTGATCCAGCCCAGCAACCAGCCCGCCATGGCCGCCCTTTCGAACCGGGATGTCCGCCGGCGGCTCTACGAGGCCTCGATCGGCCGCGGCAGCGACGGCGGCAGCTTCGATGTGCTCGACCTGGTCAAGGACATGGTCCGGCTCCGCGCCGAGAAGGCGAGCATTCTGGGGTTCGCCAACTTCGCCGAGCTGACGGTGGACCGGCAGACGGCACCGGACTTTCAGGCCGTGCAGGACATGATGAGCCGGCTGGCCCCTGCCGCCGTCCGCAATGCCGACGCGGAGGCCGAGGCGCTGGCCGAGGCCGCCGGACACCCGCTCGAGGCCTGGGACTGGGCGTACTACTCGGCCAAGGTCAAGCGCGAGAGGTACGCCGTGGACGAGCAGGCCCTGCGTCCGTACTTCGAACTGGACCGGGTCCTGAATGATGGCGTGTTCTTCGCGGCGAACGCCTTGTACGGTGTCACCTTCCACGAACGCGACGACCTCGCCGGCTATCACCCGGACGTGCGGGTCTGGGAGGTCAAGAATTCCGACGGCACGGACCTGGGCCTGTTCCTGGGCGACTACTACACGCGGGACACGAAGCGCGGAGGCGCGTGGATGAACTCCCTCGTGGAGCAGTCCGGACTGTTGAACACCCGCCCGGTGGTGATCAACAACCTCAATATCTCCAAGCCGCCGGGCGGCGAGCCCACCCTGCTGACGCCGGACGAGCTCCGCACCACGTTCCACGAGTTCGGCCATGCCCTCCACGGCCTGTTCTCCGCCGTCACCTATCCGCGGTTCTCCGGTACGAACGTGCCGCGGGACTTCGTGGAATACCCGTCGCAGGTCAACGAAATGTGGATCATGTGGCCCGAGGTCCTGGCCAACTATGCACGCCACCATGCGACCGGCGAGGCCCTGCCGCAGGAAACCGTGGACAAACTCAACGCCGCGCAGCTCTGGGGCGAGGGCTTCGGCACCACGGAATACCTCGGCGCGGCCCTGCTGGACCTGGCGTGGCATGTCCTGGACGGCTCCGACATCCCCGAGGATGCCGTGGAATTCGAAGCCAAGGCCCTCGCCGCGGCGGGCATCGCGCACAGCCTGATCCCGCCGCGCTACCGGACCGGCTACTTCCAGCACATTTTCGCCGGCGGCTGGTATGCCGCCGGCTACTACTCCTACATCTGGAGCGAAGTCCTGGACGCCGACACCGTGGAATGGTTCAAGGAACATGGCGGCCTCAGCCGCGACAACGGCAACTTTTTCCGGGCGGAGCTTCTCTCCCGCGGCAACAGCCGGGACCCGCTGGAGTCATTCCGTGCCTTCCGCGGCCGGGACGCGGACCTCGAACCGCTGCTGAAGCGCCG
>NZ_BAAAQB010000041.1:68533-157875 GCF_039531445.1 Arthrobacter humicola | reverse complement strand
GGGGGCCCGGCGTCGGGGTTATTACTCAGGCGACAATCGCACCCGACTCTCTTGGCTTAATAAGAGAGGCTGCAGAGGCTCCATTGACGAGGCGCCTCGGCGCCGAGTCTGTGGAGAAGCAGTCGAACGCTACCAGCCGCGCTCCGCGAGGCGGTGGGGCTGCGGGATCTCGTCGACGTTGATGCCGACCATGGCCTCGCCCAGGCCGCGGGAGGCCTTGGCGATCTCGTCCGGGTCGTCGTAGAAGGTGGTGGCCTTCACGACGGCGGCGGCACGCTGGGCCGGGTTGCCGGACTTGAAGATGCCGGAGCCGACGAACACGCCGTCGGCGCCGAGCTGCATCATCATCGCGGCGTCGGCCGGGGTGGCGATGCCGCCGGCGGTGAACAGGACCACCGGGAGCTTGCCTGTCGTGGCGACTTCCTTGACCAGTTCGTACGGGGCCTGCAGTTCCTTGGCCGCGACGTAGAGCTCGTCCTCGGGCAGCGAGGCGAGCTTGAGGATCTCGGCACGGATCTGGCGCATGTGCGTGGTGGCGTTGGAGACGTCCCCGGTGCCGGCTTCACCCTTGGAGCGGATCATTGCCGCGCCCTCGTTGATGCGGCGCAGGGCCTCACCGAGGTTGGTCGCACCGCAGACGAAGGGAACCGTGAACTTCCACTTGTCGATGTGGTTGGTGTAGTCGGCCGGGGTCAGGACCTCGGACTCGTCGATGTAGTCCACGCCCAGGGACTGCAGGACCTGCGCCTCGACGAAGTGCCCGATCCGGGCCTTGGCCATGACCGGCACGGATACGGCCGCGATGATCTTGTCGATCATGTCCGGGTCGGACATGCGGGACACGCCGCCCTGGGCACGGATATCGGCCGGAACACGTTCCAGCGCCATCACGGCCACGGCACCGGCGTCTTCGGCGATGCGGGCCTGCTCGGCGTTGACGACGTCCATGATGACGCCGCCCTTGAGCATCTCCGCCATGCCGCGCTTGACGCGGCTGCTGCCCGTGACGTTCTTCGCGGACGCGCCGGCTTCGCTGCTTACATCAGGTGTAGACACAAAAACCCCTATGGGTAGATAGATGACCTCGCCGGGGCGCGGACGGCACGTTCATGACGTGCCTCGCACACACCGGATTACCGGATCCATTGGCCGGTAAAGCTAATACTAGCCCCCGGCCGGGGCGCGGCAGAATTCTGGTTACAGCAGCGCAAATGCGCCCGGGACCGGGGATTCCGCGGGTCTGCCGGGACGCCGCATGGCCTGCTCAGGCGGCGCGTTCGGAGGCGGTGCCGTCCGGTTCCTCCAGCGACTGGCGGTGGACGGTCATGATGCGCTGGACCACGGTGACCAGGCTCGCCGTCGCGAGGAGGCACAGGGTCACGAAAAGCACCACGGTGGGCAGGCCCAGTCCGGTGAGTCCCGTGACCACCAGCACGGACACGAGCCGCTCGGCGCGCTCGGCAATGCCGACATTGGCGTGAAAACCCAGGGCTTCGGCCTTGGCCCGGGCGTAGGAGACCACCATGCCCAGCACGAGGCAGACGACGGCGGCAATGGCGATCGGCGGATTGGCGCCTCCCGTGAAGAACCAGACGGCGACGCCGGCGAACAGGGCGCCGTCGGCCACACGGTCCAGGGTTGAGTCCAGGAAGTTGCCCCACCGGCCGCCGCGGTGCTGCATCCGGGCCATGATGCCGTCGATGACGTCGGAGAAAATGAAGGCCGTGATGAACAGGGTTCCCCAGAAGAGCTGCCCGAGCGGGTAGAACACGAGCGCGCCGACCACCACACCCAGCGTGCCCACCACGGTCACGGCGTCCGGGGAGACACCGATCTTCAGCAGCCAGCGGGCCACCGGAGAAAACAGCGCGGTGAAGAACCCGCGCGCGTGCCTGTTAAGCATCCTGCTCCCCGGCTGCCTCTTGCTCCGCGGGCACTTCCTCCGGCCAGGCGTCGGCCACCTGCTGGCGAACCTCGCCGAGCGTCTGCGTGATCGCCTTGGTCTGGGCAATGATGGGGAAGAAATTCCCGTCCCCGCCCCAGCGCGGCACCACATGCTGGTGCAGGTGGCCGGCGATACCCGCCCCGCCGGTGACGCCCTGATTCATGCCCAGATTGAAGCCGGTGGGGTTGGCGACCTTACGCAACACCCGCATGGCCGTCTGGGTCAACTCGGCGAATTCCGCCGTTTCCTCGACCGTGAGATCGGTGTAGTCGGGGATGTGCCGGTAGGGGCATATCAGCAGGTGACCCGGGTTGTACGGGAAGAGGTTCAGCACCACGTAGCTGGTCCGTCCCCGGTACACGATCAGGGAGTCCTCGTCCTCCCGCTCGGGCGCCACACAGAACGGGCAGTCGTCCACGTTCTTGAACTGGTGCTGGCCCCCCTTGATGTACGCCATCCGGTGCGGGGTCCACAGACGCTGGAAAGCGTCCGGGACCCCGGCCAGGCCGAAGTCGTCCGTCACGGCGTGGTCGCCCGGATACTCCGGCCCGGCCCCTGTGGATTCCTGCACGCGCTGCCCTTCCGTCTGCCTAGCTGGTCCGGTTGCGGACAGCGTCGACGATCCGCTGGACGGCTTCGGCGACGGGCACGCCGTTGTCCTGGCTGCCGTCACGGAAGCGGAAGGACACCGCTCCCGCCTCGGCGTCGTCTCCGCCGGCGATCAGCACGAACGGGATCTTGTCCTTGCTGGCCGTGCGGATCTTCTTCGGGAAGCGGTCCGAGGAGATGTCCACCTCGGCGCGGATGCCGGCTGCCTTGAGCTGGCCGACGACGTCGAACATGTAGTCGTTGAAGGCCTCCGCCACCGGGATGCCCACCACCTGCACGGGAGCCAGCCAGGCCGGGAAGGCTCCGGCGTAGTGCTCGGTCAGCACGCCCATGAAGCGCTCCACCGAGCCGAACAGGGCGCGGTGGATCATCACGGGCCGCTGGCGGGTGCCGTCGGCGGCCTGGAACTCGAGTTCGAAGAGTTCGGGCAGGTTGAAGTCCAGCTGGATGGTGGACATCTGCCAGGTGCGGCCGAGCGCGTCCTTGGCCTGGACCGAGATCTTGGGGCCGTAGAACGCGGCTCCGCCCGGATCCGGGACCAGCTCCAGGCCGGAGGCTTCGGCCACCTCGGCGAGGGTGCGGGTGGCTTCCTCCCACGTGGCGTCGTCGCCGACAAACTTGTCCGGGTTCTTGGTGGAGAGTTCGAGGTAGAAGTCATCCAGGCCGTAGTCCTTGAGCAGCCCGAGGACGAAGTTCAGCGTGGTGGTGAGCTCGTCCTTCATCTGCTCGCGGGTGCAGTAGATGTGGGCGTCGTCCTGGGTCATGCCCCGAACGCGCGTCAGTCCGTGGACCACGCCGGACTTCTCGTAACGGTAGACCGAGCCGAACTCGAAGAGCCGCAGCGGCAGTTCGCGGTACGAGCGCCCCCGGGACCGGAAGATCAGGTTGTGCATCGGGCAGTTCATCGGCTTGAGGTAGTAGTCCTGGCCCGGCTTGCGGACCGTGCCGTCCTCGTTCAGTTCCGCGTCGATGTGCATGGCCGGGAACATGCCTTCGCGGTACCAGTCCAGGTGGCCGGAAACCTCGTACAGGTGGCCCTTGGTGATGTGGGGGGTGTAGACGAACTCGTAGCCGGCGTCGACGTGGCGCTGCCGGGAGTAGTCCTCCATGGCCTTGCGGATGATGCCGCCCTTGGGGTGGAAGACCGGCAGGCCGGAGCCGAGCTCGTCCGGGAAGGAGAACAGGTCCAGTTCCGCGCCGAGTTTGCGGTGGTCGCGGCGCTCGGCCTCGGCGATGCGCTCCTGGTAGGCCTTGAGCGCATCCTTGGTGGGCCAGGCGGTGCCGTAGATGCGCTGCAGCTGCTGGTTGTTCTGGTTGCCCAGCCAGTAGGCGGCCGAGGACCGGGTCAGGGCGAAGGCGTTGGAGATCAGCTTGGTGTTCGGCAGGTGCGGGCCGCGGCACAGATCGCACCAGATGCTGTCGCCGCTCTTGCGGTCCACGTTGTCGTAGATGGTGAGGTCGCCGGCGCCCACCTCGACGTTGACGCCCTCGCCGGCGTCGGCGGCGTCGTTCTTCTTGCCCAGGAGCTCAAGCTTGTAGGGCTCGTCCTTCATCGCCTCGCGGGCCTCGTCCTCGGTGACGACGCGGCGCACGAACTTCTGGTTCTGGTTGATGATCTTCTGCATCATCTTTTCCAGGGCCTTCAGGTCCTCCGGGGTGAACGGTTCCGCGACGTCGAAGTCGAAGTAGAAGCCGTCGGTGATGTAGGGGCCGATGCCGAGCTTCGCGTCGGGGCGCAGCTGCTGCACGGCCTGGGCCATGACGTGGGCAGTGGAGTGGCGCAGGACGTTGAGCCCGTCCGGGGAATCAATGGTGATGGCCTCGACCGTGGCGTGCTCGGGAAGGGGCTGGTCCAGGTCCTTCAACTCGCCGTTGACGCGGGCCACAACAACATCGCGGCGCTCAAAGAAGAGTTCCGCGCCGGTGGTCCCGGTAGTCACCTTGGTCTCTTCGCCGTCGACGAGAAGGGTGATCTGCTGGGCATCTGACACGGGTGTCTCCTATTCAAAGTTAAGGCTTCGTAGCTTGTGGCGTACGGGGACCACAGCCAGCCTCGTCCATGCTATCGGTTTCTCCAGAGGCCAACCAACGCGCCACGGGTGCGGCGGCGCCGCAGGCGCAGCGCTATTGCGGCCGCGCCGCAGGCCGGTCAGCCGCCCAGCCCGGTAATGGCGAGGTTCCTGCTGATCCCGTCCAGGGGGCCGGGCAGGGGAACGGACAGCTCCGGCCCGGGATAGGCGGGGGACCCCGGCGCCGCTACCGGAAACGGCAGGGTTTCGGGGCGGCTGAGGTCCCAGGCCATGGAGGCGCTGATGCTGATCCCCCGCGGCCCGGTCCGGCGGGTGGTGCCGCGGATCAGCAGCAAACGGGTCCCGAACAGCAAGGACCCGGACTGCTCCTGCGCCTCGTGGAAGAAGACCGAATCCACGCAGCCCGTGCCGTCGTCGACGCTGATGAACACCACCCGGCGGCCGCCGCGCATGGGCGGGGTCTGGGTGGCCACCCGCACCCCGGCGACCAGCACCTCCGTGCCGTTGCGCAGTCCCAGCAGCTTGTCCGCGGTGGTGACGCCGAACCGGTCCAACAGCGGACGGTGGCTGGTCATGAGGTGCTCGCTGACGTCCACGGCCATGAGGTCCAGTTCCGCCCGCACGTTGTCCACCATGCTGGGCGCGGGCAGCACCGCCTTGAGGTTCTTCAGTTCCACGTCACCCAGCGGCAACGCCAGCTGGCCCTCAATGACCTCCACGCCCTTCCGGTGCGGGCGGGCCTGGAGCTTTTGCAGGTGCTGGACCAGATCCGCCCGGTTCGCCGCTCCCCCGGACGCCCGGTGCAGGGTGTCGAAGGCGCCCAGCTGGGCCAGGCGCTGGATACTCGGCCTGCTCAGCCGCGACCGGGCGCGCAGGTCCGCCAGGGAATCGTAGGGCTGGCCGGCCACAATCCGCTTCAGCTCGGCGGCGGAGAGCCCAAAGATGCCGTTCAGGCTCAGCCGGATGCCCAGCTTGCCCCGGTCCGGCCCGGATTCCACCCGTTCCACCCGGTACTCGGCCTGGCTCCGGTTGATGTCGAGGGGAAGGATGGGGATGCCCAGCCGGCGCGCCTCGGCCACGAGCAGGCGTTTGGGGTACATGCCGGGGTCGTGCTCCCAGAGCCCGGCCAGGAAAGCCTCCGGGTGGTGCGCCTTGAGCCAGGCCGACTGGTAGGTGGGCACGGCGAAGGCGGCTCCGTGGGCCTTGCAGAACCCGAAGCTGCCAAAGGCCTTCAGCGTGCCCCAGACCTTGTCCACCACCTCGGGACTGTAGTTCCGGGCCCGCGCCTCCTTCCGGAAGAACTCCTCCACCTTGGCCTCCAGGACGTCGTTGCCCAGCGCCCGGCGGAATTCGTCGGCGCGCGCCAGCCCGCATCCGGTCATGACGTCGAAGGTTTTGAGGATTTGTTCGTGGAAGACGGTGACCCCGTGGGTCTCCTTGAGGACCGGCTTGAGGTCGGGGTGCGGGTAGACCTCGGGGGCGAACCCGTGCCGGTGCTCCAGGAAGGGCCGGACCATGTCGGATTTCATCGGGCCGGGCCGGAACAGCGAGATGTCAATGATGAGATCGTTGAATTCCCGGGGTGCCATCTTGCCGATCAGTTCGCGCTGGCCCGGGGATTCGATCTGGAAACAGCCCAGGGTGTGGGTGCTGCGGATCAGTTCAAAGGTCGGTTCGTCATCGAGCGGGACCGCGTTGAGGTCGATGTGCCCGTCCTCGGCAATGTAATCCGGGCCCGTCCCGTCCGGACCGGCCTGATGTGCGCCGGCGGCCACTACCTCGGCCTTGGAGGGGTGGAGCCGGATAACCTCCCGGACGGCGAAGGCCATGGCGCTCTGCATCCGGACGCCCAGGACATCGAGTTTGAGCATGCCCATGGGGTCCATGTCGTGCTTGTCGAACTGGCTCATGGGCAGGCCCAGGCCGCTGGGCTGCACGGGGGTGCGGTCCAGCAGGGTGGCGTCGCCGAGGATAACGCCGCACGGGTGCATGGAGATGTGGCGGGGCAGCCGGTCCAGCCGTTCCGTGAGGTCCACCAGCAGGTCCAGCTGCTGGTTTTCGCTGAAGCCGCGCTGCTCCACCCGGTCGGCGAATTCCTTCAGTTCGGGTTTCTCCACGAGGGCTTCGCGGAAGTGCCGGGCCGAGAACCGCCACAGCTGCTTGGCGATTTCCCCGACCTCGCCGTCGTCCATGCCCAGGGCCAGGCCGGCGTCCCGCACGGCACCGCGAGCGCGGTAGCCGTTTTGCATGCTCATCAGCGTGACGCGTTCGGCTCCGAAGCGCTCAAAGATCTTCCGGTAGACGTTGTGCCGTTCTGCGCTTTCGACGTCGATGTCGATGTCGGGCAGCGTGGCGCGGTCACGGGAGAGGAAGCGTTCAAAGATGAGGTCGTGCTGGAGCGGGTTCACCTGGCTGATGTCGATCAGGTAGTTGACCAGGCTGGAGGCGCCCGAACCGCGGGCGGCCGCCCGGACGCCCATGGCCAGGATCATCCGTGAGACTTCGGCGACGGTCAGGAAGTAGGAGGCGAAGCCCAGTGAGTCGATGATCCGGAGCTCGTGTTTCAGCCGGGTCCGCATCTGCTGTTCCCGCTGCCCGGAGATTCCCGGGAAGCGGCGGCCGATGCCGGCCTCACAGCGCAGGGTCAGCTCTGCGAGCGCGTCGCCGGCGATCCCGATCACGGACGCTTCCGGGACCACGGGCTGCTTCCAACCCATGTCGGCCACGGGGTCCATGCGGCAGCGGTCCGCGAGCGCCTCGGTCTGGGCGAGGAGCCGTTTGAGGTCCGCCGTGCCGTACCCGGCGGCGTGGATGATCTCCTTGGCCAGTTCGAGCATCCGGGCCGCCGATTTGAGCCAGCCCTGCCCGTTGGGCTGCAGCAGCGGGGCGGCGGAGAGCTCGGGCAGGGATTTGAGCGTCCGGGCGGAGTCCAGCACGTCGGCGGTGGCCGCGCCGTCCTCGGCGACATACCGCACGGCGTTGCTCAGCACGGCGGGCACCCCGTGTTCCGCGGCGAGTTTGAGCATGCGCACCGCGTGGGCGGTGCTCAGCGGTTCCCCGGGCGGGCTGAGCTGGGAAACGACTTCCGCCGCCAGCGTCCCGGGGGGCATGGCGTCCAGCCAGCGTTTGAACAGGGTGCGCGGCCGCAGGTACCGCCGGCCGCCCATGGCACGGCCGACGTCGGAGTCCGGACCGATCAGCACCGTCAGGACCGGCTGCAGGGTTTCCGGGTCCAGGGTGCGGGAGGCCAGTTCGGCCCGGGTGACGGCCACCGGAACCGCTCCCTGCGCCTTGCCCGTGGTACGGGCATGGGCGTCGGAGATCAGCCGGCACAGCGCCCGGTACCCGGCGCCGTTGTTGTGTCCGTGCGCCAGCACGACGACGCGTCCCCCGAGCTGGGCGCGGAGGTCGCCGTCGTCGTCAAAGACCGCGAGGTCCACCCCGACGATCGCATCCAGCCCGGCGGCCATGCACGCCTTCAGGTGCTTGACGGTTCCGTAGAGCCCGTCACGGTCGGTGCAGGCCAGCGCGGTGGCGCCGTCGGCGGCTGCGGCCGCGGCCAGTTCCTCCGGCCATGAGACGCCGTAGTGGGCGCTGAAGGCGGTGGAGACGTGCAGATGGGTGAAGCTCATGCTGTTTCGGGCTTCCGGTGGGGCTGCAGGGCGTCGTGGATTCGCACGAGCCGCCACCGGCCGCTGCTGACGTGCCGGCTCAGGTCAAGGGTGAGGGTGGGCTCCGCCGCGTCCTCCCCGTCGGCACGCACCTGGACCCGCCAGATCTCGTGGTCCACCAGGCCCGGACCGCTCCCGAGGGGTGCCCGGCTTTCCTCCGTCCACCACTGGCGGCGTTCATACCAGCGGACCGGTTCCGCGCAGACCGTGTAGTGCCGGGCCGCCCAGTCAAGCCGCAGGGGCTGCCCGGAGGGCGTGCAGGCGACATCCACGGACTCGCTGAACATGCCCACGTTGCCTCCCGACCCAGTCCGGGCTGGAGCCGGCCCAGTCCCCGCTTTCACGCCACTGCATTCACGCCACTGCATTCACGATATTCGAACATATCTTCGAATAAAGCCAGTCTACGTCGGAGTGGCGACAAAACCCATTCCTTGCGGCATTGCACCGGATGCATGATGGCACAGTGGACTGCGTCGGCCAGAGCTCACTGGTACCGCAGAGTAGGCTTCTTGAACCGGCATTGCAGCGCCGCGGTGCACGGCACATCTATGGGGGTAGAAAAGTGAAGCATCAAAGCCTGAGGACTGCTGCCGCGGTGGGAGCAGTCCTTTTTCTGGGAGCGGCACCGGCCGCGGCGGCCCCCGCGGAGGTTCTCGACGTCGGCGGGACACCGGTCGGGGTGGTAGTTGGTCCTGACGGCACTGCGTACGTGGGAAATTACGGCGCGGCCGGCGGCATCCGGGTGATACCGCCGGGAGCGCCCCAACCCGCCCGCACCATCAGCACGGGCAACAATGTCTCCGGGATCGCGCTGGCCCCGGACGGCACCCTGTACGTGGCCCAACGAGACAGCGCCACGGGCCAGGACGTGGTGGGCGTCATCCCTACCGGAGCGGCGGCTGTCGCCCGGAGCATTCCGGTGTCGCGCGGGAACCACCTGATCGCCGCCGGACCCGACGGCACGGTCTTCGTTCCGAACCCTGCCGAACGCACCGTATCGATCATCGCGCCCAGGGCATCGACGGTGGACCGCACCGTCACGGTCGGCGCCGGCCCGGTGGAAGTGGCAGTGACGAAGGACGGCACCGCGTTCGTGACGAACCAAGAGGGCGGGACGGTCTCGGTGATCCCGCCCGGGGCGAACACCGTCTCACGGACCATCCAAGTCAGCTCCACCCCCGGAAAGACAGAGAACCCCCACGGGATCGCCGCCGGACCGGACGGGACAATCTATGTCACCAACATCAGTTCCAATCACGTCGCTGTCATCACACCAGGCGCCGACACCGTGGCCTACACCATCTACGTCCCGGGCGGACCCACGGAGGCAGCCGTCGGGCAAGACGGGACGCTCTACGTGGCCAGCGCCCTAAGCCCCGCCCTGTCCGTAATAACGCCGGGCGCCACAGCAACGGGCCCCTCCATCCCAACGGAGAACAACCCCGGCCACCTCGCGGTAGCCCCGGACGGGACCATCATCGTGGCGAGCCCGGGCAACGGCGCCAACAACGGCTCCGTGTCCCGCTACGCACCGGCCTCCGGCAGCCCCCAGCCCCAAGAGACGCAGGCTTCCACCGGGACCCGAGCCGCCGACGGGGCGGCAAGCCCCTGGAACACTCCGGCTGGCATCGCCGGCGCCGCAGCTATCGCCGTCGCCCTATTCATCGTGCTATTCACCGTGGCCGCGGGACGCCGCAGGAAGGCAGCCCTACGCGACCACGTCAATGGGACCGGGGACGGCACCGCCGATCCCCACGCCGCGAACGAGCTGCTCCGCAGACCACCGACAGATCAGGGGTGGACGGACGCAGGTGCAGGTAGCAGGATTGAGCCATGAGCTCCCACAACGCACTCCTGAAGCACGTAAGCATCGCCGCCAAGGATTCAACCTTGGTGGCGACTTTTGATATAGACGGCAATATCCCCGGCCAGGGCGCCTATGTGGTGGGGCTCGTGGCGGCAACCCCGGACCATTCCCATCAGCGAAGAATGGGGATCGAGTTCATGAACGGCGAGGCCGTGTCCTTCTACTGCTTCAGCCATGACGGCACCGAGGAAAATTTCGACCTCAAGGGCGTCGAGCACTCGGGCAACACCATTACCGGCCATTTCCCGCTCACCACGGTGCTGGGGCTGCCGAAGGGTCACCTCATGACGGCGTTCAGCGACGCCGACGGCCGGGACTACCAGTCCAACGTGCCCGTGGAAGAGGCCCTCTAGGCGCGCTGGCCCGGCAGGAAGCAGAAGCCTCAGCTGCCGGCTTTGTACACTTCGAGTTCGAGCGCGGTGAAGGCCTCCACCATGGCGCGGTAGGTCTTCTCGACGATGTCGGGATCGATGTCTTTCTGCTCCGCGACGGCCTTGACGTGTTCGATCACGCGCTCCACGCGGCCCGGCGCCCGAACCTCCGCGCTGTCCGCCTTCAGGGTCCCGGCGATCCGGATCAGCCGCTCCCGGCGGCCGATCAGCGCCACGATCTGCTCATCCACCTCATCCACTGCCACCCGCACAGCTGCGAGCTGTGCCTTGTCGGCCTGGGCATCTTTGTCGTATCCGTGATTTGTGGACATGTTCATGACAGTATCCAAAGATGCAGCCACGAGTCGATTTAATTTCACTGGGTGTCCACAGTGTTGACGCCTCCCGCAGTTTCTATGTGGATGGCCTGGGCTGGCCCGTCCGCCGGGAAGTCCGGGGCGAGGTCCTCTTTATCCAGGCCAATCACGGCCTCATCCTCTCGCTCTGGGACGCGGGTCAGATGCAGGCCGAAGCGGCCACCGATCCGCCAGCCGGCATTCCCTGCATCACGCTGAGCCACAACCTGGGCAGCGCGGCGGAAGTTGACTGGGTGATGGCGGAGGCCGAGTCCGCGGGAGCCACGATCGTCGCGGCGCCGAAGACCCAGTCCTGGGGCGGCTACACCGGGTACTTTGCCGATCCCGACGGCTACCGCTGGGAGGTCGCCTTCAATCCCGGCTGGGAGGTCGACGACGGCGGCACTGTGACACTGTGACCCGAAGACGCTGTGACTAGAACAGGCTGCCCACCGGCTTGATGAGTTCGGCGGAATCATTCTTCACGTTTCCGACCGCGGTGCCGACGGCGTCGATGGTCCAGCCCTCGGCGACATCGTGCGCCCCCGAGCGGACCAGGTCCACCAGGGTGGCGGCGTCCCCGGTGTGCGGGTCCAACCAGGCCTGCATGGTCGCCCGGTCCATCGGCAGCGGGACCCGGTCGTGCAGGGCCGTCAGTTCCGCCAGCATCCCGCCGGCATAGCCTTCGGGCGGCGAGTCGGTAGTCAGGATCGATGTCGAGAGCAGCCAGCGGTGCGGATCGCCGTCGGCCTTGGACGGGTCCTTCCACCATTCGTACAGTCCGGCGAACACCATCGGGCCGCCGTCGCTCGGGTGCACGTAGTACGGCTGCTTGCTGCGGCCCTCACCGGCTTTCCATTCGTAGTAGCCGTCCGCGGGGACGGCGCAGCGCCGGGACCGCACGGCCTTCCGGAACGAGGGCTTCTCCAGCACGCTCTCGCTGCGGGCGTTGATCATCTTCGAGCCGATCCCGGGGTCCTTGGCCCAGGACGGCACCAGCCCCCAGCGCGCAAGGTGCAGCTGCCGCACCGGGTTCCCATCGATGAGCCGTTCGAGCAGAATGGGCACGTCCGCGGTCGGGGCGACGTTCCACGACGGCGGGATCGCGATCTCGTGTTCGAGTTCGGCGTCGAACTCGGCCAGCAGGTCTCCGACGGCCCGGGCCATCACGTAGCGTCCACACATGCCCTCCAGCATGCCACCGCGGACCGTCGTGCGGGAATAGTGTGCTGCGCGGTACGGTTATTGGAAGTGACGTACGACTTCCGTGGGCGCCCGGCCCTCCACGCCGGCCCCAACCACTAGCTTGAGGAGAACTTCGTGGATTTCACCCCCGAAACCGGCACCATCACCATGTTTTCGACCACGTGGTGCGGCTACTGCACCCGGCTGAAGAAGCAGCTGGACGCGCAGGGCATCGGGTACACCGAGATCAACATCGAGGAAGTCGAAGGCACTGCCGATCTCGTGGAGCAGCTCAACGGAGGCAACCGCACCGTCCCCACCGTGCTGTTCCCGGACGGCACCGCCGCGACCAACCCCTCCGCGGCCGAGGTCAAGAGCCGGCTCGCCGCCTAGCCTTTCCTTTATCCAAAAGCAGCACCAAATCACGACGGCGCGGCCCCCACGGGCCGTGCCGTCCCCCGTTGTCCCGGCAGGCTGTGCGGGTAGATTTGCGGGTAAGTTGTGCGGGTAACCCGCGATTCGAGCAGAGGAGCTTATGCCATGGTCCATAAAGTCAAGGGCGCAGTAGTCCGTTCCAAGAATGCCGATGTCACCCTGGAGACGATCCTGGTGCCGGACCCCGGTCCCGGCGAGGCCCTCGTGGACATCCTCACGTGCGGCGTCTGCCACACCGATCTGCACTACAAGCAGGGCGCGATCAACGACGACTTCCCCTTCCTGCTCGGCCACGAGGCCACGGGCGTTGTCAGCGCCGTCGGACCGGACGTCACCGAGGTCGCTCCCGGTGACCGCGTGGTCTTGAACTGGCGTGCCGTGTGCGGCGAGTGCCGGGCCTGCCGCCGCGGTGAGCCCCAGTACTGCTTCAACACCCACAACGCCACCCAGAAGATGACGCTGGAAGACGGCACGGAGCTAAGCACGGCCCTGGGCATCGGCGCCTTCGCCGAGAAGACCCTCGTGGCGGCCGGCCAGTGCACCAAGGTGGATCCCGACGCCGACCCCGCCGCCGTCGGGCTGCTCGGTTGCGGCGTGATGGCAGGGATCGGCGCCGCGATCAACACCGGGAACGTCCAGCGCGGCGATTCGGTCGCCGTGATCGGCTGCGGCGGCGTGGGCGTGGCGGCCATCGCCGGTGCGGCGCTCGCCGGCGCCACCACCGTGATCGCCGTCGACATCGACGCCAAGAAGCTTCAGCGCGCCCGGGAACTCGGCGCCACCCACACGGTGGACTCCTCCGCCGTCGACCCCGTGGAAGCAATCCGCGAACTGACCGGCGGTTTCGGCGCCGATGTGGTGATTGACGCCGTCGGCCGCCCGGAAACGTACAAGCAGGCCTTCTACGCCCGTGACCTCGCCGGCACCGTGGTGCTGGTGGGCGTCCCGAGCCCCGACATGACCCTGGAGCTCCCGCTGCTGGACGTGTTCGGCCGCGGCGGCTCGCTCAAGTCCTCCTGGTACGGCGACTGCCTGCCCTCGCGCGACTTCCCCATGCTCATCAGCCTCTACCGGCAGGGCAAGCTGGACCTGGACGCCTTCGTGACCGAGCGGATCACGATCGACCAGATCGAAGAAGCCTTCGGGAAGATGCACGCCGGCGCGGTGCTGCGCTCGGTGGTGGAGCTGTGAGCGTCCGGATCGACCGGCTGGTCACCTCCGGGACATTCTCGCTCGACGGCGGGACCTGGGACGTTGACAACAACGTGTGGATCGTCGGCGATGACACCGAATGCGTCATCATCGACCCCGCTCACGATCCCGCTGCCGTGACCGCGGCCGTCGCGGGCCGGAAGGTCGCCGCGATCCTGCTCACGCACGGCCACGATGACCACATCCGCGCCGTCGGCGACGTCCGGACGCTCGTGAACGCGCCCGTGTACCTGCACCGGGACGACTGGATGCTGTGGGAGCAGGTGTTCCCCGGCACCGGGCCGGACCACGCGATTGCCGACGGCGACACCTTCGACGTCGCCGGGGCCAGGCTCACGGCACTGCACACGCCCGGCCATTCGCCCGGATCCGTGTGCTTCCTGTTCGAGGGCGAGGGCGCTGTTTCTGAACACACCGTGTTCAGTGGCGACACGCTGTTCCAGGGCGGCCCCGGGGCCACCGGACGGTCCTTCAGCGACTTCCCCACCATCATCGAGTCCATCCGCCACCGGCTCCTGCCGCTCCCGGCGGACACGGTGGTGCGCACCGGCCACGGAGATCCGACGACGATCGGCGCCGAAGCGCCGCACCTTGAGGAATGGATCGCCCGCGGGCACTGACCCCGCACCGGTGCCCCCTGGAAAGGCCCGGTCCGCCACTTCCGGACCGGGCCGTCCCGCCCTAGGATGAGGGCCCATGAGCCCCTTTCCCAGCATGGATCCGGCAACCCTGACCGCGGACCTGCGCACCCAGTTCGATTCGTTCCTCGACGAGCACCGGGCGGCACTGCACAACTGCCTGGACGGGCTCACGGAACAGGAGGCCCGGGCATCGCTGGTCCCCTCGCGGACCACCCTCCTGGGGCTGGTCAAGCACGCCACGTTTGTGGAGAGGGTCTGGTTTGACGAGGCCATCACGTGCCGGACCCGGGCGGAGATCGGGATCCCGGCCACCCCGGACGAATCGTTCATCCTCGAGCCGGGCGACACCATCGCGGGCCTGCAGTCCGCCTACAGCCGTGCCTGCGGGGACTCCCGCCGGGCGGCCGCGCCGCTGGATCTTGACGACCTCGTCCGGGGCAACCGACGGGGTCCGCTGCCCCTGCGGTGGGTCTACCTGCACATGCTCCGGGAACTGGCCCAGCACTGCGGTCACGCGGACATCCTGCGCGAGCAGATCCTCGCCGCCCGGAGCTAGCGCTGGGAGTTCGCGGCGGAGCGGGGCAGTGAGCTAGCCGGACCGATGGCCTCGACGGAGACCAGGATGATGCCGAGGTCCCGGACCTTCATGAGCAGCCCAAACAGGGCCGCCTGGTCGGCGACGAAACCGCTGAGGCTTGTAGTACCGTCGCTATCGTGGGTCAGGGCCAGGTCGCCGAACCAGGCGGACCACTGCTCGTCGAGGTGTCCGTTGACCCGGAGCCGGTAGCCCGTGGGCTCCGGCCGTTCTGGGTGCCAGGTCATGGTGGCCCGGCCTCCGCCGTCGCCCTGCGTGCTCACTTGACGTCAGCCGGGTTGAGCGGCGCCCCGGTGAAATTGAGCTGGTCGGGGCCGGCTGCGGCGCGCTGATCGCGCCACAGCGAGTATCCGAGGCCGATCAGGGCGACACCAGTGGGGACGGCGAACAGCCTTTCGTTGATCTGCGGAAGCAGTGGGATCGCGATGGTTGCGACGGTGCCGCCGGCGAGGACCGCCGCAGCCCAGCGGGCCAGGACGTTGGCGCGGAAGAGTGCGATGCCGAAGAGGAGTCCGCCGGCCAGGTAGGTGAGGCCAGACACCACGCTGAGGGGCTGCATCAGGCCGATGTCGCCGGCCGGGTGCCCGCCGGTGGCTGCGGCGAGAACGTCGTTGACGTAGCCGGGTGCACTGTTGGCGAGGGCCGGAAGGACCACTAAACCAATGACTTCGACGCTCATCATGATGAGATAACCAACGCCGAACACCGTGTACCCGATCAGGCCGAGCACTCCGGTCTGCTTCACCTGGCGCAGGTACATGCCGGTGATGCCAACGAGCGACAGGACGGACATGAGGACCTTCAGGCTTTGGCGGACAGTCCATTCGGTGGTGGTGACGAAGGCGGCATCCAGGTGCGGGTGGTTGATCTGGACGCCGATGAACAGCAGGCCCGCCGCAACGGCGCAGAGGCCGGCCCAGCGGGTGAGTTTGGTGGTGGTGATGGACATGTCCGGCTCCCTGGTTCTGGGTTTCCGTGGCGGGGCGCCGCGGAATGACTCAAATGTAGGGACGGACGGGGTGACCGGGCGTCACCCCGCGATGTGACTGACAGGGTGAGATGTGCGCGCCGCGGCTACAGCAGGCCTCTTTCGCGTGCCCGGCGGACGGCCGCCCTGCGGTCCGTGACGTCGAGCTTGGTGAAGATGTGCTTGGTGTGGGTGCGCAGCGTGTTGTGCGAGATGAACAGTTCGACGGCGATCTGCGGCCCGCTCAGCTCACTGTCGAGGAGCCTGAGCACCTGCAGCTCCCGCTTGCTCAAAGGGACAACGGACGACGGCGGCGGGCGCTCCCCCGGGCCGGGGGACTGCGCCTGGACGGACGCACCCAAGCTGAGCAAGCGGCGGGCGTGGTCTCCGTCGATGCCGTGGCGTGTGGCGTCGCGCAGCAGCTCCATCATCGGGGTCCCCTCGTCCAGGAAGAGCCGCACGTAGTCGCCTGGCTCGGGTGCCTCGGCCAATGCCCGGCCGAGAGCCTCGCGGGCCTGCGTCCGATGCCCCTGAGCGTCCTGTGCCAAGGCCTGCAGCATGCGGATCTCCATGACGCTTCCGGCGCGGCCACTTGCCCCAGCGGCCACCAGCAACCGGTCCAATAGGCGGGCTGCCGGGCCGATCGCGATGCCGCCGGGGTCTGTACGGTGCTGCGCGATGAGCAGACGTACCAGGGTGAGGTGGTCGGACTCGCGCAGATAGCTGGCTTGGTCCGTGGCGGACACGCCGCGCTCGCGTGCCCATTCTTCGGCCTCCGGCATCTTGCCCTGGGCGATCCGGACCCTGGCCCTCATCGCAGCGATAGGGCGCACATCGGGGAAGAACCCCCGCTGGTAGAGCGTCTCCGCCTGGTCCAGGAGATTGACCGCCTTCTCCGGGGCTCCTTCGGCCCGGGCGATCAGCGCCATCGCCACGAACCACCGATAGCGGCTTTCGGTCACCGGCGCCCGCTCGGCGAATACTGCGGCGGTGTCGAGGTGTCGCCTGGCGCTGCCCAGGTCTCCGGCCTGGCAGTCGATCTCGGCCAGTCCGACGTGCAGCTCGGCGGTGGCCCGTGCTACGGACTCGCCGTGTGCCTCGGCCCGCTGCAGCGCGCTCCGGTAGAGCCGGCGTGCCTTGCCCGGCCGGCCGGCCGCGAGCCACATGTCGGCAAGCACCACCGTACTGCTGAGCTCGTCGACCAGGTTGCCGGCAGCGTGGAGGCTGGCCACGGCCTGCGTGAACGTCTCCAGCGCTGCCGCTACGTCGCCCTTTGCCCACGCGGCGAGACCTAGGAATCCGGCGGCAGCGCCCCGCCCGAGATGGTCGCCCGGGCGGGCCAGATTCAGTGCGCGCCGGGCATGTTCGACCGTGCCGGCCACATCGCCCCGTGCTTGCGCGAGCGAGGCGCGGTAGACGGCGATGGTCGATGGCAACGACTGGAGCGCTGCGGTATCGGCCCAAGGGGGAACCTCCCCGGCCGGTACCGCAGCCAGCGCGCGTTCCGCGTCGTCAAGCCGCGGGCCGACCTGATCGAGGTCTCCGGAGACCATGAGCATGAAGCCGGAGAAGACGCTCAGCACCGGGCTGCGCCGGACGGCGTCGTCGGGCAGTTCCCTCAGCCAGCCGAGCAGCATCGCGTCCTGCCGGTTGCGCCGGATCGTCGGCACAGCCAGTTCCATGAGGTGAGCTGCGTGGTCGAAGTCCCCGGCGGCCATTGTGTGCCTGATCGCCTCAGCTGGCAGATTGTTGGCCTCGAACCACCGGCTGGCGCGCTGATGCAGCAGGGGAACCTGCTCAGGCCGTTCGCTGAGCAGGCGGGCGCGCAGCACGTCAGCAAAGAGGTGGTGGTACCGGTACCATTCCCGCCGCTCGTCCAGCGGGACAAGGAAGAGGTTCGCCCGCTCCAGGACCATGAGCATCTGGCCTCCGTCGTCGCGGCCGGTGACGGCGTCACAGAGCGGCCCCGTCAGCCGGTCAAGCACAGCGGACTGCAAGAGGAAGCCGCGAACCGGTTCAGGTTGATGCTGCAGCACCTCCTCGACGAGGTAATCGACCACATACCGGTCGTTCCCGGCGAACCGGGCGATGAAACCGGCGACGTCGTCGCGCCCCTGGAGTGAGAGCGCGGCGAGCTGCAGCGCGGCAATCCACCCCTCCGTGCGTTCCTCCAAAGCCGCGACATCCCCGGCTGCCAGGTCCAGTCCCGCCGCCCCGTTGAGGTAGGCGGCGGCCTCCTCCGGCGTGAAGCGCAGCTCCGCGGCACGGATCTCGACCAGCTCGCCGCGCACGCGCCAGCGGGACAGCGGCAGCGAGGGGTCGGCGCGCGTGCTGATCACGACGTGCACGTGGGGCGGAAGGTGCTCCAGCAGGAAGGCCATACCTTCGCCGACATCGTGGCCGTCCACCAAGTGGTAGTCGTCCAGCACCAGCCAGACAGCGGCCGGGGCGGCGGCCAGTTCGTTCAGCACCGTAGTGAGCACACGCTCGGTGGGGAACGGGGACGTCCCCGTCAGTTCGAGCGCAGTAGAGCCGACGCCGGGCACCGCCGTTTGGAGCGCGGTCACCACATAGGTCCAGAACACCGCAGGCTCGCTGTCGGCTTGATCGAGCGAGAGCCACGCCACGCAATGGTCTTCGCCGGATACCTCAGCCAACCACCCGGCAAGGAGAGTCGTCTTGCCGAACCCTGCGGGGGCGGACACCAACGTCAGTGACGACTCGGCTCCGCGGCGCAGAAGCTCACTGAGCCGCGGGCGTGCCACCAGTCCACGTCGCGGCCTGGGGACGTAGAGCTTCGTGGCAATCACCGGATATGCCATGGGATCCCCGTTCCAAACGTTCACAACCCTGGCTGAAGTGTGCTGCAGATAGCTTCAGCGTACCGGGGAGACGCCGGCGAATCCGGGTGAAGTCACTGCGCTGCGGCCGCCTGGTGGCCCACTAGTGTGGTGCGAATGAAACAGGCAGTCATTCTTGGGGGCACCGGCGTGCTTGGCCGGGCCATCGCGCACCGCTTGCTGGAGGCCGGGTGGCAGGTCCGCATCACGGGCCGGGACGCGTCAAAGATGCCGTCCGCTCTTCGTGCTGCGGGCGCCCGGTTCCTCGCATCGGACCGGCGCAGCGGACACGATCTGGCGCAGGCACTGGGAAACGGCGCGGATCTTCTAGTTGATGCCGCCTGCTACACAGCTGCCGAAGCCCGCCTGCTCCTCCCGCACCTTTCCGGGGTCGGGTCTGCGGTCATGCTGTCCAGCAAAGCCGTGTACACCGACGACGCCGGCAACCACGTCAACTCGGACGTCCCGCCGTGCTTCCCGCATCCCATCCGGGAAGACCGGCCCACCATGAAGCCGCTGAACGGCGGCTACGATTCCCGCGAGGGCTACGGCGCCAACAAAGTCGCCGCCGAACATGTGCTGCTCGACACCGGGCATCCCGTCACTGTCATCCGCCCATCCAAGGTTCATGGCGAAGGCGCAGCCGTGCCGCGGGAGTGGATGTTCGTGAAGCGTATCCTCGACCGCCGCCCCGCAGTATTCCTGGCCACGGCTGGCGCGGGAGGCGACCATACGAGTGCCGCCGTCAACACCGCGGCCCTCATCGAAACAGTCGCCGCCCGCCCGGGACAACGGATCCTCAACAGCGCAGATCCCGATGCGCCCACCAGCCTGGAGATCGCCCGCACCGTCGCGGCCTACCTCGGCCACGAGTGGGAAGAGATCCTCCTCGAGGCCGGGGACCATCCCGAACTGGGTGCCCACCCCTGGAACTTCACCCCGCCGCTGGTCCTCGACACCCAGGCTTCCACGGCACTGGGTTACGAGCCTGTGGGCACCTACGCCGAGACGGTGACGGCAGAAATTGACTGGCTCCTTGCCTCGCCTGCCAACCGGCCCGACGCCGCGGACGGGTTCTTCAGCAACTTCACCGACTACGACCTCGAGGATGCGTACCTCACAGACCGGGGCAGGCCAACAAGTGCTTGTTCATGCTGAGGACACGACCGTCCTGACTTCGGGCAGAAACGATGGTCTCCCGTTCGTCACTTACTGCGCGGGATCCTGAGGAACTTGTCTGGACGGTCGTGGCGACCCGGTGCGAGAAGATGGCGGTGTTCCCAAGCAGCTGGATGCGCTGTTCACTGCTAGGGCAGTCGATCACCCTCCTGCCGGAGTCCAGCCAGCCGAACACCCCAAGCCACGAATCGACAGGAATAGGAGCATCCCGAGGCGATTCAACCCGGTTGCGGGCCTGTTGACGACGCTTCCTGCTCGGACCTAGCATGGCGTTGCTGGCCGGTGAAGCTCTTGGTCATAAGCGGAGGGGAGCTGAAGACGGCGGCTCCGGTGATCGCCGATTTCGGCGGGGTCCCCGTGGCGGCGATTCACCGAATTCGGCCAACGAAGGGCCTGGTCCCCGGTCTCGGGGAAGGCTTGGTATGCCGTCACGGCCGGAGGTCGTTTGGCGGACGGCATGCTCGTGATCGTGCTGCTGACTGCATGGTCCTCGGTCTTCTTCGGAAGACTGCTGTAGCCGGTGTGTTGTTCAAAGAGCCCGCATCCGGAAGAGGGACGGAGCACCCCGATGAACGCTGAGCAGGCTTCGGGACGGGAACGTCCGGGTTTGGTGACGCGTGCGCTGGTCCGGGGTCTGGCTTGGGACGTAGGGGCACCGCTCGCTGCCTACTACGTCCTGCACCTGGCCGGTGCCACGGACTGGGCAGCACTGCTGGCGGCGACGGGAGCAGCTGCATGCCGGCTGTTGTGGACCGCGTTCAAGGGACATTCCCTGAACCCGTTTGCGATGCTGATGGTCATCGTCTTCGGACTCGGCCTGGGCCTTTCTTTCCTTACCGGTGACCCGCGGTTTCTGCTGCTCAAGGACTCTGCTATCACCGGCGGCCTTGGTGTTTCGTTCCTGGTTTTGGCTGCCCTGGGACATCCCCTGACTTTGGACGCAGCCAAGACCTGGAGTCCGGAGCGCGCCGGGGAAATGGACCGGGAATTCCACCGCAACCCTGGGGTGCGCCGCTGGCACCTGAAGATTTCCGCCGTTTGGGGTGCGGGACTGATTGCTGAAGCCAGCACGCGGGCCGTCCTGGTCTATCTGCTGCCTATTGACGTCATGGTGGGGGTTTCGGCCGCCCTGGCAGTGACCGTTTTCGCCGCCCTCATCGCCTGGACTGCCTGGGACCTGAAACGACGGCAAGCAGCGCGGTCTTCCTGACGGCTCCATCTCGGCTCATAAGCATCGTAAGTTGATTGGACGGCTGCCTTGTGAAGGGGCCCACACTACGACCGTGAAGCGGCGGGTCTGCTGCACCGGTTAGGCTATGGCAATGACGTTGGGGGACGCTGCGGGCAAACCGCCTACCGGGGCTGCGCAGCCAAACAGTGGCGTTCATCCACGCCCGCCACAGGTCGTGGACGAATCGAAACTCCAGGATCTGGTTGATCACGTCGGTCGCACCGCAGCAGCAACGTTTGCCTCCAACTTCCTCGCCCTGCTCCGGGACCGCCTGACGCAGGTGCACACGGCTCTGGGCACGGCGGACCCGGAGCATGCGCTCGATGCCGTCCTGAGCCTGAAGACAAGCTCGGCAATGGTTGGAGCAGAGCAGCTGACGCGCTACTGCACAGGCCTCGAGAAGGAACTCCGTGAGGGCCGGATCCCGAACGCCGACGCACTCCCCCGCATCGCGGCAGACCTCCGTCCCGCTTTGACGGACGTGCTGGCCAGCATGCCTCCGGACACTGACGGCTGACCCGGGGCCGGCTCGGCGGCAGTGTTGGAAACCGTACCGGCGGCACGCGTTATTCTAGCGACCGTATCGGCGGGGCAATTTGAGGAAAAACCGTGATCAACCGAAGCGATGTGCTCGAGGCAGAGCGGCGCATCAACGGCTATGTACGGCGCACGCCCCTGCTCCGCGGAGGCACCGCCGCCGCCCCGCTCTGGTTCAAGTGCGAGTTTCAGCAGCACACCGGTGTTTTTAAGGCCCGTGGGGCCTTCAACCGTCTTCTCGCCGCCCGGGAGCGAGGGGAACTTGACCCCGCCGTCGGTGTGGTGGCCGCGTCCGGCGGCAACGCGGGCCTGGCAAATGCCTATGCCGCAGCGGCGCTTGGGGTTCCGGCGACAGTGTTCGTCCCGGAGACGGCACCGCGCGTCAAGGTCGAGCGCCTCCTTGGATACGGGGCAGCCGTCCGCCAGGTCGGCGCGGAGTACGCGGAGGCCTATGCGGCTGCAATGGAGTGCGTGGAAGCCAGCGGTGCACTGTTCTGCCATGCCTACGACCAGCTCGAGATCGCTGCGGGGGCGGGCACCCTCGCCGAAGAGATCCTGGAGGATGAGCCCGGCATCGACACGATCGTCGTCGGCGGGGGCGGCCTGTACGCGGGCGTTGCTGCAGCTGCCGAGGGCCGCTCACGCGTCGTGGCGGTGGAACCCTTCAATATTCCTACTCTGCATGCGGCCCTCGACGCCGGACAGCCGGTCGATGTGCCGGTTTCCGGGATCGCGGCGGACTCCCTGGGGGCATGGCGCGTGGCGGTGATCGTGTGCGGAGCCAACACAGATCCGTGCACGCTGGAGCGCATCCCGACGCCGGCATACTGACAGCGTCGGGCAAAGACCGGGCGGATGCACGCGAGTGGGACCGTCGCCCGGTCGGTGTATTTCCCGGGAAAGGCCTGCTTCGTTGGCCAAGCGGGCCGTTCGCCCAATCGTGGCCGCATGTGGATTCTTGGGGAGATCATCCGGGCTCTGCTCGAGGCCGTGACGGAGGCCGCGTGCGAGGCACTCTTCTCAGGCCGGGACAAGAAGAAGCAGGAGGACGACGCCGGCGATTAGGTGTTGGCGCGGTTGTCACGCAAGCCGGCTTAGCATTCCTCAGGCACCGGGGGCGGACGGTCAGCGTAACCGGCCCGGCGTCTCAGCGGTCCCCATCGCGATCTCGCCGATGCGGACCTGGACAATTCTTCCGGCGGACTTCGACGGCGAAACTCTCGCAGCGGGAGGCGAGCGGTCGGCCGGGAGTCTGTCTAGACTGGCACGATGAGGTCGAATTGGGGGATCTTTCGCTCTGCCGTTGTGCTCATGCTTGCCGGCCTGCCACTGTCGGCCTGCGCAATGACCGACGTCGTTTGCCCGGCAGTTGGCTGGGTCAGCACCATCACTGTCAGGCTCGAAGGCGACATCACCGCCGTCAACGATGTTCAGCTCTGCACTCCGGAGGGCTGCTCCGTTCGCGAGGCAGCCCCGGCACAGGCTGCGTCGCCGAAAACAGCGGGCCCGAGCCTCCCGGGTGACGCTTCCCCGTCCCCGGCACCTTTCGTTGCCTCCAAGACGGCGCTCAATTCCTGGTTGTTCACTGTCAGCGGCCCATTGCCCCACGAAGTGACGACGCGCGTGCTCGCCAAGGACGGCACGGTGCTCGCCCAGCAGCAATCACCGGTGGAATGGACCAGGACCGGCGGCTCGGAAGAATGCGGCGGTCCCGTAACAACGCCGCCCATCACGGTCCAGCTCCCGGGCCGGCCGCAGTGACTGGGGGCGCACGCCAACGAAAGGATCACCCATGACCTTCTTCCAGGAATTCCCGGTGCCGCCCCTTCCGCCGCGCGGACGGGCAACGCGGTATGTGCCCCCGGCCTGGGCGGGCGCCCCGCCGTCCGAGCTGCCGGCCGTGCTCCATGTTGGGCAGTTTCTGCACCGGAGCCCGACGATGGTGATGGCTGTAAAAAGCGTGGATGTCTTCTCCACGGGTTGTTCGTTCGATGTGTGCTGGACCATCCGCCGGGGCGAACAGACCGATGAGGAATGGGCGGATCTCAACGACGCATTCTTCCGGGGCAGACCCGGCGCACGCAGGGGCTCCGGCGCTGCTTCCATGCTCCTGTTCGGCGCAGCCTTTCCCGATGGCGCCAAGGCCAGCACGGGCGCACACCCGCACGGGGTCTTCGACGGCACCCAGCAGCCGCCAGCCCCGGTCCTCCTGCTGAGAAACGGCGGCGGGAACGGGGGCGACGACGAGTTCTCCGGCACAGGCACGCTCTGGCTCTGGCCGTTGCCGCCGGCAGGAGACCTCCGAGTGCTCGCACAGTGGAGAGAGTTCGGCTTAGAGGAGTGCTCCATCGTCCTCGAAGGTGCCCGGCTCCGTGACGCAGCCCCGGGTGTGCAGAAATTTTGGTGACCGCCCCGTGCCGGACTCCAAGATCTTCAGCGCCGCCATCGATACGGGGTGGTTGTTGACACCCGGAGCAAACCGTAGCGTTCCAAAATAGGGCGTGAATACTCGGTTGAATCGCTGTGGATGAGTGTCTTGCCCCTCGCCAGCGCGGCCCGGGCACGGGCCGCGGTAACGGCCCGGTAGATGCCTTGGCCGCGCCACTCGGCGCGCGTCGCCCCGCCCCAGATGCCGGCAAATTCCGTGCCAGGAACGGGTTCGAGGCGCCCGGCGCTCACCATCGATCCCTCGTGTTCGGCCACCCAGCGTTCCATCCCGTCGTCGCGTGCCGCACGGGCCAGGATTGCGTCGGCGTTGCCATTGGAGACGGAAACGCCGAAAACTTCGTCCTGCATTGCGCTCATGGCGCGGATGTCCCGTTCTTCGCTCACGCGGCGGAGGCTGACGCCGGGCGGGAGTTGCACGTCCGCGGTCAACGCCTTGGCTGGCCCGATCATGATCGACTCGGTTTCATCGGGCTCAAATCCGTTGGCGAGCAACGCGTCATGGAGTCCGGGCGCATCATCGTGTCCACGGGTTTTCCACTCGACCCGCACAATGGCTGGATCGCTGCGGTAGAAAGCAAGTGCCTCGGCCACCCATCGCGCGATCGTGGGTGCGTCGGCGCCACCGAGATCCTGATAGGTCACGAAGCCTCGGCCGCCGGCAAACGTCACCAGACGTAACGGGCCCAGTAGTTCAACGGCGAGCGCGCTCGGGGTCTCCGCATCTGTTCGGAGTTGCTGGTCATAGGCCATGAGAAGCTGCGTCGAAAGTGTCATTGGCCTCCACGCTACAACGGCACAGCGGATCCGTCCCGCCAGGGAGTGAGCCTGGGCAGCCAGCGCGGGACATTGGCGCGGTAAATCTCATATTCAGGTCCGAACGTCCGTTCCAGCGTGGGCTCCTCGTGGAACACCACAAACGCGGCCACCGGGACGGCATCCACGGCGGCAAGGGCAAAAAGCTTGGGCTGCCCCAGCAGGAGGCCCTGCCCGGTAATCGAGGCGGCGAGGGCGACGTAGATGGGGTTGCGCACGTATCGGTACCAGCCGCCGACCACCAAATGCTTCGTCGGCGCAAAGGGAGCCGGGGTCCCCAGTCCCTCGACGGCGAACCGGACAAACGAACTTGTGATCACTGCCGCGCCCGCACCGATGAGCACGACGCCGGCGCATTGCGCGGGGAGTCCGCCCGGCACCGGCCGCTTCACCTTCCAGCGCGTCAACAACCACGGAACGAGCCCGGCCGCCGTCGCCGGCGCGACGGCGAACACCGCCGTGCCAATGGCTGCGAGCCTCTTCTCCCGCGACGTCTCTCCGGATGCCGTCATGCTGATCACTTGAACCTCCTAAACGTGCGTTGCTTCCTGGGTTGGCGTGCTCCCGGTGTTCCAGGAGCTGACGAAGGCCAGACCGGCAGCCACTGCCGAACTCAGCACAATGGCTCCAAGCCACATCGACACAGGCCATCCAACCCCTGACACCACGGCGATCCCGATCATCTGGCCTGTCCAGATAAGAGCCGCCAGTACCGCGCTGACCGCCGGCAGCCGGCGGCCGGTCAATTGGCCGCCCCCTCGGGCGATCAGCACGTCCGCCACAACTGCGGCCAGCGTGGCACCTGCCGCTCCGGCGACACCTGCCGGGCGGAATCCCGACATCGCCAGGGGCAGCCACGCCACGACGGCGACCAGCATGGTGGCGATGCCGCGAGGTGGCCGCAGGGCTCCCGACCAGGTGTAGAGAAACGGGGCGATGATCAGTGCCGTGGTCACCAGGTAGCTGGCCATACCGATCGCCGCAGGCATCTCCGCTTGGGTGTGGCCGGGACTGCCGATCGGCGTCGGGATGTACGGGACCGCGGGAGCGGTCCGGACAAAGGCCGAGCAGTAAATGAGGAAGAAAGCGCCCAAACCGGTCATCAGGGCGACAGCCAGCAGCGCCGGCGCCGACCACTCGAAGGCGCCCGACCGGCCACGGGCCCGTGCGCTGCGGACGCCGGTACCGAGTATGAGGAAGAGGCTAAACCCCAGCAGCAGATGGGTGGGGCTTACCAGCGCATCGAGAGAGACTTCGATGCCCAGGATTTCATGCCATGCCAGGTCCAGAACGCCGGCGACGGCGAAAAGGACAACTCCAACCACCGTGCCCCGGTAGCCGGCAGGTATCGCGCGGGCGAGCGGCTGCCCGGGCTCGCGGTTCCTCCAGATCACGGTGGCCGTCCACGCTGCCATGGCAAGGAGGCCGGAATAGAGAGCGGCGTGCCAGGGGGTGAAGAACGTTTCCAGTCCGGGAACGTGGAGGTGTGCCCAGCCATCCAGGAAGACCGCCAGGAGGAGCCAGATGCCCAGCAGTTCTGTGACCAGGTCCCGCCCGACGCCGGTCCTGAGAGCCGGGGCTGCCGTGTCAACCATGGTCGTTCTCCTAACACTCCGCAGACCGCCCTCGGCGATCCGGCACCGCCCGACGTCGGGCTACAGCCCGACTCCTTAAAGCGTGGACCTCCCGGGGTTCAAGCGCCAGATGCGTAACAGCGACCGGTTGTGTTTTGTTCGGCCCCGTCCCATCATGGAGCCGTGGGGCCGCCCGATGAGGCTGCCGGCCGGTCACCGCGCCTGTGGCCCAAGGAGGTAAGGGCATGACCGAAACGGCCATCGAGCTTACAGAAGTCACCAAACGATTCGGTTCCTTCACCGCAATCGACAACCTCAGCCTGCGGGTCGAACGCGGGGAAATCTTCGGCCTGCTCGGGCCCAACGGATCCGGCAAGACAACCACCATCAACATGATCAGCGGCCTGAGCCGTCCGACCTCCGGAGGGGTTACGGTCCTTGGCGTGGACATGCTCGTGGATCCGCAGAGGATCCGACGCTCGCTGGGGACGGTGCCGCAGGAGAACGCCCTCTACGAGGAGCTCACGGCGGAAGCCAACCTCCGCTTTCACGCCGATCTCTTCGACGTGCCCCGGAAGGGCCTCGAGAAGCGGATCACGTCATTGCTCGAGCTTGCGCAGCTGGACGAACGGCGAAAGAGCCGCGTCTCCACCTTCTCCGGCGGCATGAAACGACGTCTGGCCCTGGTCCGGGCACTGCTCCACGAGCCCGAGCTGCTCTACTTCGACGAGCCCGCCCTGGGAGTCGATGTGCAGAGCCGGCGCGCGCTCTGGGACCGGATCCTCGAGCTCAAAGAGCGCGGAACCACCGTGCTCATCACCACGAACTACCTCGAAGAGGCAAACGTCCTCTGTGACCGGCTGGGCATCATCGACCGCGGGCGCCTCGTGGCGCTGGACTCGCCGTCGAACCTTCGCCGCAGCTTCGGTGACACGGTCCTGGAAATGCGCACCCAGCCGGTGCCGGCGGAGGACATCGTCCGGAAAGTCCGCGCCCTGCCCGGTGTGGTTTCCGCTGTCGCTGCCGACGAATGGCTAAAGGTCACTGTGGAAGGGGGCGCCGCCGTCACCGGCAAGGTGGTGACGGCGGTGGTCGAATCCACGAGCCTCGAGGAGATCCAGAGCCGCGAACCGAGCCTGGACGAGGTCTTCCTGAGCCTGACAGGCAAGGAGCTCAGGGAATGAGCCTCCGACACAACCTGCGTGTGGTCCGGGCCGTCGCGGCGGTGGACGTCCGCCTCACCCTCCGGGAACCGCTGTTCGCGATAGCCGGCATCATCATCCCGATCAACTTCCTGCTGCTTTTCCTGCTGTTCGCCATCAGCGGGGGCCAGGCGCCGATCGCGGTGGTGATGAAGACCCAAGGCCCGTTGGCCGGGCAATTCGTTCAGGCCATGAACAACTCTCAGTCGTTTATCATCCATACGGCCTCCCCGGCGGACGCGGAGCGCGAGATCCGCGCGGGAACCGTCGTCGCCGTCGTGACGGTACCGCAAGACTTTGATGCCGCGCTCAACGCTGGACGACGGGTGGACATCCCGGTCGAGCTCAACAACCTCAACGTCGACTTCACCAACGACATCCGGCGGGCGGTGCCGCTGTCCATAACATCCTTCTACGCCACCGCGTTCCCTGAACAGGTCGTCGTGAAGGCGGTCGAGTCCGACGTCCAGGAGCACGACACCGGCTACATCCCCTACTTGGCCGTCAGCATCGTGGTGGCCGGGCTGATGCTCGCCGCGCTGTTGCAGGGCAGCGTCAACGCCGCGCGGGACTACGAACTGGGAACCATCAAGGAACTGGCACTGGCCCCGGTTAGCCGGCTTGCGATCGGGCTCGGAAAAATTCTCGGCGCAGCCGCGCTCACTGCAGCGTCGGCCATTCTGGTGCTGGGCGTCGTCATCCTGGTGATCGGGGTGCAGCCCCTCCATCCCCTGGAGGTACTCGGGTTTGGCCTTTTGGTGATCGCAGCCTTTCTTGCCCTCGGTGTGCTGGTCGGGACGCTGGTCCGCCGGCGCCAGCAGGCGATCCCGCTCTCCATCGCCTGCGTCCTGCCGCTGTTCTTTCTGAGCGGTCCGTTCGGACCGGCGAACTGGCTGGGTGAAGTTCCCGGAGCCATCGCGGCCGTATCCCCGCTCACCTATGCGATCGCCGCGTTCCAGCACGCCTTCCACGGTTTCCAGACGGCCACCCAGGACCTGACCGTCGACACGATGGTCCTGGCCGGGTTCACCCTTCTCACGGTGGCGCTCACCGCATTGGTTTTCGGCCGCCGGGGGGTGGGGCACTGATGGGATCGCACTGATGGGATCGCACTGATGGGAGCCCTGCGGGCAGTCCTTGCCATCGCGGCAAAAGACATCGTGACGTGGGTGCGCACACCCTCGGCAATCGCGGTCAGCCTGCTGCCGCCGATCGCCTTCCTGCTGATCATCTTCGTCGTGGCGGGGGCAACCGGCCGCAATCCGGTGGCAGTGGTGGCCGAGGACACCGGCCCGCAGGCTCAGCGCCTGGTCTCGATCCTCAATGACTCCGACGCGTTCCGCGTCCAAGCCGCAACTCCGGATGAGGCGGCGCATTTGCTCGATACCCTTCAGGTGGCCGCCGTGATCACCATCCCAGCCTCCTTCGACGACGACTACCGGATGCACCGGCCGGACCCGGTACAGATCCGGATCAACAATCTGAACCTGGACTTCACCAACGACCTCCGGCGATCGCTGCCGACGGCGATCACGCGCTTTTACGCGGGCGAGCCGGACAACCCCGTCATGGTCGGCGTCGCCGAGTCGGATCTGAGGCCGCATGACGTTGACCTCGTACAGTTCGAACTGGTGCCCATCCTCGTGCTGCTGCTGACGCTCATGGGTGTCGTCAACGGCGGGCTGGCCACCGCCCGGGAATTCGAGGACCTGACCATCAAGGCGCTGCTGCTTGCACCGATCGGCCGCGGGGCCCTGATCGCCGGGAAGATCCTAGGGTGCTGGGTGACCACCATGCTGGTGGCAGCGCTGGTGCTGGTCCTGTCGGCCGTCTCAGGCTTCCTGCGGCCGGCGGGCTGGTACTGGCTGCCGGCGCTGGCCGTGATCGGGCTGATCGCACTCGCGGCGGCCGGCGTCGGGGCCGCCCTTGGAGCCACGTTCCGCCGGTTCGCCCCGGTATCGGCGGCCGGGATCAACGTGGCGATCTACCTCTTCTTCCTAAGCGGCGGAATCAGCGTCGCGGCCTTCCTGCCCGGATGGATTCAGACCATAGCGCACTTCACGCCCACGTTTTACGGGGTCGATGCACTGGAGGCCGCGATCTTCTACCAGTCGACGGACAACCTTGGCCGGGACGTGGCGGTGCTGCTGCTGACCGCCGCAGGCGGCCTGGTCTTGGGCATCATGTCACTCCGGCGGCGGCTCGTCCTTGACGACTAAGTCCGGATGGGGGCCGGACGGAATGCGCTGCCCGCACACCGTCCGTGGGCGGCACTGCATGGGCCTCCGGGCAAGAGTCTTGATACCAGGGGTAGACCGAAAGTCATGTGATAGCTCCGGGCATGGCGCCCGCCCTCGGTTGAGCGCAGTATGTGTGAATGAACGTTCCCAGCGCCGAGGGTCCGGCGCAGGCTGGCTTTGTTGAAGACCGAGCCCGTCTGCACCCTTGGAGCCGTTATGTGGCCTTGGGTGATTCATTCACTGAAGGGGTCGGGGATCCGGAACCGCGGAGCCCGGGGGGCCTGCGGGGCTGGGCGGACCGGGTCGCGGAGGAGCTAAGCAACGGACACGAAGGCTTCGCCTATGCAAACCTGGCAATCCGCGGACGGTTGCTTCACCAGATCCTGGATGAGCAGGTGGGTCCGGCTCTAGACCTGCGTCCGGATCTGATCACGCTCAATGCCGGGGGAAATGACTTGATCTTCCACAGGAGCGATCCGGATAAACTCGCCGCCCGGATGGACGCCGGCGTGGAACTGCTGGCCTCCACCGGCGCCATGGTCGTCATATTCGCCGGCCCGGACTGGGGCGCAACTCCCGTGCTGGGTCGGGTCCGCGGCAGGGTGGCCATCTTCAACGAGAATATGCGCACCATTGCGGTCCGCCATGATGCGGTCATCGCCGACCTCTGGGCACTGCGTCAGCTCGCCCACCCGCAGATGTGGGATCCGGACCGGCTGCACTTCTCCGCGCTGGGCCAGCACACCATCGCCATGATGGTGTTGGATACCCTCAACGTCCCCCACACCTTGCAACCAATGACGCCCAAAGACCTCCCGGGGCGCAGGTGGCGCGAGGCAAGGGCCGATGACATTTTCTGGGCACGCGAACACTTGGCCCCGTGGGTCCTGCAACGCCTCAAACAACGGATCGCGCAGGAAGAGCTCCGTGCCAAGCGGCCAGCCGCGGGCCCCGTGTTTGGCGCCCGGATGCCACCCGGGACATTCATCGGAAATGATGCACAGGACTAACCCGGCCGGGCCAGGGGCCTTGCCGCTTTTATGAAGCGGGCCCGTTCTCCTCCATGGTCTGCCCGTAGGGCACATCGGCGCTGAGGGCGACCGTGAACCTTGTGTGTCCATGACGAGTCACGAGAATGCCGAACCGGCCGTCCTTCATGGCGTGCTCCAGTGCTACGTCCAATGCGGCGTTCAGGTTCTCTTCAATGAGATGGGGCTCATTTGCCTCTACGAAACAAGTCCATTCGGCCTCGAGGGGGTTGGTCATTCTGCTGTTCCTGTCTGTCGTTCGTCGACTGTTTCGTTTCTGAGGTCCTGTTCCCCTGCCGACTTGGCGCGGAGAAATAGTTCGCGTGAGGCAATCTCGATGCCCACGGCAGTCGCGGCAATATCTTCAAGGGCATCCTGAATCCAGGCCACGGCAACTTCGTTGGTTGGTTCCGCGGCTTGATCGGAAAAGTAGGCTGCCCGCACCAAGGCGTACCGTTCCACCTTCACTCTCAGCTTCCCGGCGATGTTTTCGATCTCTGCCAACAGCTGATCCCGCCAGATTCCGAAATTTTGCGCGTTACCTCGCCCACCGGTGGAAGACGGCAGCTGGTCAAGACCCGGTTCCTGTCGCCTCCACAGGAAGTCGGCAAGCTCGGCCGGCAGCACCTGCTCCGAGGCCTGGACCGGAGGCGCCGGCGCCTGCCCGCCATCACCGGTCTGGTCCTGCTGCTCATTGGCTTTCCTGCGCTCGACGCGCGGATTGTCGATGATGGCCATGGGACGGTGGAAAGGGTGTACGGACTCGACTCTGGGGTCGGGGTTGCCTCGCATCAGCGGGAGCCTCCTGGATAATACGCCGAAGAATGGCGCTACCGGGGTCTGGGGCAACAAGGTCACTTTATCGGATCTTGATTCAAGAAGGTAGGGCGAGCCGGGGCAAGTCCACGCCGCTGAGACAGCAGCGGCAAAAAGGAGGAGCTTGCGCCGCCACCAGGGTCAAGTTGAGGCAGGCATAAACTGGAACAAACATTGAGGTGGTTCCATCGCGATTGATGGCACTGCGACCCGGCCGAGGAGGCGCGACCCCATGGCCAGCTGCCTGACGATTGAATGGCATGTCCCTCCCCCCGCGGGAAGCTTCGGCCTCGTGGACTCGCCTGGTCCGGCGGCCCGGCATGGTTGATGATTCAGACTCATTGGCAGACGGACTTGATGCCGGCCTGTGCGCCGGGTTCCTTGAGTCGTTGCCGATTTCCGGAGCGGCAATCTCGGTGTTCTCGGGGCTGGCGCCGGAGACAATGGTGTGTGCCAGCGACGCCGTCTCTGCAAGAATCGACGAGCTGCAGTACGACCTCGGGGAAGGCCCACGCTGGGAAGCCCTGAAAACCCGCAGCCCCGTGCTTCTACCGGATGTGCGCAATGGTTCGCATGCCGCGTGGCCGGTCTTTGCAAAGTCCCTGTTGGAGCTGGATGTTTCGGCCCTCTTTGTTTTTCCGCTGGCGCTCGGCGCGCTGGATGTCGGCGTGGCAGAGCTCTATAGTTCCGTGTCCGGCCCACTTAGCCGGGCGGAGCATTCCAAAGCCCTGCAGCTCGCCGACGTCGTGACCTGGCAGTTGCTGCGCCAGCTCCTGACCCTTCCCACCGGAGACGGCACTGACCCACCACCGGATGGCTCTCCCCTCTCACGGCGCGAGATCCACCAGGCCACCGGGATGGTCCTGGCACAAGCCGGGACGTCTGCACGGGACGCACTTCTGCTGATGCGGGCGCACGCGTTCGCCCACGGACGTACCGTCCGGGAGGTGGCGAGGGACGTGGTCAGCAGAAGCCTCGACTTCACCCCCGGGGGCGGCTGAGTTGGGCGCATGCAGTAGAATCCGAATATGGCGATGATAAGCCGCGCCGGACGCGTAAGTGCCGCTTTCGTCAAGATCGCGGACACACTCGTGGCAGACTTCGACGTCTTCGACCTCCTGCACACTCTGGTAGATGAATCCGTCGGCATTCTTGACGCCGCCGCCGCAGGACTCGTGCTTGTCGATCCGGCCGGAGACCTCCAAGTTATGGCTTCAACGAGCGAGGAAAGCCAATTGGTGGAGGTCCTCCAGCTCGAGGCCGGTGCGGGTCCGTGCGTGGACTGCTACCGGACCGGAGCTGTTGTAGCTGTCGATGACATCGCGGCGCAAGGTTCCCGATGGCCCTTGTTCCAGGCCTCTGCACTATCCCAGGGATTCCGGTCCCTGCACGCCGTCCCGATGCGCCTGCGCAGCCGGACCATTGGTGCTTTGAATCTCTTTGGCCACGAGGCCGGTCCCCTCACCGCCGAGGACGCCGCGATTGCACAGGCCTTTGCTGACGTGGCAACCATCAGCCTCCTGCAGGAACGCGCGGCGAGGGAAAGCGCCATGATCAACGAGCAGCTGCAGCGTGCTCTCAGCAGCCGCATCCTGATCGAACAGGCCAAGGGCGTGATCGCACAGACCTCCAAGGTCGACATGAACGCGGCGTTTGCCCTGCTGCGCGGCTACGCGCGCGCTCACAACCAGACCATCTATGAAACAGCGGACAAGATCGTCAACCGCAGAATTAGCATCTAGCCCGAACCGCAATCCGGCTCCTCGACGGCGTCGCCCGGCATTCGTCTCGGTCCTGCGATTCGTCGCTGACGTTCACTCCCCGAGGGGCACCACCATCACAGGAACGCCGGAGAACTCCAGAACACGCAGGGTGTGGCTGCCGATGTAGCGGGTTGCACTGCCGGGACGGTCCACCAACGCCACTACGATCAGGGCCGCCTTGGCTTCGCGGGCCTCGGCCAGGATTTCGGCCGCAACCCGACCAGAGCGATGGCTAAGAGACACCGGCACTCCTGCCGCCGCCCCCAGCGCGGCCACATGGCGGAGCGCGGCCTCGGCTGCCAGATCCGCATGTCTGGCCAAGGCGGCTGGGTCGATGGCACCGGGATGTCTATCAAGCGCCCCCGGGTCCCTGACCGTCACGACCCGCAGGCTCGCGCCCAACCGGCGCGCATACTCGACGGCCACTTCCGCTGCCCGGAAAGCTGCCCGGGAGTCATTGACTGCCACCAAGATCACATCGCTCATCGGGTCCCCCTCGTGTCGGGATCCTGCGCCAGGATTGCTGAGTTTCCGGTGGTTCCCGTGTTTCCTGAGTTCCGGTCAGCCGCCCAGCGCAGGCGCAGGCTCTCTTCAAGTTCCTGCGCGTCAAGCTGCCGCCGGATGCTCTGCAGTTCGTCTTCCAGTCTGGGAATCCAGCGGTTTTCAACCGCCCGCTGCCGGGTCCGGGTCGCCGCGAGTTCGGCAGCCAGCAGCAGTTCCGCACGCTGCACCGCGGCGTAGCGCACCCCGGCCTCGAGAGCCCTGCGATGAACGGCGGCCGCGTAGGACAAGGCCGAGCTTCCCCCCGCGTGTGGCGCCGCCGGGAGCCGGCACTCGGGGTCCTCCGGATACAGCACACCCATGGCGCTTCCCCACGGCACGCTGACCCAGGCGGGCTCCAGCGGAGCCGCTGCCTCAACCCGCCTGCTGCCGTCCAGGGCGGCAGCCCGACGCAGCCAGAGCGCCGCTTCCTTGGCCAACTCCTCCCACTCCGCACGGCTCAGTTCCATGCGAAGTTGGAACCGTTCCAGCTCGTCCGCCAGGATGTGCTGCTTCCGGTCCAGCAGGCGCGCGCCGTGGCGGGCCGTCATCAGCCGGCGCTCCACCCGGACCTTGCCTGTCCGGCCCGTGCTGGTCATGGCCGGCCTTCCCGATGGGGAAGATACCGTTCCAGGAGCGCGGTCGAAACCATGGTCAGCTCCTGTTCCGGCAGCGCACCCAGCGCCGCCCATGCCCTGCCCAGGGTGTCGTCCAGGGACCTGATTTCGTCGCGCCCCTGGTTGAAGAGGCCCGTTTCCACCAATTCCCGGTAGTGGATGTAGCTGCGGTCGGTTTCGCTCAGCGCCGCCGCACCCACTAGTTCCGCCAGTTCCGCCGCCTGCCGCGCGCGCGCCATGGCAGCAAGAACCTGGGCGGCCACGTCAAGGTGGTCCTCGCGGGTCCGGTCTTTGCCCGCGCCGCTGCGCATGAGGCGGGACAGCGAGGACAGGACGTCCACCGGCGGGTATATGCCGCGTGCCGCAATGTCGGGCGCAAGGACAATCTGCCCCTCCGTGATGTAGCCGGTCAGGTCCGGTACCGGATGGGTGATGTCGCCGGCCGGCATCGTCAGCACCGGAACGATCGTGACGGAACCATCGTGGTCCTTGACCCGCCCGCACCGCTCATAGAGGGTGGCGAGATCGCTATAGAGGTAACCGGGGTAGCCCCGCCGGGCCGGGATCTCCCGCCGCGCCGCAGACACTTCCCGGACCGCTTCGGCATAACTGGTCATGTCCGACATGATCACCAGAACGTCGTGGCCCTCGGTGTAGGCGAGTTGTTCGGCAATCGTCAGCGCGATCCGCGGCGTGAGGATCCGTTCAATGACGGGATCGTCGGCAGCGTTGAGCAGGAGCACCAACTCCTTCCCGGCGGAACGTTCCTCAAGACGGTCACGCACATACGCGATATCCGCGTGCGTCAGCCCCATGGCGGCGAACACCACCCGGAATGAGTGGCCGCCTGACGTCGCCTGTGCCGCGATCTGGGTCGCCAGCGTCAGGTGTGGCAGACCCGGAACGGAGAAGATGGGGAGTTTCTGTCCCCTGACCAGCGTGGTCAAGGCGTCGATGACCGAGATGCCGGTCAGGACCGGTTCCTGCGGGGGCTGCCGGTAGACCGGGTTCAGCGGCCAACCGCTGACCGGCAGGCTTGCCGTGCCCGTCACGGGCGGCCCGCCGTCGAGCGGTTCCCCACGTCCATTGCAAACTCTGCCGAGCCACTCCGTTCCCACCTGCACGTGAAGGGGACGGCCCTCGAAGCGGATCCGGATTCCTCCCAGCGACATGCCGTCGGTGCTTTCGAGGACCTGCAACGTCGCGAGGTCCTGGTCCACTTCGAGGACGAGGCCATGGCGCCGCTCGCCGCCGTCCATGTCGATGGTGGCAAATTCATCCCAGCCAACGCCGTCAACCGCGCCCGCAATGAGCAGCGGCCCGCGGAGCTCCCGTACATCTCCGTAGGAGATCTGCGCGGCGAAGCCTGCCGCCAACGGCACGGACCCGGCACCGCCGGATGCCGAGGCTGTTGCGTCATTCATTGCAGGGCCTCCAATGCCTTGAGCACCTCGCCGCCTAGGGCTTGGACAGCTGCCGCGTCCCCCGGACCCGTTTCCTCACGGGCGCGAAGCACCCGACCGAGATCGGCTTGTTCGATCGTGGTGGCTGCCACGCCCCCTTCCACAAGTCTCTGGCAGGAATCAACGACGTCGAGCACAAGATCCAGCAGAGCGGCGCCCTTGTCCGCCGAACAGAAACCATCGTTGACGCTGAGCGCGTTCTGCATCAGCACGCCGTCGCGCAGCAGGCGCCCGCCGAGCAGCACCATCCGTTCGTGGCCCGGCAGCGACGACGTCCCGATGATCTCCGCCAGTTCGGCCAATCGGTCTGACTCCGCCAGCAGGGCAGCGGCCCGGGCTCGGCGCTCGGCCCAACCCGGATCCCCGTTGGCCGCATGCCAGCTGCCGAGTGCTTCCGCGTCGCGGGCGAACGAACCTGTCCAGCTCACCGCCGGATAATGCCGGGAATAGGCGAGGTCCCGGTCCAGCGTCCACAGGGAGCGGACGAAGCGCTGGGAGTCCGTGGTTACGGGTTCCGTCATGTCGCCGCCGGGCGGCGAAACGGCCCCGATCACAGTGACGGAGGCGGTCATCCGTCCGAGCGTTGTCACGCGGCCGGCCCGCTCGTAGAAGGAGGCAAGTTCGGATGCAAGATTCGCCGGGTAGCCCTCTTCGGCAGGAAGGTCGCCGTTGCGGTTGGCGAATTCACGCAGAGCTTCGGCCCACCGGGAGGTCGAGTCCGCGATTACGACGACGTCGTACCCCATGTCCCGGTAGTACTCGGCGACCGTGATCCCGGTGAAGATGCTCGCCTCTCGCGCCATCATCGGCATGTTGGAAGTGTTGGCGATAATGACGGTGCGTTCGATCAGCTTCCCGCCGGTCCGCCCGTCCTCGAGCTGGGAGAGCCCGTCAAGGACATCAGCCATCTCATTTCCCCGCTCCCCGCAGCCCACATAGACAATCACGTCGGCGTCGCTCCACTTGGCGATTTGCTGCAGCAGCAGTGTCTTCCCTGTACCGAAGCCGCCCGGCACCGCTGCCGCGGCCCCGCGCGCCACCGGAAATATCAGATCCAGGACCCGCTGGCCGGTATGCAGTGGCACCGTGCCGGAGTGCCTGGACTGGAAAGGACGCGGCCGGCGCACGGGACAGCGTTCGGCCAGCGCCACCTCGCGGCCGCCGATCACGGCCACGGTGTCGAGGACGTGGACCCGACTCTCCTGGGCCAGCCAGCTAAGCTCGCCGGACACACCCGCCGGCACCAGGACCCGGTGTTCCACCGCCCCGGAATTGGGGACCGTGCCCAGGACTTGGCCGGCAGAGACAGTGGTGCCGGGCACCGCCGCCGGTTGAAAGGTCCAATCGCGGGCCAAAACCGCGGGGTCTTCCGCGGATCCGGACCGCTCCGGGGTCAGCCACATCGGCGCAGACGACAACGGGCGCATCAGCCCGTCGAACACGTGTCCCAACAGTCCCGGCCCCAAGAGGCCCGCGAGTTCATCACCCGTGGGGACGGCAACATCGCCGGCTTTCAAGCCGCCGGTATATTCATAGGCCTGCAGGGTTGCCCGGTTCCCTGCAATGGCGACAGCTTCGGCGCTGATGCGCCGGGGACCGACGGCGATCAACTCCAGCATGGACAGTCCTTCCACCCCCTCGATCTCCACCAGAGGTCCGCTGACACGCACCACGGTGCCGACCCGCCGGGACGTTACGGGGTCCACAGCTCACGCGCCGCGGGCATGGCGTCCAGGGTCATCTCGGCCAGTACAGGCAGCGAAAGGTCCAGGCGGCGCGGACCGGCCTCGGCGAAGACGCCGCCCTCGAGGCTCTCTGACACGAGGGCATCAGGGCCCAGCAGTTGCCGGCACAGTCCCGTCAGCCGTGCCACCAGTTCCGGGTAGCGCGGGTCTGACGTGAGTCCGGCCGCAGCCTCCCGCACCTGGCGGTGCAGTTCCAGCCGTAGGGAACTGCGCTGTGCCAGGACCAGCTCGTGGGCCTGGCGGCGGGCCCGCGCTGAGCGCAGTGCGGCCTCGGAGCGGGCCGCGTCTTCGCCCTCCTTCACTGCTGCGGCGAGGATCGCCGCCGCTTCGGCCCGTGCAGCATCCAGCAGGGCACCGGCTTGCCGGCTTGCCTCGTCTTTGAGCTCAGCGGCCTGCTGTTCGGCCGCCGAGCGCAGTGCCCGCCGCACCGGCTCCAATGTGGCGTCTGCTTCCGGTGACAGCCCGCTCATGAGGGAAGCACCACGGTCATAGGCGAGCGGGGATCGGTCAGGGCCGGCTCCAGCGCGCGTGCAGAACGGGGCGTGAGGATGACGATGGCCGTGTCCGGGGGCAGTGCGGTCCACGCGCGGCGGATTTCCTCATCCGTGGAACCGGTGAAGATGACGACGCCGGCGAGCCGGAAACCGTCCAGCAACGCCGGTTCACCAATCGCGGCAATGGTTCCTGGCATCGTTCCAGCTCTCCGCGCTCATGCCTTGCCGATAAGGATGATGGCGATGATGAGGCCATAGATGGCGATTCCTTCCGCGAGCCCGACAACAACCATTGCCCGGCCGAAGATTTCCGGGCGTTCACTCATTGCGGCCAGTGCCGCCGATCCGGTGTAGGCCACGGCAAATGCCGCCCCGATCGATGAGCCGGCCACGGCGATGGCCGCAGCGATCAGGGCCGATCCGCCGGCACCGGTGGTCGTGTCAGCGGCCGCCGCGGCAAGGGCAGGAACCTGGCCTGTTGCGACAGCCGGGCCTGCACTTAACGCGCCGGCCAGAAGGGCCAGGGCCCCTCCCATCACGGCGACGTTGAGCGCCGCCAGCACCTTGAATGCCGATTTTCGCCAGCGCTTGACGAGGAGGACGGCTCCTGTTGCGGCGATAAGGAAGACAGGGATGGCGCCGAACCAGAGGTTCACGGTGATTGCCTTTCAGCCGGTGCCGGACGGGAGGACCGAAGCGGTGGCGTCCGGATCCCCGGCGGTGGAGGTCAGTTCCGGCGACCACGGCCTGAACGGGCGCCCCTCGGCCTGGAAGACGCGGGAAAAGAGTTCGTAGTATTCGAGGCGCAGGGCCTGGATTCCCGCCACCAGCGCTTCAAGTGCGAACGTCACGGCATTTCCGACGACGAACACCAGGATGGCGGCGGCAGCGCGCCAATCCGGTCCCCACAACGCCGTCGTCCCATTCCAGACCACCGTCAACAACGCTGCGTGCGTCAACCCGAAGGCAGCGAGTCGGGCAAAGGAGACCAGGTTCGATCCCAGACGGATCACAGTGTCCACAAGCTCGACGAGTGCCTGGAAGACGGCGGTGGCCCCGCCTCCGGCTTCTACGAAGAGTCCGATGTAGATGAAGATGAGTGCGCCGAGACCGATGACCGCCGCGGCAGCCGTCAGGGACCCGGTGCCCGTCGCGAGTCCCCAGACGAGGAGCCCCAGAGCAAGGAATAGAAGGGAGCCGGCGACGCCCGAGCGGGCGTACAGGGCGTAGGCCCAGCCGCCCTCCCTGACACGGTTGATGGTGCCGACGGCGTAGGAGCCGGCAAGCAGCAACGCTCCCACCCACAGGCCGGCGATCAGGAACTGCACCGGGTCCTCCAGGGGTTGCAGCCACAGCACCGGCACCAGGCCGGTGGGACCAAAGGCCTCCCCGTACAGCGCGCCGAAGAACATCGCGGCCAACCCGGCCGCGCTCACGAACGGCCAGGTCTTGTGCAGTTTGGCCAGTCTTTTGCTCCGGCCCGTGCGGAGGAAGAGTCCCATGCCCAGCAGGATCGCGCCGTGTCCCACATCGCCAAACATCATCCCGAACATCAGCACGTAGGCCACGCCGGCGGCCCATGTGGGATCCAGATCCGCGTAGGGAACGGTTCCATAGGTATCGACGAGTGTCCGGGACACTCCGCTGCGCGCCTGTCCGCCAAGCAGCGTGGGTGGCTGGATCCACTTCGGCCGCGGCAGCGGGACAACGGCGGCCCCGAGCGGGGCAAGCCTGGCCGTCAGTGCGGGAATTTCGCGCCGTGGTGCCCAGCCCGCCAGCGCCGCGGCAGGCCCGGAGACGATGGCGGCGGCCACCGCCTTGTCCAGTTCCTCGGCGCCGCGGCCAGGCGCGTAGGGAAGGTCAAGTTCGACGACGGCGCTGCGGGCCACTTCTGCGAGCATGCGCCGGCGATCCTGCTCGGGGACCACGAGGGCCACCCGTTCCATCCGGACGGGAGCCAGAGATTCACGCCGCGGCATCGAGCACCTCGCTTGACCCCGCGCCGGAGGCAGCCGCCGCCAGGGCCGCCCGGACACGCCAGGCATCCATCGCCAGAACCGCGATGGCGCCCAGTACAACGTCCGGCCCGGGCATCGAACCCCGGAGTAGACGGAATCCATCGTTCTCCGCCGCGGCATACGCCCGGGCCTCAGCACGCCAGAGGTCCTTTGGGGACGCAACGCCAAGCACCACGCCCTGAAGAGAGTGTGGAAGGGCGGCGGTGAACCCTTCGATGTCGCTAGCGGTTTCCCAGGAACTGCCAAGGACTGGACGCAACAGGTGCAGAACCTGCGCGGCGGGAGCGGCGCCGTCGACCAGCACGATCCTGGCGGCCGCGAGTACACACGCCGCGCCGCACCACGGCCGCGCCGCGGCTGCCGAGGCGGCCAGCCTTCGCACCCATGCGACGGTCAGCGCATCCCGCATCGGGCCCGGCCCGGCGGTGCCGACGTCACCCCAGGCGCTGGCGCGCAGGATGGCGGCGAGTTCTTCGGCCGAGCCCGCCGTCCGTAGCCTGGGCCACGCGGTGGCGAGCGCCCCAAGAGCGTAGAACTCCGGGGTGGGTCCTCCGCCGGCAAGGTGATGCGCTAGGGCCGCAATGTTTTCGATTTCATAAATCCCGGCAGCAGTCCGCGCGAGCGCCGTGCCCGACGCCGGAAGCCAGCCCGCCAGCACCCTCAGTTGCCACAGGACGGTTTCCTGGACGGCCCGTTCAGCGGCCGCGAGCCCGCGGGCCCCGGCCAGTCGTTGCCCGTAGCTCGATTCCCGCAGGAGGGCCACGGCACTGTCCAGCGTCGGCTGGGTGGCCATCGCCCGGCTGGCCCCGGCACCGGCGCGCCGCTGCGCCATGGACCGGGCACGCACAGAGGCCGCGACCCAGTCGGCTTTCATGACTGCTCGGCGCTCTGTGGAGCCAGCAGGTTGTCGATGACCTCTCCGACGACGGCGGGAATGCGCGCCAGGCCGGTCTTTTCCAGTGTTGCAGCCTCTTGGCGTGCCTGTTCCAGCAGCTGCGCGTCCCGCTCCGATGCATCCTGTTCGATCCGGACGGCGGCCCTGACGCGTGCCGCCTCGGCGTCAAGCCGGGCCCGGGCCACGATTGCTGCCGCTTCGGCGCGGGCCCGGGCCACCTCTCCTTCCGCGCTCAGGCGTGCCTCCGCAACGAGCGACTCGCATGCTGCTACGTCGCCGGCGAGTGCAGCGAACACTGGTGCCAGTTCTGCAGCCCGCCCCTGGTCGTCTGCAGCCGGCACCCCGGCCGGCCCGGCAGCTCCCGGGGTACCTACAGGCCTGAAACGGTCCAGAATACTCAATCGCGCCATCTCGTCTCCCGGGAATTCCTCAGGGCCGCCTTCCGGGTCCGCAGAGCCACATTCCTGAGCGGGTCCTCACATCATCCCTTGGCTCCTGTCGCGAAGGCAGAGACCAAAGACCCCATGGTCGTCCGCCCTCATTGCGGCCGACGACCCGGATGTCCAACCGTCCCGACGCGTTCGCTAAGGATGCTGCGCAGGAGCCGGAACCCCTCGCCCAGGGACAGGTCCGGCAGGTAGGCGCGGGTGAGGGCATTGGCGATGCCGGGCAGGGCTGCCGAGTCCGGATAGACCATGTAGAGAGGGACATAGCGGGGGTGAAACTTGCTCTTGAAAGCCAGGAGGGACCGGAATCCGTAGACGGGTTCAAGGGCGGATCCCAGACGATCCAAGAGCCGGTCGAGGCCGGCGGTCGCAGGCGGACGCTCCGGCGTCCCGTCCGGGTGGAGGGTGGGAGACACCCGGGCCAGGGGCGCCCCGGAGAGGCTGATGAATTCGCAGTTCTCATCCTTGAGGCTCGTTGCTGCGGAGGCTATGAGGAACTCGATAGCCGGCCGGAAGCCGGTGCTGCGCCTCCTCATGAAATCAAGGGTCCAGCCGACGATCAGTCCGTTGCGGTAGACCGGAAGCCAGGAGGTGACCGCGTGGACCTGTTGGTGGGCGTCAATGGCGAGCAGGCAGCGAACTTCAGGGTCGTTGAGTTCGTCGAGCCCGCCAAGGGTGAACCCCATTTCGGGCATTTTACGGTCCGCGACCCATTCTTCTGAGATGGCCAGGATCTGGGTCTGGATGCCCAGGCCGGCCGTGGGATAGCGAATCCATTCTGCATGGATTCCGGCCTTGGCCGCGTTGTTCAAGGCCGTGCGTATGTCCTGGAATCTCTTCCCTTTGAACGACAGGGTGTCCAGGGGAAGGACGGTTTCCTGGGCGACCTGGACGGAGTCCCAGCCGAGGCCGGATGCTGCATCCCGGACCTCCGCAGTAACGGAGTAAAAGCAGGGCGTCCACCCATTGGACCTGCAGTAGCCGTAGAACTCCTCCACTACCGCCGGGATCAGGTTCTTGGGTCCAACGGGCCCGCCGGCCGTCAGGGCGATTCCGGCGATGACGCGGTAAGCGATGAAGCTCTGGCCCGTGCGGGAGAACCAGTAGGCGTTCCCGGTCCACGTCGTCATCCAGGATATGGAACTGCCTTCCTGTGATGTGAGGATCGCCAACGCTTTGTCTTTGTCATCGCCGTGCCGGGGGTGTGTCGGACGGACAAAGGATTTAAGGACCAGGACGCCCGTGATGGCCCAGAAGACAATGCCGACTCCCTCGTAGAGCAGAACTGCCAAGGTGCTCTCCGGGAAGAAGGCGGGCGGAACGTCCACCGTGAAGCCCAGCGGCAGGAACCTGTCGGGGACGTCGGCCACCAGATCGGCGAGTCCGGGGACGGGGGTGAAATCCGCTGCGAGGACCAGCCCGGCCGCGACATAGATAACGCCCAGGACGCCGGCCAGGGCCAGGACCTGCAGGGCGAGCCGGGTGTAGGTCCCGGGGGGTGCGGCGACAGGAAACAACCTCCGGCAGGCCAAGACCACGCCGAAAATCATGACGGGGACGAGAAGCGGGACCACAAGTGCCAGCGGTTGGGTGCTGTGGCCCGGCTGGCTCGCATCCACCAGTTCCCCGGCAACCGTGTCCGGTCCTGCCGCCAGGAGCACCCCCACCAACGTAATGAGGGCCAGCAGTGATAGCGCGGCCTGGACCACCAGCACACCGGCCCAGGCGAAGCGCCGTCCGCGTCGGAGGCCCTCAGAAAGCAGCAGCAGAAGAAAGGACGGAACAATCGCCATGAAGATTGCGCCCGCCCCTGCCCTCAGTTGCAGGTGCGCGGCCTCACAGTCCCGGTGCTGGGCCGGGACTGCGCAGACGTTCTGCAATGTCTGGGGGTCCACGGGCCGGATGTCCGTGAAGAGGAAGCGCAAGACCGAGAGCGGCCCGACAGCGTGCGGGGCCAGGCCCGCAACCACCGGCCCGACGGCCGAGACTGCCACGAGGAGAGCTACGAGGATCCTCCCCTCATGCCGTGAACTCACCGGGCGCACCAGCCGGGGGCGGCGGCCCAGAAGGATCGGGCCCAGGAGCGCACCCGCAGCACCGGCTCCAAGTCGCGCCAGATCGGCGAACCCCCCGTTGTAGAGGGCGAGAAGAATCAGGAGCCCAAAGAGCCCCAGACGGATCCGCCGCCTCCACAAGGTGCCCATGGAAGCCGTGGCGGCCAGGGCGGTCCCGCAGATGAAAGCGCTCGGGCCAAGAAAAAATGTTCCGCCCACTTCCCGGGCCCAGTTCCCCGTAAGGGCACGGGTGCCCGCCCAAAATCCTGCGGCCGCCACGAGCCCCGCAATCTGGGTCACAACGGCCGCCAGCGCGAACTTCCTGCTGCCCAGCTGCCGTTCCAACGGTATGCAGGCCAACAGCACCAGCACCGTTCCCACCACATAGCCGAGCAGATCCCGGGCCCAGAACGCGGCGGTCAAAGGCGTCCACCAATGATTCGGCAGCGACTGCGCCGTGGCCGCCACATCGGCCCTCCAGCGCAGTGCGGGGCCGGAGACAATACTCGAGGTCAGGAGACCCATGATCCAGAAGACAGCAACGAACGCCACCGTGACGGGAGCCCCCCGCAACACCGAGAGCAGCCATCGCACCGGCCTGCGGCGATGCAACCGCCGGTGCCCGGCGAGGGGCGGCGATTCTGGCACTGGGAATCCTTTCAGGATTTCGGGACACTCAAGGCAGGCCCATCCTGTCGCTTCCATTTGACCACTTACGTCCGAGCCCGCAAAGGCTGTTCCGCTGATCGCCCATCGACGGCGCCCCGGGGCCGGAACGATGGTAGCACCCCTCAAATTCCCAGCTTCGCCTACGGCTGGCGTGCTATAAAAGCCCGTGAAGGCGCCTGCATTCCCGTGCGGAGCAGCGTGCAGCCTTGGGCGGACCGCCGGGCGCAACCCCAATCGCGGACAGGAGGAAACACGATGGAGCAACTCCTCAATGTCAGCGTCATCAATGAGCCGTTGCTCTATTCCTTCTATGCCTTGTCCGCCTTGGCGGTCCTCTTCCTGCTCCTGCGCGCCGGGCTACTGCCGCGCCGGATCGGCCGGCCGCGGCCGTCAGCCGGGGAGGCCAGCGACCCGGCGTCGCACGCATCACAATTGCCCGGCCGGCGGAGGTGGCTCGTCACGGCGGCCGTCGCCGTGGCTGCCGGCGCCCTGACCGGAGCCCTGACTCTGTTTGTCTGCGAAAGGGTGCTGAACGTCTTCGGCCTGCCACTGGACACGGACACCCGCGTCTGGGTGATCTTCGCGTTCGCAGGGCTCGGCCTGGCTGTCGTTAACCTGTGGCGGTCCCGCTGGTGGCGGAAGGCGGTTGCCGTGCTCGCCAGTGTGCTGTTCATCACGACGGCGGCGCTCGGGATCAACGCCGGCTATGGACTGAACCCGACATTGGGAGCCATGTTGGGCATCAGCCAGACGACGCATCTTGCCCTGCCCAAACTCAACCCGGCACACCAGCCAGTCACCGGGTCCGCATTGTGGCAAGAATGGAAGCCCCCTGCGGGGATGCCGTCTGTCGGACGAAGCGGAACAGTCACGATTCCGGCTGACGCCTCAGGATTCCACGCCCGTGATGCCACCCTCTACCTCCCGCCCGCTGCCCTGGTGGACAATCCGCCGGATCTACCGATCGTCATCATGATGATGGGCCAGCCGGGCGGCCCCGAACAGAGCAAAACGGCCATCGAGGAGCTCGACACCCTGGCCCAGCGACACCAGGGGCTGGCCCCGCTATTCCTCACGGTGGATCAGCTGGGGAGTCCCTACAAGAATCCTGTATGCGTTGACTCCGCCAAGGGCAACGTTTACACCTATGTCACTACCGACGTCGTCAACTACATCCGTAAGAACCTCAACGTGGCGACGGACCGGACCCAGTGGGCCGTGGCCGGATACTCCAACGGCGGGGAATGCGCGCTCTCGTTCGCGGCCAAGCGACCGGAGCTCTTCGGCTCGCTGCTGGACATCTCCGGAGAGCTGGAGCCCGTGGACGGCACCGCGGCGAATACCGTGAAAACCATTTTCGGCGGCAGCCAGGCCGCATTCGATGCGGAGAAGCCCGTAACGATCCTCAAAGCCCACACGTACACCGATTTGCTCGCCATCTTCACCAACGGCGCCATTGACCCGCAATACGGGCCCCAGAGCGCGAAGGCCGCGGCAGAGGCGAAGGCCGCCGGCATGACAACGCACCGGTTCGTCGGGCCCGGCATCGGACATCGCGGGGACGCTGTGAGCTACGGCCTCAAAACCGGGCTGCCGCTGCTCTTCCAGAGATTCGGCCTCGCCCCGTCATGAGTGCCTCCACCGCTTTCGGTTCGCAGGGCTTCTTGACCTAGCTTGCCGGGCCACCGACCGCCCGGCGCCGCCCGCCCCTCCCCTGACCTTTATGCCGTCCCACCTCCTGATTGGAACCCCATGCCTGTGCCAATTCTGGCCGCCCAAGACCTCACCAAGACCTACGGGCGCGGGCCCGACCGTTTCGACGCCCTCAAAGGCGTCTCCCTGGAGATCGACCGCGGCGATTCCGTGGCGATCGTGGGTAAGAGCGGCTCCGGCAAATCAACGCTGATGCACATCCTCGCACTCCTGGACACCCCCGGCGGCGGGCAGGTCCACGTCGACGGGACTGACGCGAAGACCCTGAGCGGGCGGAGGCTCAACGCGCTGCGGAACACGATGTTCGGCTTCGTCTTCCAGCAGTTCTTCCTCAACCCGGGTTCCAGCGTGCTGGAGAACGTCGCCCTCCCCCTCAAGATTGCCGGCGTCGGCAGCCGGGAACGGCGCACCCGCGGAATGGCCGTCCTGGAACAGCTCGAACTGGCCGACAAAGCCCGCAACAAGGCCGGCAACCTCTCCGGCGGTCAGAAGCAACGGGTCGTGATCGCCCGGGCCCTGATCAACAGTCCCCAGGTCCTGTTCGCGGACGAGCCCACCGGGAACCTGGACACGGCCACCGGGCGCATCGTCGAGGACATCCTGTTCGACCTCAATTCCAACCACGGCATCACCCTGATCACCGTCACCCACGACCACGATCTTGCCGCACGCTTCAACCGCCGTCTCTATATCCGTGACGGCCTGCTGATCAACACCGGCGAGGAGCACGCGGCATGAACCCGCTCGAAATCCTGAAGACCGCCATGGCGAACAGCTTCCGCAGCAAGTTGCGCACGCTGCTGACCATCCTGGCGATCTTCGTCGGAGCGTTCACCCTGACCATTACCAACGGTCTTGGCACCGGCATCTCCAATTACATCGACAGCCAGATCGCCGCCGTCGGCTCCAGCAATTCCTTCACGGTCGCCAAAACTGACACGAGCGGCAATCCCGCCTCGGGACCGAAAAAATACGACGCCACTACGAAAGTCCTTGCGGCCGGCGGCAGGCCGGGTTCAACCCAGCTGGCCCTGGGCCAGGCCGATCTGGACGCGATCGGCGCCATCCCTGGTATCACAGGCGTCACCCCGGTGACCCGGCTCAGCCCGGACTTCATCCAATGGAACGACCACGACAAGTACCAGCTGTCGGTCAGCCCCCTTGCCGGGGCGCAGCCGCAGCTCGCGGCGGGCGCTCCCCTGGACGATTCCGCGGCCCAGCCGCAGCTGATCCTTCCCTCCAGCTACGTGACCCCGCTCGGCTTTGCCGACAATAACCAGGCCGTCGGTCAGGACGCCACGATAGGCATCACCGACGCGACCGGAATCATGCACTCCATCACCGCCCGGATCACCGGCATTGAACAGAGCGCACTGCTCGGCGGCGGCGGCGCTTTCATCAACAAGTCCCTCTCAACGGCCCTCGCCGATGCCCAGGGAACCGGCGCCCCTGCCGCATCAAAGTCCGTCTGGGCGAACGTGACAGCCAGTTTCGCCCCGTCCTCCGCCGCCCAGGTCAACGACATGAAGGGCAAGCTCGCCGCAGCCGGCTACACCGCCCAGACCCTCGATGACCGGATCGGCACGGTCAAAACCGTCATCAACGGGATCATCGGCGTCCTGGACGCCTTCGCCGTCATCGCCCTGGTGGCCGCAGGCTTCGGGATCGTGAACACCCTGCTGATGTCCGTGCAGGAACGCACCCGGGAAATCGGCCTCATGAAAGCCATGGGCATGGGCAGCGGATCCGTCTTCGCGCTCTTCAGCACCGAAGCGGCATTCATCGGCTTCCTCGGAAGCGCCATCGGCTCCGCCGCCGCAATCGGGCTCGGCACCGCGGTGAGCGGCGCCCTGGCCCGCGGGCCCCTCAGCGATCTGGAGGGCCTCCACATCCTCGCCTTCGCTCCCGGCTCCGTTGCCGGCGTCATCCTCCTGGTCATGGCCATCGCCTTCATCGCCGGGACCCTCCCGGCGTGGCGGGCAGCGCGGCAAAACCCGATCGACGCCCTCCGCTACGAATAAGGCCCGCCAGGGCCTCGCCGCAGCCGGCCGCAGGCCTCTTCCGCGGCCGGCCCGCGAGGCTTAGACTCGATTGGCTTGACGAAACAGGGAGAAGCTCGGCATGAGGCTCGTCGTCGATCTCACTAAATGCCAGGGTTACGCGCAGTGTGCCTTCCTCGCACCGGACGTCTTCACGATCCAGGGGGACGAGGCACTCACGTACGACCCCGCCCCTGACGAGGGGCAGCGAACACGGATCCGGCGGGCTGCGGCCGCCTGTCCCGTACAGGCCATCCGGCTCGACCAGCTTGAGGAGCCGGCGAGTTCGCAACCTCCGACAGAATCCCCAGGTGCGGCAGCCGCTAGCGGAGGCAACGGGGGCAGCTTCAAACGATCCGGAAGGATCGTCGTCGTGGGCGCGTCACTGACCGGCCTGCGCGCAGCGGAACGGCTGCGCGAGGAGGGGTTCACAGGTTCGTTGACCCTGATCGGCGAGGAAACACACGAGCCGTATGACCGGCCGCCGCTGTCGAAACAGGTCCTGGCCGGTGCGGTACGGTCCGAAGACACGTCGCTGCCACGCCGCCGGGCACTCGACGTCGACTGGCGTCTGGGCGTCGCCGCCACAGGACTGGATCTGGCCGCACGACAGGTGCAGCTCGCCGACGGTAGCCGGATCGGGTTCGACAAGCTGTTGATCGCCACCGGGGTGCGGGCCCGGTCCTGGCCCAACGCAGCGGAGGCGGCGCTGGCAGGAGTCCTGACCTTGCGGACCCGGGAGGATGCGGCCACGCTTCGGAAGCTCCTGGCCGGCCGCCCTCGTCGGGTCTTGGTCATCGGCGCCGGGTTCATCGGTTGCGAAGTCGCTTCGGTGTGCCGCTAACTCGGCCTGTCGGTCACGGTGGCGGAGGCGGGTCCGGCACCGCTCGGCGCGGCTCTCGGCGGTGTCATCGGCGCAGTCGCCGGAGAGCTGCAGGAAGAGAACGGCGTGGATCTGCGCTGCGGCGTCAGGGTGGTTTCGCTCGAAGGCGACGCGACCGGACAGCTGTGCCGCGCCCACCTGTCCGATGGCACAGCACTGGACGTGAACGTGGCCGTCACCGCGCTCGGGGCCGTCCGTAACGCCGAATGGCTCGCCGGTTCCGGCTTGGCCAGCGGCCCGTGGGGCGTCGCGTGCGACGCCGGCTGCCGCGCTTTCGACGTCAACGGGCTGGTCACCGACGATGTCTTCGTCGCCGGCGACGCATCCCGCGCCCCGCAGCCGATGTTCGGCTACCAGTTCCTCGCCGTCGAGCACTGGGGCAACGCAATCTCTCAGGCCGAAGTTGCAGCACACAATATGGTCAGCGGCGAGACCGAACGCTGGCCGCACCTTGCCGTGCCGAAATTCTGGTCCGTCCAGTTCGGCACCGAAATCAAGAGCGTGGGCGTGCCTTCGGTTGCGGACGAGGTCGCCATCGTACAGGGATCGGTCGCGTTGCGGCGGTTCCTGGCCGTCTACGGCTACAAGGGACGCATCGTGGCTGCGGTGGCCTTCAACCAGAACAAATGGTTCGAATTCTACGAACCGCTGATCGAGCAGGCGGCGCCTTTCCCGCCCACGTTCCGCCACGTTGACGAACCGGCCGAAGCCCGGCCGGTGCCCGCCGGATTCCCGGCCGCCGCCAACCCCACCCAGGACGCGACCGTCGTCGTAACCGGCCACTATCCCAATGAGCGACGCGCCAGGCTGACTGACCGCCGCGTCCCGTAGAGCGCCGCCCCGGAGACCGGCAGCCACCGGCCCCACGACCCAAGGAGCCTTCGCCATGTCCCAGCCCAGCACATGGGAGCAGATCCTCGACTACTCCAACCGGGCCAACCCCTACCCCTTCTACGAAGAGCTCCGCAAGACCCCTGTGACACGGCTTCCGGACGGAAGCTACCTCGTGAGCACCTATGCGGAGATTGCCGCCCTGCTGCACGATCCGCGGGTCAGTTCCGACATTGAGCGCAACCCGGCGGCCGCTGCGATGCGCGCCGCCGCCGGTGAGGACGGGGAAGGGGACGGGCCGGGCATGACGCCAACGTTCCTCAGCATGGATCCTCCGGATCACGACAAGTTCCGGCGGATCACCATGCGACATTTCGGACCACCCACGACGCCGGGCAGGGTGGCGGGGATGGAGGCGCGGATGACGGAAATTGCGACTGACCTCATCGACAACATGGCGGCCCGCAGCCGGATCGACGTCGTCGATGACCTGGCGTATCCGCTGCCCGTCACGGTGATCTGCGAACTTCTGGGAGTGCCCCCGGGGGATGAACAGCGCTTCCGGGTCTGGGTGGACGTTGCCCTGCAATCGACGGATCCCGGCCTGGATCCCGAAACACAGCAAAAGAAGCGGATTGAGGCCGGCAAGGAACTGCGCGCGTTCATGGAAGAGCTGGTCGACGCCCACCGGCGCGCTCCGGGGAATGACTTGCTGTCGGCGATGGTCACCGATGACGGCCCGGAAGGCCGCATGCCGGACGAACAACTGGTGGGCACCGGGCTTCTCCTGCTCATCGCGGGACATGAAACCACCGTGAACCTCATCTCCAACGGCGCACTGACGTTGCTGCGCCACCCGGCCGAGCTCCAGAGGTTGCGTGATGATCCCGGCATGGCCATCCCGATGGTCGAGGAGCTGCTTCGCTACGAGCCGCCCGTACATTTCGTCCCGTTCAGAACGGCCCTCGATGACATCGACATCGCCGGCACCACCATCCCGGCCGGCGCTTCCCTCACCCTGGTCCTGGCCGCGGGCAACCGGGACCCCGCCCACGTGGCTGATCCCGGCCTCTTCATCCCGGACCGGCACAACAACAAACACCTCGGCTTTGGCGGCGGCGTTCACCTCTGCTTCGGGGCGCCCCTGGCCCGGCTGGAAGCGCAAATCGCCCTCACCGCCTTCGCCACCAGGCTGGAGAACCCGCGCCTGGTCTCCGACCCGCCCCCATACCGGCCGAGCCCGTTCCTGCGCGGCCCGTCCCACCTCCCGGTGGACATCAACGGCGTCCTCGCCCCTGACGGGCCCGCCGGCGACGGCACGGTCCGGTAGGGCCGGCTGACCCGGCTTTGGCTGCGGCCCCGCGTCGGCGTTGCAGAATCGAGAATTCTCTTGATCCAGCCCAAAATCGCCGTCATCGGCGCCGGCATCATCGGGCGCACTCGTGCCCGCCGCTGGACCGAAGCCGGCTACCCGGTGGTCTTCGGCGTCCGCACCCCCGACGACGCCAACCTCACCGACTACGCCAACGGCATCGGCGCTGCCCGCGACACCATCAACGACGCGATCGCCTCCTCAGACGTCGTCCTGCTGGCCATCAACGGCGCCGCCATGGAACACGCCGTAACGGCAACGGCCGCCGCGCTTGACCACAAGATCGTCATTGACGCCACCAACAACACCGGCGGCACGGCCATGAACAGCATCGCCCTGATCAGCGACCACGCACCGGACCCCCGCGTCGACCGGGCCTCGTCGATGACTTCGCCAAGCTCTGGTTCGCTCTGGCATTCGAACAGGGCCCGGGCCGCGGCGTGGGATTTAAGATCCTCACCAGGGATATCGGGAACTAGGCCGCCGACCGCGTCACACCGCCGAGGAAAGCGCTTCAGCGCGTGATAGCCAGGGGCTGCATGGGAATCACGCACGACACCCGCTCCGGCAGGACATCCCCTGAGGCCGCCACGCGGTTGTTCCTGCCGGTGTCATCGCACCAGTCAATGTTGTACGGCACGGCGGTGACCACCGCATCTCCGGCCACCGCCCGAAGAGGTACGACAAATGTGTAGGAGAACCCGCCGGCGTCGTTCATTGCCGTTGTAGCTTTGACGACTTCCGCACCCGAGGCGTCGGTCAAGCTCACCTGGATTCGTGCGTTCATGCCGTAGCGGGGATTGCAGTCGGCGTCCGGCGCCGCCACGGTGACTTTGTCCCCCAGCGTGGCTTCCGCGGGGGTCAGCGAATAGGCGGGCGGGAAACACGGCGGCTCCCCGCCTGCCGCCGAAGAGCAACCCGAAATCGGGGCAAGCAGCAACAGGGCACCCATCAGCGCAGCGGTCGTGAACCGCCGGCCACGGTACTTCAGACAGAATGCCATCCGGTCATTCTCGGCGGAACAACAGCCCGGGGACACGGTTGTGCCGGATTCGTGCCCTGATCGTTGCCGAAGCCTGCCACGAATGAATGAGCCGGTTACCGCGCCCGAGGGAAGGTCCGGCTGTGGCGGTTCTCTGACACGGGAGGATCGAAACTGGTGTCTTCCAGGGTCGCTCCGTCGTGGAGCCAGCGACGGTTGTTGTAGAAGCTGATGGCCCGATCGTTGCTCTTCGCCACCCAGAGAACTGCCCGCTCATAGCCGAGTTCGATCAACTGCTGTTCGGCGGCTGCAAACAAGACCGAGCCTGCGCCCTGCGCCCACCAGTCCGGATGCACATTGATCGCGTGCAGCTGACCGGCGCCCGCTGCCGGGCCTCCGACGGCGGGACCGACAATGGCGAATCCCGTCACCTCATTGCCGCATCGGACCACGAGGTGCATAGTCCCCTCGCGGGGCTCGCGGATATTGCGGCGCCACGCAGACGCCGCGCGTCCGACGTCGAGGCCGTCAAGATACTGATCGGTCATGACGCCACGGTACGTGGCCCGCCATGCCGCAACGTGAATCTCTGCAAGCCGTGCGGCGTCGTCTTCGGTCGCGGCCCTGACGCTGATATCCGAAGTGGTCATGCTCGCGAATCTACCAACTGAGTTCACCGGTGCCGTGCGGCGCGCGGGAGGGACTCTCCCTCACGGAAAGAGGTTAGGATCGCAACGCCGGGATGCCTCTCGCCCGCTCGACCACGCACATTCAAGGACCCCCGTGAACCGCGCCCTTCTCGTCATCGACGTGCAGAACGAATACATCTCCGGAAACCTGCCGATCGGTTTCCCCGACCCGGAAGTGAGCCTGGCCAACATCGGCAAAGCCATCGACGCCGCTACGGAAGCAGGCATTCCTGTCATTGCGGTCCAGCAAACTGCGCCGGAAACATCGCCAATTTTCGCCCGCGGCAGCCATGGATTCGCTTTGCATCCCGTCGTCAGCAGCCGTAGCCATGACCACCTGATCGAAAAGACCCTTCCCTCCTGCTTCGCCGGCACAGATCTCGAGGAATGGCTCGCTGAGCGTGACATCGACACGGTCGTGATCGCCGGATACATGACGCAGAACTGCGACGAATCAACAGCCCGGGACGCGGCACACCGTGGACTGAAGGTCGAGTTCCTCTCCGACGCCACAGGAACTCTAGCCATGTCCAACCACGCGGGATCACTGGGCGCCGAACAGCTGCACAGCGCCGTGCTCGTGGTTCTGCAGTCGCGCTTCGCCTCCGTCCTGACCACCGGTGAGTGGATCGACGCTGTTGAACACGGCACGTCCGTCCCGAAACCGGACATTTTCGCCAGCACTCAGGCAGGACGCGACGCAGCCGCAGAAGGCCGATTGATGTAGGTTCCTCTTATCCTGACGACTGCTCGGGGCATGGAGGGGGACCATTGAAAGCACCGGACGCGAACCTGAATCAACCGAAGGCTCACAGGACGGACTCTGCGCTGCAGTACAGAACGCACCGCTCGGCGTCGGGCCGTCCCGTGGTGGCCACCGGCCGTGACGAGATCGCCAAGGCCTGGCAGGACGCCCGCACCTCCGGACTCCAGTCCTCCGACGGAACAGTGAAGAGTCAATGTAACCGCCCGATGATCGCCGTCGGGGCTTTCGCACTGCTTTGGGTGATCGCCGTCGCCCTGACATAGGCGCGCTTCCACCCCGGGCCGGCCGGTTCCGAGGGGGTCTGTCACTACCTGTATCAACAGCCACTCCCAAACGTGCCGATTCTGCGGTGTTCTGTATAGGAACCCCTGGCGGCCCCACGCGGACCGCCTCCATGCTCCGGTTCCGGAGAAATGAAAGGAAGACCCAATGTCCACTTGGCTCATCACAGGATGCTCGACCGGGCTCGGCCGCGCCCTCGCCCAGGCAGTGCTCGCGCACGGCCACAACGCCGTCGTCACGGCACGAAACGTCGCCACCTTGGAGGACATCGCGGCCGAATTCCCGGACACCGCACTGGCCCTCCCCCTCGACGTCACCAACAAGGCACAAATCAGCTCCGTAGTTGAGCAGGCCCGGACGCGCTTCGGCGGCATCGACGTGCTGGTCAACAATGCCGGCTACGGCTACCGCGCCGCGGTGGAGGAAGCGGACGACGCCGACATCCGGCAGTTGTTCGACACGAACGTCTTCGGCGCCATCGACATGATCAAAGCGGTCCTCCCGGACATGCGCGCGAGAAGGGCAGGGAACATCCTGAACATCACCTCCATCGGAGCACGCATCTCACCGGCCGGGTCCGGCTACTACTCGGCAACCAAGGCGGCCCTGGAGGGCCTGTCCGGGTCCCTCCACAAGGAACTGCAGCCCCTCGGCATCAAGGTCACGGTGATCGAGCCCGGCGCGTTCCGGACCGACTTCGCCGGCCGCTCACTCACCCAGTCGGCGACGGCGATTCCGGACTATGCGGAGACGGCCGGGAAGCGACGCAAGGAGAACGACACAGTCCACGGCACCCAGCCAGGCGACCCGGCCAAGGCCGCAGAAGCCATCCTGGCAGTCGTCGACAGCGCCAACCCGCCCTCGCTCATGGTGCTCGGCAAAGACGCGTTCGACGCCTTTGCCGCCGTCGCCGACGCACAGCGTACGGAACTGGACCAATGGCGCGGGCTCAGCCTCAGCACCGGCATCGACCGCTGAACCGGCCCGGCGGCGTCAGCGCCCGGACTACGTTCGGACGGCGCGGTACCGGAGCGCGCCGGGAATCTCTCCCCGGGTTCCCAGGCTCTCCCCGTACGCGAATTTTGCCCAGAGTGCCCGCATCGCCCGGCCGTGGGCGTTGACCTCGTCCCAGGTCGCACCGGCCAGGAGTCCGGCGGACTCCCATGTCCGCTGGTGGCCGAACAGCAGCGGCAGGTCAACCGTGTGTGCGGCGCCGTAAATATTGCCGGGTGCCCGCCAGGACAGTACGTAGCTGTGGGCCCGTCCGCCGGCGCGCACATGCCGCCTGGCAAACTGTCTGGCTGACTTGCCGTAGACCACTTCGGTGACCACCCACGTGACGGCCTTGAGCACGGCGCCACCGACGACGGGAAGCCGCGCCACCCGGCTGAGGCGTGGGCTTTGGGGCAGGAACAGCCGGGCCTCCTCCGCCGTGTGGCCAATGAGGATGTCGATCCCCGGCGCGGCAGCATTCCAGGCCTGGTCAACCTCGGACGCCTTCGGCAGGGGCGCGTGCCCGTACTGGGTTCCGAACGGCATGGCAGCCATGAGCCCGAATTTGCTGGCAGCCCGGGCCACATCCTCCTCGAGGGCGACGACCTCCATCGCCGGGGTGGCGTCGGTGACGGCTTCCGCGGCGGCGCCCATGGCGGCGCTCATCTTTTCCCGCCCGCGGGTAATCCCCAAAGGTGCGCTTTGGATGATGGCCCGCTGGAAGAGAGACGCCGCGTCCGGCGTCGCCATGAGGTGTGCGACGGCGTCGCCGCCGGCCGACTGCCCGAAGGCGGTGACCCTGCCCGGATCGCCTCCAAAGGATGTGATGTTGCGCTGGACCCAGCGGAACGCCTCGATCTGGTCCAGCAGGCCCAGATTGGCCGGCCGGCCGGTGCTGGTAGACAAATATCCGAAGATGCCCAGCCGGTAGGTCACCGAGACGACGATGACGCGGGTTTCGGCAACCAGCACGGCCGGGTCGAAAATCGCCAGGTCCCCCGAGCCGGACGTGTAGGACCCGCCGTGCAGCCACACCATGACCGGCAGCCGTTCGCCGTCCCCGACGTCGGCGGGCAGGGTGATCGACAGGTGCTGGCAATGCTCGTCGCCGGGGAGTTCGCCGTAGCGGGTGCCCAGCACGTCGTCCAGGAAGGGCACCGGGGCCTGCGGGCATGCCGGGGACAGGGACGTTGCCGTGAGCACGTCCGTCCAGTCGGAGGCCGGCGCCGGCGGCTGAAAACGGCCCGCGGTGGCGTACGGAATGCCGGTGGCACGCACGACGGAGCCGTCGCGCCATCCGGTAACGGGACCGCACGGCGGTGCGAAAGAATGGTCCGCAGTCATACCGGTTCAGCCGTGTTTCAGCAGGGCCACATCGGAGACAAGGTCAATGTGCTCCAGCATTGCCGCCGCGGCGGCGGCCGAATCCTGGGACCTGATCGCATCGGCAATCTTGCGGTGGGAGGCGAGCGACTGCTCCGGACGGCCGGGCTGTCCAAGCGATTCGAGGCGCGTTTCCAGGACCATTCCGGCAATGAATGTCATCAATTGGGCCAGCACGGCCGAATGCGCGGCGGCGGTCACCGCCTGGTGAAAGAGCTCGTCGCCGCGTGCACCGCGGTCTCCGGTGGCGACTTCTTCCGCCATGGCGTCGAGGGCCTGATCGATGGCCTTCATATCCTGCCCGGTGCGCCGTGCCGCGGCCAGCTCGGCCAGCTTGACCTCGAGCGTGCTGCGCGCCTCAACGATCTCGGGCAGCCGGCTGCGGTGCTCGCGGAGGCCCTTGATCACCGAAGGAACGTTGGGCCGGTAGACCAGCACTGCACCTGTGCCGTGCTGGACGTCGATCACGCCGAGCACTTCCAGGGCCACGAGGGCCTGCGCCAGCGTTGCCCGCGAAACCCCCAGCCGCTCGGCAAGGTCCCGCTCGGCAGGCAGCGTGTCGCCAGGACCCAGCTGGGCGGCCTCGATGAAATCCATGATCTGCTCCACCAGCTGTTCGTAGAGCCGCGGCCGTGAAACGCGGGATATCTGATGCGTTGCTGCCTGCTTTGCCATGCGCGTCCTTCCAGCCTGTCCTGACTTCTAAGAGTACCGGAGAACTATTGACAAAGACACCTAGTGTCTAGGAGGCTAGGCCACTAAGCCAGTAATCTAATCATCGCCAGATCCGGAGCCCACCTCATGACTTCTGAACCCATGCCGCGCGACCACGGTCCCCTGACCGGTTATCTCGTGGTGGACCTGAGCCGCGCCCTCGCCGGCCCGCACGCCGGCATGATGCTGGCAGATCTCGGCGCGCGGGTGATCAAGGTGGAAAACCCCGGCACCGGAGACGACACCCGCGGCTGGGGCCCGCCGTTCGTGGGCCCCGAGGACGATCCCCAGGCCACGTACTTCCTGTCCTGCAACCGCAACAAGGAGTCCATTGCCCTGGATTTGAAGAGCGACGACGGCCGGTCAGTCCTGCGTGAACTGCTGGAGCGCGCCGATGTTGTCATCGAGAACTTCCGTCCCGGCGTCCTGGACCGGCTCGGGTTCTCCGCTGCGGAGATGCATGCCCTGAATCCGGCGCTGGTGGTCCTGTCTATCACCGGGTTCGGGCACGACGGCCCGGAATCCCGGCGCAGCGGCTACGACCAGATCCTGCAGGGCGAGGCCGGGCTGATGTCGCTGACCGGGTCCGGGCCGGACGATCCGCAGCGCGTCGGGGTCCCCATCGCAGACCTCCTCGCCGGCATGTACGGGGCGTTCGGCACCCTGGCCGCGCTGCTGCAGCGCGAACGCACCGGCCAGGGCCAGATCGTCCGCACCTCGCTGCTGGCGGCGCTGATCGGGGTCCACGCCTTCCAGGGCACCAGGTCCACCGTGGCCGGCGAGGTTCCCAGGGCCCAGGGCAACCACCACCCCTCCATCGCCCCCTACGGCCTGTTCCACTGCCGGCAGGGCCGGGTCCAGATCAGCGTGGGCAGCGAAAAACTCTGGCGCACGTTCGCTGCCGAGTTCGGGATCGACGCCGCGCGGCCGGAGTTCGCCACCAACGCGGACCGCGTTCGCAACCGCGAGAAAGTCATCGAGGAAGTGGAGCGCATGTTCTCCGATTACGACGCCGAGCCGCTGCTCGCCAAACTCAACGCCGCCGGCATCCCGGCCGGCAAGGTCAGAACCCTGGACGAGGTCTACGAATGGGACCAGGTTCGCTCGCAGGGGCTCGTGATCGACGTCGAACACAAAGTCCTCGGCACAGTGAGCCTGCCCGGTCCCCCGCTGCGGTTCTTCGGCCCCGCCGACACTACCGAAACCACCCTGAAGGCCCACACTGCACCGCCGCTGCTGGGCCAGGACGGTGAACGGATCCGTACATGGCTTGGGCTGGTGCCGCCGAGCAGTGGCGGCACGGCCACAGAATCCGGCACGGCACAGGAAGGTCACCCGGCATGCTGACCCAACAGAAAGTCCGGCACCTGGACGCCGCCGAACTCCTCGCCGCGGTCCTCGACCCGGGTTCCTATCGGAGCTGGGACGCGCCGGTCGTGGACCCCGATCCCGGGCCGGAGTACCGGCAGGAACTCGCCGCCGCCCGGGCCAAGACCGGAGTGGACGAATCCGTCCTCACCGGCGAGGGCCTCATCCGCGGGCGCCGGGTCGCCGTCATCGTCAGCGAATTCCGGTTCCTCGCGGGCTCCATCGGCCTCGCCGCGGCGCAACGGATCGTCAACGCCGTCGAACGGGCCACCCGCGAAGGCCTTCCTCTCCTCGCGGGCCCGGCGTCCGGCGGCACCCGCATGCAAGAAGGGACCATCGCGTTCCTGTCCATGGTGAAGATCAGCGCGGCCGTCCGCGCCCACCGGCAGGCGGGGCTGCCCTACTTGGTCTACCTGCGGCATCCCACCACCGGTGGCGTCATGGCGTCCTGGGGATCCCTTGGCCACATCACGGCCGCCGAGCCCGGAGCCCTGCTCGGCTTCCTTGGACCACGGGTCTACGAGGCCCTGCGCGGCGAACCGTTCCCGGAGGGCGTCCAGAGGGCCGAAAACCTCTTCGACCAAGGTCTGATCGACGCGGTGGTCCCGCCCGGGCAACTGCCCGACGTCGTCGACCGCGCCTTGAGCATTGTGTCTGCCGGCCCGCACCCGCGGGTGGTGCCTCCCGCGACGCTGTCGGTGAAGCCGTCCGACGCCGGCGCCTGGCAATCGATCAGGATCTCCCGCAATCCCCGCCGGCCGGATGTGCGCCAACTACTCGCGCACGGCGCCCGGGACGTCTTGCCTCTCAACGGCACGGGCCAGGGCGAAAAGGACCCCGGCCTTCAGCTCGCGCTGGCCCGCTTCGGCCATCAATCCTGTGTGGTCATCGGCCACACCCGGCCCCGGCCTTCCCGGCAGACGGCGATGGGCCCGGCGTCCCTCCGCGAGGCCCGGCGCGGCATGCGCCTGGCCGAAGAACTCGGGCTGCCTCTTGTCACCGTGATCGACACCGCCGGCGCGGCGCTGTCACCGGAGGCCGAGGAAGGCGGCCTGGCCGGCGAGATCGCCCGTTCCTTGCATGACCTCATCGGACTGAACGCGCCCACGGTGTCGGTCCTGCTCGGCCAGGGTGCCGGCGGCGGCGCACTGGCCCTCCTGCCCGCGGACCGGACCATCGCGGCCCAGCATGCCTGGTTGTCTCCCCTCCCGCCCGAGGGCGCCAGCGCCATCGTCCACCGGAGCACCGGCTGCGCGCCGGCCATGTCGGAAGCCCAGGGTGTCAACGTGGCATCGCTGCACGCCAACGGACTCGTGGAGCACATCGTGGATGAATGCCCCGACGCCGCCGACGAACCGAAGGCCTTCTGCCGGCGGCTGGGCCAGGCCATCGAGCACGAACTCGGTACCCTCGCCAGTGCAGGAATCGCCGAGCTACTCCCCCGGCGGCTGGCGAAGTACCGCAACCTGGGCGGCCTGCTCCCACCTGTTGCTCCCCGGTCCGGTTGAGGACCGCGCCTAGCGCAGGCTCGAGAACTCCGCATCACTGAGCGCGGCGTAGCGGCCGTAGGCGGCAACCACGGCGGCTTCGACGGCGTTGACGTCGAGGCCCGGCACGAGGTCGTCGGCGGCGCCCGCCGTCGCCGGGTTCCATTCCAGGCCGAGCGCGGCGTAGCTGGCCTCCAGGACTGAGCGGATCGGGGCGGAATTCTCCACCACGATCACGGAGCTGAAGAGCCAGCCGCCGGCGACCACCCGCTGGGCGGTGCCCACGAGTTTGATGAGGTGTTCCGGGACCTGCGGGTCCCGGCCGTGCACGCTGAACTCGCCGGGGCAGTATTCGCCCGGGATCTCTCCGACGCCGGCGTCCACGCCGGCGTCGCGCAGCGCCCGGGCGAGCAGTTCGCCAAACAGCGAAAACCGGCCTTTGGCCCCGGCGATCGCGTCGGTATCGGGTTCCAGGTGGTCGATGACCAGCGTTCCTTGGTGGTACGCGGCGGCGCGGCCGCCGGCCTTGCGGACCAGAGGCTCGAAGCCGTGTTCGCGGCAGGCGGCGGCGGCGGCCTCGAAGCCGGTCAGGTGCGTGTCGCGCTGCCCGAAGGCGACCGTGGGAACGGGCCGGTAGAGCCGGAGGGTGGGACCCAGCGCACCGGTCTTGACCTTCTGGAGGAGCCCGAGCGCGAAGTCGAGGTCGGCGGCGGCGCCGAGCGATTCCTCCTGCCGCACCACCGACAGTGTCCGGGGTCCGGCTGGCGCCTGCGGCATGTTGTTATGCTCCCTTATGGTCATCCTGCAATTCCTCGTCGTAGCCGCCGCGTTCGCCATCATCGACGCCATCTGGCTCAAGACGATGAACCCGTTCTACCGCCGCCAGATTGGTGGCCTGCTGGCCGACAAGCCCAATCTAGGGTACGCGGTGGTGTTCTACGTGATCTACATTGCCGGGATCGTGTTCTTTGCCCTGCGGCCCGCGCTCGACGGCGGCAGCTGGCTCTCCGCCGTCGGCTACGGTGCCGCCCTGGGCGTGTTTGGCTACGCCACCTACGATCTGACCAATGCCGCCACCCTCAAGACCTGGCCGTGGCAGCTGATCGTGGTCGACATCCTCTGGGGTGCGGCGTTGACGGGCCTGGCCACGCTGGCCGGCTGGGTCGTCTTCCACACGAACTAGGAATCTCCCGGACGAACTAGGACTTTCGCAGCGTCAGGATCTGTTCGGCGCGGCCGAACGGTCCGGTGAGGTCATGCAGCACCGTGGAGGTCAGCCCGATCCCGTCGGTGCCGAACGATACTTCGTTATCCAGCCCCAGCCACTCCCCCTCCGGCTGCCGGTACATGTGGATCTGCAGGTCCAGGTTGGGGAAGGCGTAGCTGCCCTTGCCCGGCGGGACCCGGGCGGCAATGCCGTTGGCCGTGTCCACGAGGCCAATCAGCCGGGCGAGGTCGCCGCTGTCCGCCCGGTCGGTCAGCGGATGGACGGTGCGGAGCCACACCGTCCCGGACCCCGCCCGGTGGCCCTCGGCGATCCGCATGTGCAGGGACGCGATGTAGCCGCCGGGCCACACGCTCGCGGCGTCGTACGGTTCGCAGTCCTCAGGGGCGGGGATCCGGGGATCCTCGAAAGCCGCGATGGCAGACGTGTCCGTGGTGATCATCCGCCAGGCCGTGGCGCGGATGGCCGTGCGGCCACCCGCGACGAGCTCGGCCTGCACCAGTTCGATGGTCCGGCCCGGGCGCAGGGTGGAGGTCACCACCTCGAAGTCCCCGCCGGGGATCAGCCCGAGGATTTCGTAGCTGAGACGGGCCATGCGCATGTCCTCGCGCGGCTCGTGCCTGGCCAGGCAGTCGGCCATGATCCCGGATGCCGGGGCCATGTGCTGCTCGTGCACGTTCCAGGCACCCTGAGCGTGGATTGTGGAGCGGAAACGCCCGTCCCCCAGCGCCTCATAGTAGAAATCGCCCTCGGCCAGAACAGGCAGTTCAGCAGTCAACGTCGACCTTTCGCAGCTTCCATCGGAGAATTCCAGACCACCCTATCGCCGAACGCCTCGCCGGGAGGCCACGGGGTCCCTGATGCGCTCAATATTCAGCGTTCGGCCAGCCGGACTGGGTAGACTCGATCACAGCGTTCGCAACTATCATCCGAAGGGGTGCTCTCCTGATCCGAGTCATTAGCTACAACCTCCGCAAGCACAAGGCCAGTGGCGAGCTGGTCGATCTGGCCCGCGATTTCGAGATTGACGCTTTGTGCCTCCAGGAGTGCGATACCGAGGACCTGCCGGCCACCATCGGCAACCTCCACCTGGCCGACGCCACCCGGGGGAACCGGCTGGGCCTGGCGATTTACTACCGCAAGGACCGCTTCACCGCTTACGACACCAAGACCTTCGCTTTGAAGAAGTCCCTCCACGACCGCGTCCTGGCACCCGCGCATGAGCGGCTCATCGGAACGCGTGTCACGGACAACGAGACCGACCACGAGCTCGTCATCGCCTCCTTCCACGCCGCACCGCTGACGGCGTCGAACTCGTTGCGGCGGAACCAGATCCATGCCGCCCACGCCGAGCTGCTCAGCATGGGCGGCGGGCTGATGTCACTGATGGTGGGTGACTTCAACTATCCGTTCTTCACCAAATCCCTCACAGCGCAGATGAAGGACGCCGGCTACGACCTCACCATGAGCGACCGCCGGACCTACACCCGCTACAAGGTCTTCAAGGGCCACTTCGACTTCGCCACTTCCCAGGGGCTGGAGATCGAAAGCGTGGAGACACTGCCCCGCGGCGCCTCGGACCACCTTCCCATCCTGATCACGGCCGAATACGGCCAGGAGGCGTCCGGAAACGGTTCGGGACCCGCCGCTCCGTAGCGGGCCATCCCGCGGTCAAGAACACCGGGTGAACAAACGGTGAACCGGGTATCGAAAGCAGGCTTATCGTAATCTTGCCGTGATCTACTGCTGGGCGTGAACTTCTCCAGACGCACGTTCCTGACCACTGCCGGAACGGCCACGGCTACCGCGCTAGCTGCCGGCACCAGCTGGCGCGCGGCGGAGGCCGCCACGGCCGTCCTGCCCCCGGCCGCCGCATCGGGCATCGACCACATCATCGTCGTGATGATGGAAAACCGTTCCTTTGACCACTTCCTGGGCTGGCTCCCCGGAGCTGACGGCGCCCAGGCCGGCCTGACCTTCACGGACCGCTACGGTATTCCGCACACCACGCACCACCTGGCAGACTTCCAAGGCTGTGGCCACCCGGATCCGGACCACTCCTACGAAGGCGGCCGGATCCAGTACAACAACGGCAAGAACAACGGCTGGTTGCGGGCCGGCGAAAACGACGAATTCGCCGTCGGGTACTACAACGCCGCCGACCTCGACTTCTGGCGGCAGGCCGGTCCGGACTGGACGGTCTGCGACCAGTATTTCGCGGCGACCATGGCTGAAACCTACCCGAACCGGTTCTACCAGCACGCCGCCGCCACCGACCGGCTGCACAACTCCACGGTGACGTCCACGCTGCCCACCATCTGGGACCGGCTTGCCGCCGCCGGCGTTTCCGGCAAGTACTACTACGGCGACATCCCCTTCACCGCGCTCTGGGGCGCCAAGTATCAGGGCATTTCGCACCACTACTCCGAATTCCTCACCGACTGCTCCGCAGGGACCCTGCCCGCGGTGTCCTTTGTGGACCCGCGGTTCACCGACGAAGGCTCCGGGACCTCCGGCGACGACCACCCGCACGCCGATATCCGCTCCGGCGAGCTCTTCCTCGCAGAGGTGTACAACGCCGTCACGACCGGGCCGGCCTGGGCGAACACCCTGCTGGTCATCAACTACGACGAGTGGGGCGGCTTCTACGACCACGTCGCGCCAGCCACCGCACCGGACACCAACCCGGAAACCGCCCTGCGCGGTTTCCGGGTTCCCTCCGTGGTGGTCTCACCCCGCGCACGACGCCGGTACGTTGCCCACGACGTCTACGACCACACCTCGGTCCTCAAGGCCATCGAATGGCGATGGAACCTGCCGCCCTTGACCCCGCGCGACCGGGCAGCCCGCAACATCGCCGAAGTCCTGGACTTCAGCAGGCCGGCAAACCTGGCCGCTCCCAAATACTTTGTCCCGCCGTTCGTGGCCGGCCCCGCCTGCACTCCCGTCGGACCACCACCGGCCGAGGAATGGTCTGGACTCAAAGAAAAAGCACTCGCCGACGGATGGAATCTCCCGTGAACCGCACTACCCAAACAGCCCCCGCCGCACGCGCCGCACGGCAACGGCGCGCGAGCCGCCGCACCTTGAAGCGCTTCGCCTCCGCCGCGCTGCTCGTGCTGGCCGCCGCGGCGCTCAGCTACGGCCCTTCGGCCGTCACGGCGGCCACGCCAGCCAATGCGGCCGCGCCGGCCGCAACCACCGCGGGCCAGGGCTACCTGCCCGGCGCAAAGCACATCTTCGTGATCAACGTCGAAAACAAGGGCTACGACGAGACTTGGGGCCCGGCGTCGGCCGCACCGTATCTCTCGCAGACGCTGCGCGGCCAGGGCGTGCTGCTCAATCAGTACTACGGCACGGCTCACAATTCACAACCGAACTACGTCGCCCAGATTTCCGGTCAGGGCCCCAACCCCCAGATGCAGGCCGATTGCCAGACCTACTCTCCCTTCGCGGAAGCAGGAACGGCCAGCCAAGGCCAGGCCGTCGGGGACGGCTGCGTCTTCCCAGACACGGTGCCCACCGTCGCCGGGCAGCTCACCGCCGCCGGCAAGACGTGGAAGGGCTACATGGAAGACATGGGAACGCCGTGCCGCCACCCGGCCCTCGGCGCGGTGGATGACACGCAGAAGGCCAGGGTCGGCGACCAGTACGCGGCCCGCCACAACCCCTTTGTCTACTTCGCAGGGATCACCGGCTCCCCGGACTGCGCCAAGAACGACGTCGACCTCACCGCCCTGACGAAGGACCTCACCTCGGTAGCCACCACCGCGAACCTGTCGATGATCACCCCAAACCTGTGTCATGACGGCCACGACACCCCCTGCGTGGACGGACAACCCGGCGGCCTGGCAAGCGCGGACGAATGGCTGAAGCAATGGGTACCTGTCATTACGTCGTCCCCGGCCTTCCAGGAGGACGGCGTCCTGGTGATCACGTTTGACGAATCCGACGGGCCGCAGTCCGACGCCACTGCCTGCTGCGCCGCAACCGCCGGGCCCAACACCCCCGAGCCTGGCATAACCGGCCCGGGCGGTGGCCGCGTCGGCTCCCTCGTGATCTCACCCTTCACGAAGGGTGGAACGTGGTCCACCACCCCCTACAACCACTACAGCCTGCTGGCCAGTATCGAAGACAGCTTTGGCCTGCCATACCTGGGCTATGCGGGAACCCCGGGACTGAACCGTTTCGGGCTCGACGTCTACAACGCGGGGGTCTAAACGGCGCCGTGGCAGCGACGAGGGCGGGGCGCCGCCGCTAGGAGCCGGCGTTGAAGACGTCCGCGCCAAAGCTGTTCAGGCCCGGCGCCCCGGCATAACCGAGCCGCGGCAGCGAGAAGGCGTCTTCGATGCTGGCCAGGAGGCTGAAGTGGTTGTACGCCTGATCCGACGTCGTGCCGCCCTTGGTGAACGGCGAGATGACCAGCGCACCGATCTTGCCGCCGGCCGTCCCGCCCGGCAGCAGGGCTGACGGTCCTACCGTCTTTCCCTCTGTTTCATCGAAGGTGATGACCAGCATCCCGTCCTGTTTGAACGCCGGGGAGTCCAGGATCGCCGGGACCTGCTGGCTCAGCCAGCTGTCAGCGGCCGCCAGCCCGCCGGCGCTGCCATCGACGCAGGGGCTGTCGTGGCCGTCGTTGCACAGATTCGGCGAGATGTAGGCCAAATTGGGTGTGGTGTCGACGGACTGGAGGTCACCGGCAAGCTGGCTGAAGTCCACCACGTTGCTCTGGCAGTCCGGGGTCGAGGTGATGGACTCGAAATACACGAACGGATTATGCCGGGTCGCGTACTGGTCGCCCACCTTGGCACCCTGGCTGGTGTCCTTCGCGCCGAGCTTGGGATGCCGGCATGGCGTCCCCATGTCCTCCATGTACCCCTTCCACGTCTTGCCGGCGGCGCTGAGCTGTCCGGCGACCGTGGGGACCGATGCCGGATACACGCAGCCGGTTCCCTCCACCTGCCCCAGCGCGGCCGTCCCCGTTTGTTTGAAAGCGACGTACGTGGGGCAGTCGTCGCGGGTCATGGCGTTCGATGCCTGGCCGGAGATCTGGGCCAGGTAGTTCGGGTTCGAGTTGTGGGCGATTCCGTAGTACTCGGACAGCAGGACGCCCTGGCTGCGGAGCGTCTGGGAGAGATAGGTGGCCTCAGAACCGGCACCCCACACCTTGTTGTAGCCCTTGTTCTCGAGGTTGATCACGAACACATGCCCCGGTTTTGAGCCCGCCTGCGCCGAGGCAGAGCCCCCGGACGTGGTGCCGGGGCTGCTGGTGCCCGCTGACGCGCCGGTACTCGGCGTGGCACTAGGCGTGCCGGATCCCGTTCCCGGGCTGCCACCGGGCGGCGAGGGCTGACACGCTGCTGCTGAGAGCACCAGGACTGCTGCAACAAGCAGCCGCGCGGCGATTCGACGTTGAGCTTTCGTGGCGTTCCGGCGCATGGATTCCGGCTTTCTCGTTAACCCGATCGGCGTGGCATTGGCAACCTTCGTTGTTGAACTCTTACACACCGCGATCAAGAAAGCCCGCGAGGAGCCTAGGCAATAGCTGGGAACCGGCACCGCCAATTCGGCTGGCGTCCGGGCAACCGGAACCGGCCTACCGTTCAGTAGGGGATGCCGTGGTGGTAGTTTGCAAGCATGAACGCACCATCGGATTCGATTCCGTTGCTGGATCTCAGTGCAGCCAGAGGGCGGGACGGCACTTTTGACCCGGCGTTTATTGAAGCCTTGCGCGATGCTTCGCACCGGGTGGGCTTCTTCCAGCTCACGGGCTACGGGGCCACTCCCGGCGAGGTGGACGAACTCTTCGACGTCACCCGGCGCTTCTTCGAGCTTCCGCTTGAGTCCAGGCTGGAACTGGACAACCGGCTCTCACCGCATTTCCGCGGCTACACGCGGTTGGGCCACGAAGTCACCCGCGGGCGGCCGGACGCCCGTGAACAGCTCGATTTTGGACCGGAGCGCCCCGCCGTCGAGGGCTACCCGCCGGATCAGCCGTATTGGCTGGTGCAGGGGCCCAACCTGATGCCGGACCGCGCGCTGCCTGAGCTGCGGAGCGTGTGCATGGCCTGGGCGGACCGCATGTCACGGATCGGCGCAGAACTGCTGAGCGCCATCGCCGTGTCCTTGGAACTGCCGGAAGACTACTTCGACGAACCGTTCCGGGACTCGCCGGCCTGGATGGCCAAGCTCGTCCACTATGTCGGCGGCGTCGTCGCCGATGCCGGTCCCCAGGGGGTCGGCGCCCATGCGGACTACGGCTTCGTCACCTTGCTGCTTCAGGACGAGGTCGGCGGCCTGCAGGTGCTCCCGCCGGGCAGCGACAACTGGATTCCGGTGGAGCCGGTTCAGGGGGCCCTGGTGGTCAACCTCGGAGAAATGCTCGAAGTCGCGACCCAGGGCTACCTGGCGGCCACCATCCACCGCGTCGAGGCGCCCCCGCCCGGCGTCGACCGCTACACGGTCCCGTTCTTCTGGTCGCCCCGGCTCGACGCCGTCATAGATCCGGTGCCCCTCCCGCCCGCGCTCGCGGCCCGGTCCCGGGGGATCACCGATGACCCGGACAACCCGATGCTCGCATCCTACGGCGCCAACGTGCTCAAGGGCTGGCTGCGCGCACACCCGGAGGTCGCCCGGATCCATCACCCCGAACTGGTCCCGACCACCGGGTCCTGAACTGCCCCGGCGGCGGGGCAACGTCACCGGGCGGGGCTTCCCTGCTCAGGCCTTTGGCTGTGCGGCAGCCGTGGCGAGCGCGGCGAGCCCCTTCTCGAAGTCTGCACCAACCATCTTGTCCATGTTCATGAAGAGGGCGAAGACCTTGCCGATGCCCTTGTTCTCCCCGGTCATGGTCCACGTGACCTGAGTGCCGCTGCCCGACGGCGTGAAAGTGAACGTGGTGGGGTTGACGGCCTTGAAGGGCTTGGTGAACTCCAAGCGGATCTTGATGCTGCGTGGCGCGGCGGCGTCCACGATCTCCATGGTGCCGGAGCCGGCCTTCCGGTTGCCGCTCCAGGCGTACTTGGCGCCGACGCCGGATTCGACGCCGGAATAGCTGCGCTCCATGGCAGGGTCAACAGACTCCCACGGCGACCACTTGGTCCATTCGTGGAAGTCGTCGACCAGCGGAAAGATGTCCTCTGCCGGTGCGGGAATGACTGCGCTGCGCGTAACTTCAAAGGTAGACATGCCGCCATCCTAGGGCGTGGCCGGCCCCACCTGACGCAGGACAGACGGTCAGCCTTGCAACGGGATGACGTCGATCCCCCCGTGCTGATCCGCAACCACCAGAACCCGGGCCGCTGACACGCCGTGCAGTGCCGCCGCCAGCTGCTCTTCCTGCGCCGCGCCGGCCTCCTGGAGTGGCCCGGGCGGGCCGCCGGGAAGTGCAGGCACGCCGGTCAGGTCAGCAGCCCTGGCGTCCGCCCGCGTCCAGACGGTGACCGCTGCCCCCGTGACCTCGCTGATGACGCGGCGCAAGGCCGCGGAATCCGGTCCGGCCACCAGGATCACGTGGCCGATCGTTCGCGGACGGACCGGACCGACCGTGGCGAGGACGGCCCGGTCCTGCCTCCATACCGCGAAGTGGTAGCCGAACACGAGCCCGGTGGCGACCAGGAGCCCCAGCGGGGCGCGGATCCGGTCTATGAGGCTTCCGCCGCTGACATCGCTCAGGAAGAACTCGAACAGCCGGAACCCGATCACCAGCAGGGTGACCACCGCAACGACGGCGCTCAGGCCGAACACGGCGACCAGGTAGATCCGCCGGGCGTTCAGTCCGGCGCCGGTTGCTGTGCCTGTCCCCGCCGCCTGCTCCAGCGGACGCCATGCGAGCCACCAGACAGGCCCGCCCACCAGGAGGGAGCTGATTCCCCCGAGCAGGAGCGTCCGCGCCCCGGCGCCGGCCAGCGGCGTCGCCGTCATGGCCAGGACCGAATTCACGATCACGCCGATCCCCGACGCCGCCGCGACCAGCGCGACGCCGGAGGTCACGAGCCTGCCGCCCTGAAGGGTGGTTTCCGAGCGCCCGCTCGCGATGTTGCGGTGGTAAACCCAGACGAGGCAACCGATGGCAGCCGCCGCCACGGCGGGAGCGAGGGGCTCCAGCAACAGCTCCAGCGCTTCGGTACGGTCAAACAGCAGGCGAAGGGCCACAAAGAGTGCCACCCCGGACCCGGCCAGGGTGAGGATGCCGGCGCCGAGCACCCCGACGGTGATGAGTGCGACGTCAGCCAGCCCGGTGCGCAGCCGCCGGCCGCCGTCGTGCTTCCAGTGCCACCACCAGACGGCGGTTCCGCCGACGGCCCAAACCAGGGACTGCAGCGCCGACACCCACCATGGCTTGCCCACCGATGCCTCAACCGCGGCGCCCCGCAGGGCGGCATCCAGAAGGGTGGACAGGGCCGAGACGGCGCCGCCGACGCCCAGCACGAGCCCCAGCACCGAGCCGAGCACCGTGGGGACCTCGGCCAGCTCGGCCGGACCCTTCCGGGGATGGCGCCACATCCACCGGTGCCAGACCCAGACCGCCGCCCACACCAGTCCCGTGGCCAGCGACAGCCGCCACTCCTGGCCCGGGCCGCCGATCAGCGAGGACAGCGTGTTGATCAGATTGGTGGACGCGATCAGCAGGGCAACCAGGTAGGCGCCGGTCACATAGAGGCCCCACCCGACGGCGGACCGTTCCTCCGGGTCCTCGAGCCGCCGCCAGACCACCCACCACAAGACGGCCGCGAGCGGGCCGCCGATCAGGGCGAAGGCCAGCGAGCGCGCCAGCCCCGCGACATCGTCCACGGCCAGTTCCGTTCCCGTCACGAACAGGCGGCCCAGCAGTCCGCCAAGCCCGACGGCGGCGATCACCACCAGCGCGAACAGCAGCGCGTAGGTGATCAGCCGGCGCACCGTCCGTTGGGCGCTCATTGCTTCACCTGACCGGGACACACCGTCAGCTGCCAGGGTGCGTTGTCGATCTGCCAGCCGTTCCCCGACCGAACGAGGTCAAAGACGTCCTCCACCTGGTATTCAGCACTGCCGAACGGCCCGCCCGGCTCGGACACGGTGATGAGCACCCGCACGTCCGCTGACTCCGGCCGCTCGGTGGTGGAGACCAGCGTGACACGCAGGTTCTGCGCGGGCGGACGGGCCTCGTTGTTGCACTTGCTCCGGGCGGCCGGGGTCAAGTAGGCGGACGCGGCCGCCTCATCCCCGGCAATGACAGCGGCGGCATAGCGCTGCACGACGCCGGCGGGCGTCGACTCGGCCAGCGGCGCCGGTTCTCCGCGGGTCAGGACGACAGCCAGGGCAACGATCACAATCACCGCGATCGCGACCATGATGGCCAGCAGGGTCCGGTCGGGCCTGGCGGGGCGCGCCGGAACGGGCTTCGTTTCCTCCGGTTCTGGTTCTCCTGGAGGTCGTTCGGGCTGGGATCCTTCCGGCGGAGAACTCATGCCGCAAGTATGGACGCCGGGCCGGTGCGCGGTCATGGTGTCTTTCGTCCCGTTCCCGCGGCGGTTGCATCGACGCGGCCGGGGCCACCCACTACGCTCGGAAAATGGGAATCATGCGCAATGCCCTCGCCGCTGTGCTCCTGCTCATGGTCGGACTGCTCGGCGGAGCCGCCGCGGCGCTCGCCGTGACACCGACCGCCGTCGTGGTTGAGGACCGCGCCGGGGTCCTGGACCAAAACACGCTCCTGCCGGCGGTGCGGTCCACCGAGTTCTATCAGCCCACCAAGGTTGCGATCTACACATACAACGGCACGGCCGCGGACAACCTGAACGAGGAAGTCCTGAGGTTCGCCCGCGCCGAACATCCCGAATGGATCAGTCCCGACGGGCAGAAGTGGGCGGACGGGCTGTTCATTTTTGCCCTGGACCCGGTCGGCCGGCATGTCGGGACCTACATGGGTGAGGACCGCAAGGTCTCCCTCGAACAGCGCGAGGACATCCAGAACGCCTCCAAGGAACTGTTCCGCGATGCCCAGTGGACTGACGGCACCATTGCCGGGGTCCGCCGCGGCGCCGAACTCATCAACCAGCCATGGTACCGGTCCACGGCTTTCGTTGCCTCGGCCTGGCTGACGGTGACCGCCGCGGTCTGCGGCGCGGCAGCATGGCTGATCGTCCGGTGGCGGACCAGGGTGTCCTGCCGGAAGGAACTCGCGCGGGGCGACGCCAGCTACGCGAACGTCAGCATGGACCTGCAGGTCACCGAGCTCAACGCCAGCACCATCCCCGAATCCTCGCGGTACGGCAGCACGGTCCTCGAAAAACACCGCACGTTCATGAACCGCTACAACATGGCCACCGAGCTTTCCAATCAGGTGCATGCCCTCAGCCGCCGGGACCTTAGCCGCCGGCCCAACCTCAAACTGATCCGGAACTACGCCGACGCGGCGGCAGAACTGGACGTGCTGGACGACGTGATTGCCGATACCAATGCCCTGCTCAACCGCGGAGCATCCTGGCCGGCCGCCTGGGACCACCAGCTCGCACCCTTCCGCAGCGACCTGAACGGCCTGGAAGAGATGCTCAGCCAGCGCCGTGCCGAGGGATCCTCAGCGACGGCGGCTGCCCTGCGGTCCTTTCGCGATGAAAGCCGCAGCGACCTTGAACGCTGGTCATCGGAACTGGCCGACGGCTCCATCACGCCCGAGACGGCGCTGGACCGGTTGCGTGATGCCCGGACCCGGCTGTCCGAACTGCTGAAGCAGCACGCCGATACCGTGATCGGGGCCTACGCCCGCAACGAGAAGGAGGCCGGGCTCATGCGCAAGGACATGGAGAGCGCCCAGGCCGGGACCAAAGCCAGGTACGGCCGCTCCTACGAGCCGAGCATCCTCGGCACCGTGTATCCGTCCTACTACTTCTTCTCGGTGCCGAACTTCAATTCCGGCTTCAGCACCGGCGTCAGCAGCGTCAGCACCGCCCGCGGCGGCGGAGCCACAACCGGGTACGGATCCAGCGGCGGCAGCTTTTCCGGCTCCGGGAGCTCGTCGGGTTTCTAGGGCGGAGCGTCCTGGGGCCCAGTTCCCGGCGCTCTCCGAAGGTGCCTTTTAGGGCCCGTTCCCGGCCCGTTCGACGACGAAATCCCCGCCGGGGAACATGATCGTCTCGTGGCCGTCGTCGAATCTGACGTGGTACGGGGGCGCCCCATCGGCTCCCTTGACCTCAAGGATCAGACCGTGCCGGTCCGTGGACTCCACCGTGGTCCCACGGATGATGATGCGGTCTCCTGCGGCTGCCTTCATGGCGGTCACCTGCATTTCTATTGACGCCTGTGTGCCCGAAGATCATTATTGCTCTTGACGGCTGGGGGGCGCTATGGCCTTGAACCAAGGAGCCGCGCCGTGCGTAGCAAACAGGCAATTTGGCAAACAGGAAAAGCCTCAAAAACCCTTTTCCCGGTGATCGGTTTCGCGGCGGGGCCACTCCACGGCCCCGGATACAGACGACGCCGACGACTCGACCCTGATTCCCCTGATGTGTGCACTCCTGTGGAGCCTGCACGGTACCGGCCATGATGGGTGCAATCCTCCGCTGGGTCTTGCAGTTCCGCCTGTTGGTCCTCGCCGCGGCGGCGGGAATCCTGGCCCTCGGGCTCACCAGCCTGCCGGGCATGTCCGTGGACGCCTTTCCGGAATTCGCCCCGCCGCAGGTGGAAATCCAGACTGAAGCCTTAGGACTCTCGGCCGCCGAGGTTGAGCAGCTCATCACCTCGCCCATGGAAGCCGACCTGCTGAACGGCGTTGCCTGGGTGGAGGCGATCCGGTCCAAGTCCGTGCCGGGCCTTTCCTCAATCCAGATGGTCTTCAAGCCAGGGACCGATCTCTTCCGCGCTCGCCAGCTGGTCTCCGAACGGCTGACCCAGGCACGCGCACTCCCCAACGTGTCGGCGGCGCCCGTGCTGATGCAGCCGCTGTCCTCGACGAGCCGGGTCATGATGATCCGGCTGACCTCCAAAGACATGTCGGCCATCGACATGTCAGTGCTGGCCCGCTGGACCATGAAGCCCGGACTCCTGGCCGTGCCCGGCGTCGCGAACGTGGCGATCTGGGGCCTGCGGGACCAACAACTTCAAGTCCTGGTGGATCCGGCGCAGCTCCAGGCCAAGGGGGTTACGCTGGACGAGGTCATCAAGACGACCGGCAACTCAGTGTGGGTTTCGCCGCTGAGCTACCTGGAGGCATCCACACCGGGCACCGGCGGCTTCTTCGAGACGGGCCACCAGCGGATCGGTGTTCAGCATGTCCTGCCGATCACCACGCCGGAGGATCTGGGCCAGGTTCCCATCGAGGGGGCCGGCGGCAATCTCCTGCTCAAGGACGTGGCCACCGTGGCCACGGACCACCAGCCGCTGATCGGCGACGCCCTGCTGAGCCGGGACGCCGAGTTGCTGCTGGTCATCGAGAAATTCCCCGAGACAAACACGATGGACGTGACCCGCGGCGTTGACGAGGCACTCCGCGCGCTCCAGCCGGGCCTGCCAGGGGTCACCATCGATACCAGCGTGTACCGGCAGGCCTCATTTATCGACAACGAGGTCGGGACGCTCGGCGTCGCTCTGCTCATTACTCTCCTGCTGATCGTTGCCCTGTTCGGCGTCTTCTTCCGTTCCTGGCGCACGGCCCTGATCAGCCTCATCACCATTCCGGTGTCGCTGACCGCGGCGGCGCTGGTGCTCGACTGGCGCGGCACCGGGATGAACACCATGGTCCTGGCCGGCATGGTGCTGGCCCTGGCGGTCATCGTGGGCGATGTCGCGGAGGACCTCAACGGCATTGCCCGGGCACGGCGCCAGCAGGCACAGGACCGGCAACCGGGCGATTCCGTGATCCCGGCGGCCCTGCGGGCTGTCCGCACGCCGATCCTCTACTCGCTGCTGATCATGGCATTGGCTGTCATGCCTGCGCTCTTCATTTCCGGTGAGAACGGCGCCCTCTTCGGGCCCTTGGTGCAGAGCTACCTGATCGCCCTGGTTGTCTCGATGATCATCGCGATCACCGTCACTGCTGCCCTGGCATTCGTCCTTCCTGTCGCTTCCAACGCGCCGGAGCGCCGGTCGCTAAGGCGGCTCGAAGGCGCGTACGGCCGGCTCGTGACGCGCCTGGCGGGGAAGACACGGTGGGTGTTCGCCGCCGCTGCGGTGGTGGCACTGGCCGGACTTGCACTCGTTCCCCAGCTGGCCGGGAGCAATCCCGTCGTGCCGGTGCTGGCGGACAAGACCCTGGTGGTGCACTGGAACGCGAGTGCCGGCACCTCCGACCAGGAAATGAGCCGGGTCACCGCGGCAGCAGCCGCAGAGCTGCGCGCCCTCCCTGGCGTGGCCAACGTCGGTGGGCACGTCGGGCGGGCCATCACCTCCGATCAGGTCGGCGACGTCAGCTCCGGCGAGCTGTGGGTGACCGTGGCCGACGACGCCTCCTACGCCGACACGGCCGCCGCCGTCGACCGGGTGATCGCAGGCTATCCGGGCCTGACAAGCAAGATCTCCACCTACCCCCAGGAGCGCATCGACCAGATCCGGGAAGAGGCGGACAGCGGCTTTGCCGTCCGGGTCTTCGGACTCGACCCGGCGATCCTGCGGCAGAAGGCGGCGGAGGTGCAACAGCTGCTGGAGCACACGGCCGGAGTCGTTAACCCCCATGTCGACCTGCCGGCCGAGCAGCCGATCGCCGAGGTCAAGGTGGACCTCGCCGCCGCCCAAAAGGCCGGCGTCGTCCCCGGCGACGTCCGGCGTGCGGCCGCCGCACTGCTGCAGGGCATTGAAGTCGGGAACCTCTACGAACAGCAGAAAGTCTTCTCGGTCATCGTGAAGGGGACTGCAGCCACCCGCAACAGCCTGGACAGCGTCCGCGACCTGATCATCGACACCCCCAACGGCGGACATGCCCGCCTCGGCGACATCGCGAAAGTGACCATGGTCGGGAACGAGTCCGTCATCCTGCACGATGACACGTCGCGGCGCATCGACGTCAAAGCCGAGATCCAGGGACGCCCCCTGGGCGACATCCAGCGCGACATCGACGCAAGCCTGCAGAAGATGCAGTTCCCGATGTCGTACCACGCGGAAATCCTCACTCAATACGCGCAGCAGCAGAGCAATTACCAGTGGCTATGGCTCCTCGCGGCGGTTGCCGCGGCCGGCATCCTGGTCCTGCTGCAAACGGCGACGGGAAGCTGGCGGCTTGCCGCACCGCTCTTCCTGGGCCTGATCCTCGCGCTGTCCGGCGGCGTGCTGGCCGCCCAGGCCACGGGCGGGGTCAACTCGCTGGTGGCTCTGGTCGCATTCGCCGCCGTCCTGGGGATCGCCGTCCGCGGCGCCCTCCTGTTGACGGGCCACGTCCGGAGCCTGCGTGCCGGGGACGCCACTGCACCGTGGCCTGCCCTGGTGGTCCGCGGGACCCGGGAGAGGCTTGGTCCCGTGCTGATATCGACCGTGATATCGGGCCTGGCGCTGTTGCCCCTGGTTCTCTTCGGGGGCGTCGTCGGAACGGAAATCATCCAGCCGCTCGCCGTAATCATCTGGGGCGGCCTGCTGACAACGCTCTTCTTCACCCTGATAGTCGTGCCCGCCGTGCTGCTCCGGTTCGAGCCGAAGCCGGCACCCGGCGCAGAGACCGGCCAGGGCTCCGCTGTACGGACGGAAAGTCAGGATGCATCATGAATTCGACACCTTCGCAGCAGCGGGGCACCAAGGTTGCGTCATTCATCATCGGGGCGTTTGTGACGGCGTTGACGGCACTCAGCGTCGTCGGCTGCAGCCCGACGCCGGCAGCCGCCCCGGCCGACGGCGACCCTGCGGTCGTTGCCGAAGTGCCCGGCACGGACCTGCACCGGCTGACCCTCACCGAACACGCCGTCCAACGCGTCGGAATCGAAACCGCCGCGACGGCCACGGATCCCCAGACCAAGAAGCTCACCGTCCCCTACGGGGCCGTAATCTATGACAGCACGGGCAAGACGTGGGTGTACACCAACCCCGAGCCCCGGGTCTACATCCGCCAGCCCATCACGGTCGAGCGCATCAACGGCGACGTCGCCGTCCTGACGGAGGGGCCTCCGGCCGGCACCGTAGTGGTCACGACGGGGGCCGAGGAACTCTTCGGCGCTGAATTCGACACGGCCCACTGACATGCGCTGGCTCATCGGGATCAGCCTCCGATTCAGGACGATCGTCGTCGCCCTCGCCTGCGCCGTAATGCTGCTAGGTTCCCTGCAGTTGAGTGCCGCGTCCGTGGACGTCTTCCCCGAATTCGCCCCGCCCCGCGTGGAAATCCAGACCGCGTGCCTGGGGTTGACCGCCCAGGAAGTCGAAGAGCTCGTCAGCGTGCCGATCGAGGCCGCCGTGAGCGGCATGCCGGGTCTGGACGAGCTGCGGTCAAAGTCCGTGCCGCAATTGTCGTCGATCGTGCTGGTTTTCCACCAGGGCACGGACCTGCTCAACGCCCGCCAGCTGGTGTCGGAACGGATGGCCTCGGTAACCGCGGCGCTGCCCACCTGGGCGGCCCCGCCGGTGATGCTGCAGCCGCTGTCCTCGACCAGCCGGGTCATGAAGATCGGGATGACATCCCAGGAGCACTCGCTCATCGAAATGTCGATGCTGTCCTACTGGACGATCCGGGCCCGGCTGCTGCGGGTACCTGGTGTGGCCAACGTGGCCATCTGGGGTGAGCGGCTCCAGATGCTGCAGGTGCAGGTTGAACCTGACAAGCTCAAGGCCCAGAACGTCTCCCTCAACCAGGTTATGGAAGTCACCGCCGGCGCCCTGGACGCCGGTCTGCTGAAATACTCGCCCGGACGGTTCATCGGAACAGGCGGCTTCATCGACAGCCCCACCCAGAGGATGGGCATCCGTCACGTCCAGCCGATCCAGACCCCTGCAGACCTGGCCCAGGTGACCATTCGGGAAAAGGACGGGGTGGCACTGCATCTGGGCGATGTGGCCCAGGTCGTGGAGGACCATCAGCCGCTCATTGGTGACGCCGTGATCAACAACGGCCACGGGCTCATGCTGATCGTCGAGAAGCTGCCCTGGGGCAACACCCTGGATGTGACCAAGGGCGTCGAGGAGGCCCTGCACGAACTGCAGCCGGGCCTGAGCGGCATCAACTTCGACACCACGATCTTCCGTCCCGCCAGCTTCGTTGAGGAGGCGATCTCCAACCTCAGTGTCGCGCTGCTGCTGGGCTGCCTGCTGGTCGTCATGATCCTCGTCGCGTTCCTCTTCCAATGGCGCACGGCATTGATCAGCCTCATCGCCATTCCGCTGTCCCTGCTCACAGCCGCACTGGTGCTGTATTTCACGTCCAGTTCGATCAACACGATGGTCCTGGCGGGGCTGGTGATCGCCGTAGGCGTCGTGGTCGATGACGCGATCATCGACGTCGAGAACATCATGCGCCGGCTCCGACAGCACCGCGCCGCGGGCGGTGACGAATCCGCGTCGTCGGTGGTCCTGCGGGCCTCGCTCGAGATGCGGAGCCCGATCGTGTACGCGACGCTGATCATCGTGGTCGCGGCCGTGCCGATCTTCTTCCTGGACGGGCTCACGGGCGTCTTCTTCCGCCCGCTCGCCGTCGCCTACACCCTGGCTGTCCTCGCCTCCATGCTCGTGGCACTGACTGTCACACCGGCCCTGGCGCTGATCCTTCTGGGCAACGCCAAACTCGAGGAACGCGACCCTCCCCTGGTCCGGGTGCTCAAACGCGGCTACCACGCCGCCCTGTCCAAGACCATGAACAGGCCCCGGTACGGCTACGCCGGCTTTGGGGTGCTGGCGGTCGTGGGCCTGGTCATCGCTCCCCTGATGGGCTCGTCCCTGTTCCCCACCTTCAAGGAACGGGACTTCCTGATGCACTGGGTCTCGCAGCCGGGAACCTCTGCCGCGGAGGAGTACCGGATCGCGCAGCGTGGCTGCGAGGAATTCCTCAAGGTCCCCGGCGTCCTGAACTGCGGGACGCACATTGGGCAGGCTTTCGCCGCGGACGAGATCGTCGGTGTCAATGCCGGCGAACACTGGATCAGCATCGACCGCCACGCCGATTACGACAAGACGGTCGCCGCCATCCAGGAAGTGGTTGACGGCTACCCGGGACTGCACCGCGACGTCCAAACATATCTGAAGGAGCGCATCGAAGAGGTCATCACCGGCGCCAGCGAGCCCATCCTGGTCCGTGTGTACGGGGACGATTTGAACGTGCTGCGGGAACAGGCGCAGCGGGTCAAGGCCATCTTGGACGGGATCCAGGGCACCGAAGACGCGCATGTCTCCCTTGAAGTGGAGGTCCCCCAGATCGCCGTCACGGTCAATCTGGCCGCGGCGCAAAAGTACGGGCTCAAGCCCGGCGACGTCCGGCGTGCTGCCGCGACGCTCGTGGCAGGCGAGGAAGTCGGGGACGTTTTCCGCGACGGCCGGGCCTACGACGTCCAGGTCTGGAGCACCCCGGCGACCCGGGCCAGCGTCACCAGCATTGAAGACCTGCCCATCGACACGCCGAGCGGACAGCGGGTGCGCCTGGCCGACGTCGCGAACGTGAGCCTGGTGCCGACGCCGAACCAGATCGACCGCACCAACGGCTCCCGCCGCGTGGAAGTGGGATCGTTCCTGGCCCAGGGGGCGGACTTGGGAAGGGTGGTCGGCGCGCTGCAGTCGCGGCTGGAAAGCCTGGATCTGCCGACCGGCTACAGCGTGCAGCTGCTTGGCGAGTACACCGAACGCGAAGCGGCAACGAACCGCTTGATGATTTTCTCCGCGGCGGCGCTTGCCGTGATCCTTCTGCTGCTGCAGGCGTCCTTCCGGAGCTGGCGGCTGGCCGTGCTGTCGCTGCTGACGCTGCCGGTAGCCCTGGTGGGCGGCGTCATAGCCGCCTACATGACCGGCGGTGTCCTGTCCCTCGGGTCCCTCGTTGGCTTCCTCACCGTGATGGGGATAGCTGCCCGCAACGGCATCCTGCTGATCAACCACTGCCAGTATCTGGAAATGCATGAGGGCGAGACCTTCGGCCGTCCCCTGGTGATGCGCGGGGCGGCGGAGCGGCTCTCGCCGATCCTCATGACCACCCTGGCCACCGGGCTGGCACTGGTGCCCCTGGTCGTCATGGGCAACATCCCCGGCCACGAAATTGAACACCCCATGGCCGTCGTCATCCTGGGCGGCCTGGTCACCTCCACCCTGCTCAATCTGTTCATCGTTCCCTCTCTCTATCTCCGGTTCGCCAAATCCAAGAAGACACGTCAGAAGGAACGCGCGGCCGCCGGCCCGGCGACCGTTTGAACCCGGCTACGGGCCGGCCTGGAACCCCGCAAAGGAATGTCCGATGTTGCACAAGAACATTGCCGTAGTCAGTTGCCTCCTGGCGTTGCCGCTGTCCCTCCTCACGGCCGGTGCAGGGGAGGCCGGCACCGCACCCGCGCCGGCCCGCGCCTCGACCGCGACAGACTGCGGACCGGGTTCGCTGCCCGACTTCAACGCCGGAAACTTCCCCCACGAGCCCACAGTGGACAACACCTGGCTTCCCATGAAGCCGGGAACCCGCTCCGAGTTCACTGGCACCGTCAAGGACCTCACCACGAGTCCGCCGGAGGTCCACACGCACCGCGTGGTGTCGATCGTGACGGGACTGACAAAGGAGATCGACGGAGTCCGCACGGTGGTCCTGTGGGACCGCGATTACTCGGACGGAGTCCTTGGGGAATCCGAACTGGCCTTCTTCGCGCAGACCGAAAAGGGAGCCGTCTGGCTCCTGGGTGAGTACCCGGAGGAGTTCGACGCCGGGAAGTTTACCGGCGCCCCGAACACGTTCATCTCGGGAGTCGACAAGGCACGGGCAGGCATCGCCATGTTGGCGCACCCCGCAAAAGGATTTGGACCCTATACGCAGGCGTCAGCGCCCTCGATTGGTTTCCTGGACTGCGCCCAGGTGGTCAGCCGGAAAGCCAATGTCCTGAAGATCGACGAATTCAACCCGCTGGACGGGGCGTCTGTCGGCCACCAGCAAAAGTACTACCGCGCCGGCGTGGGGAGCTTCAAAGTCACGGCGTCCAGCGGGGACAGCCAGGAGTTCCTCAACCTCGTCTCGACCACGATGCTTGATGCGGCCGCCCTGGCCGCCGTCAACAAGCGTGCGCTGGCCCAGGATCGCCACGGCTATACGGTCAGTCCTGACGTCTACGGCACCACCGAAAAGGCCTGCACCGGTTCCTAACAGCCATCATTGCTCAGAACAACGCGGCGGTCACCGTCCGGGTGAGCTGCTGAATGATCGCCGTACGGGGGCCCATGTCCGAGTAGTCGCGGCCGCGCGTGTACACGACAAACACGAAGGCGCGGCCGTCCTTGTCCAGGACACTGGCATCATGCAGGTTTCCAAACAGCAGCCCGTACTTGTGGTGAACCCCTATGCCGGGCGGAACCGCGGGCGGGATCAGGGTCTCGTAATTGGTGTTCTGCATGTAGGACAACAGCTGGGCCGTGTTGCGCGCATTGAGCAGCTGCCCCGTGTAGAGCAGGTAGAGGGTCCGCGCCATCTCCTCCGGGGTCAGCAGGTTCACCGTGAAGTCGTAGCCGATCCCGATTGACGCGGCGTAAGCCGTCATCCGCTGCTGACCGACAGCCCGAAGTATCAGGAGCCATGAATCGTTATTGCTCTGCTGAACCATCTGGCGGATCTGGGCCCCCGCCGTCGAGGCGCCCAACGGGGCACTCAGCGAGGCGCGGCCGGTCTCGACGAGGTGGTAATAGGCCGACGCGGCAAGGATCTTGGCTGTACTGGCGGCGACAAAATTGCCCTGGACCCCGTAGCCGTGGACCACGCCGTCCGAGACATCGATCAACGACACCCCCAGTGCATACGCGCTGTTGGCCGCGATGATCGCGTTGATCCGGCTGCCCAGTTCGGGTGTGACCGTCGGGACCGTGACGGCAGCGACGGGCTCGTCGGCGATTTCCGGAGGCGTCGTGACGGAGGGGACGGCAGTACCGGAGGCCGCGGGCGGCGTGACGGAGGGGGCGGCAGTCGCGGACGGGGCGGGGAGGGCCAGATCAGTGGTTTCCGGCCCGGTAGTTTCCGGCACGGTAGCTTCCGTCGCGGCCGCTTGGCTGGTGTCAGTGACTGCCGGCGTTGCCTGCGCCGTGAGCGGGGCCGTGACGGCGGTACCGGAAGCCGCAGCGGCCGCCGCGGCCGCGGGCTCAGCCGGCATCCCCGGCATCCCCGCCTGGCCGCTCGCGTAGACGCTGCCGGTCACCGCCAGGGCGACTGCGACGGCGGCCGCCGTCAGGTACTGCGGCCGGATCCTTCCCACCCGCCAGGCGAGGGGCCATGGCCCGGGCTTCGACCCGTCGGAGACCCGGTGCCCGCCGGACCCGTAATGACGCGCCGGCTCAGTCATCCCGAATTCCCCGGGGCATCTGTTCGAAAAACGTTCGCAGACATGTTTCTCCCTCGGACGGCGACTGACCGCTGTGGGGCACTAAAGTCCCTGCATTCTGCACCCTCCCCGGACCCCGCGCAAGAGCCTGGCGCAAGACCCCGCGCAAGAGCCTGGCCGTGGGAAAAGCTGCGATCAGCCGGTCAGCTCCCGCCGTCGAAATCCCAGTTCCCGCTGCGCACCGTGCAGCGGCGACCCGGTGAACGGCAGGTCCTCCAGCCTGACGGTGCCCGCGGCGGCGAGCGCGGTCCTGTTGGCCGAGGCCGCCGCTCGCGGTGGAAGGCCCAGCGTGGCGGCGAACTCTGCCCAGTGCCTCGCCTTGAGGTTCCTGGTCTTCCCCGAGACGGGCAGAGCGAGGGTTTCGTCGCCGTAGAGGAGGGTGCACGGGACGTCGAAGACCGGGGCGATGGTGCGTCCCGGTCCGTTCCCGAGGACGGCCAGGTTCTTGGCATGGAGGTCACCGTTGCCGGTCAGCCAGGCAAAGACGAACTGCAGGTAGAGGTTGCGGCTCGCGACCACCGGTGCCTTGCAGATCCCGGCCAGGGCCGCTGCCACCTGCTCCGAGCTGACGCCGTACTTCGCTGCCGGGGGCAGTCCCAGCACCTGGGTGCCGTCCTCCAGGGGAAGCCGGATCCAGTCGCCGGCCGGATTCCTGACGCGGTCGAACCGTTCCACCAGCAGGCCGGGGAGGCCGTTCCGGTCCGCGATGACCCGGCTCTTGGCCACAGGGATCTTCAGCGACTTCGCGGCGCGCAAATGAGCGGCCTCGTTGACCACCAGATGCGGATGTTCCGGCGGGTCCAGTTTGAGCACGTAGCGGTGCCCGCGCAGGGCGAGCGGCGTCGTCAGCATCGAGGCGCTGGTCTTCCGCTGGACCCCCGGCAGGCCGTGCAGGTCCACCGTGTTGGCCAGCACGGAAAAGTCGAGTTCCTCCGGCCGGGACGTGTCGGCCAGGGTGGGCGGTTCCGCCGGAGGGGCACCCGCGGGGACCACCTGAACATCCCCCGGCACGTCCGCCCCCACGGCCAGCAGGAGGGTGAGTTCGTCGTCGAAGCTGGTCTTGGTCGCGTTCTTCAAGACCGTGAGCCGGTGCCCCTCCGGCAGGAGTCCGGCGAAAAACGCCGGCAACGCCCCGGCAGTGCTCTCCACCGCTGCCGCGGACAGCGGGAGGGAGACAGCCACGGGAGGCAGGCCGGACGTGAGATAGTCCGGGAGATAGTCGAACCTCACCGCGCCGGAATCGGTCCGGCTCAGGTGTCCGGCCAAAATGCCGCTCTTATAGACGTCCGCGGACCGGACGAACTTCAGGTCCTGCAGGTCCCCCGGCGCCAGGACCCCCATCACTGCACCGTCAGGTGCAGGCCCAGGACATTGCTGACGGCGATGACGGCCTGCAGCGACGGGTTGCCGCTTCCCGTTTCGATGGATCGGACGGTGCGCACCGAAGTTCCCGCCAGGTGGGCCAGGTCCTCCTGCGTGATTCCGGCGTCCTTGCGGGCGCTCCGGATGCCCGCAGCCACTGACAAAACATCACTCACAGCCGCGCCTGCCTCCCCTATTCCCCGCACCGGAAGAGGCAGGATGCTGCCGCTTGGGCGGGTCGTGGCTCCCATCCTGCCTCAGTGGCTGCAATTCGGCAAGATCCTGCCGGATCGGCGGTGGGGCGGGGGCTGGACATGACCGAAACCCCCCAACCGGCAGGATTCTGCCGGGGGTACGCTGGAAAAAACGCAAGGAGCGCCCGATGCGGAAAATTATTATGGCCATGCAGGTGTCCTTGGACGGGTTCTTTGAGGGCCCGGACCGGGACCTGAGCTGGCACATGGTCGACGACGAACTGCACCGCCACTTCAACGAGCAGCTCGCCGCCATGGACGCCTTCCTGGACGGCCGCGTCACCTACGAGCTGATGGCGGAGTTCTGGCCGACAGCGGACGCCGACCCCGATGTCAGCGCCCCGATGGCCGAGTTCGCCCACATCTGGCGGGAGATGCCCAAGATCGTGTATTCCCGGACGCTGAAGACAGCCGGCTGGAACACCACCGTGGTGCCGGAGGTCGTGGCCGAAGAAGTCCTGGCGCTGAAGTCGCAGCCGGGCGGCGACCTGGCCCTTGGCGGAGCGAATCTCGCGGACACTTTCCGGCGGCTCGGACTGATCGACGAATACTGGCTGTACGTCCATCCGGTTCTCGTGGGACGGGGTAGTCCCCTGTTCAAGCCTGAGGACAAAACGGTCCAGCTCCGGCTATTGGAGACCCGGACCTTCGGCAACGGAGTGACCCTGCTGCGCTACGCCGCGTAATCAGCCCTGCGGAACGTCCGGGCGGCACTTCTTAAGCGTTTCTTAATTGCCTCGCGGAAGAGTGGAAACCGGCGCCAACCTGGCGCCCTTGTCCCGAGCCGGAGGACCCATGACTGGACCCGTCCCTGTTGAACGCGATACAGCACTAGGTCGTACCGCCGCGCGGCCGCAGCTGCTGGCCCTCCCCCAGGTCCGCCACTGGTTGCTGCTGGGCCTCCTCCTCTCCGCCGCCGTCCTGGCTCTCGGCCTGGCGGCGCAGCTGACGCCGGGCTTCAGCGCCACCGAGCTCGGCGTCGATCAGGACCTCAGCCAGCATCACGCCGCGGCCCTGACCGCCGTCGCGATGATACTGAACGTCGTGTTTGGCCCGGTCGCCGGCGTCGCGCTGATCGCCGCCGTCGCCCTCTGCATCTGGCTGTTCCGCGGCGGACTGGTCAAGGCGATAGCATTCGGCCTGGTGGCAGTGTCCGGCTGGGTGGCCAGCGAATTCTTCAAGATCCTCGTGGCCCGCCAGCGGCCGAACCCCGCGCTGCTGTTCGATCCTTTGGCACCGGAAACCGGCTCCAACAGCTTCCCGAGCGGCCATGTGTCCTTTGCCGTCGCTCTCGGTTTCGCGCTGTATTTCCTGGCCCGCGGGACCCGCTGGGCCAAGGTATCGGCCTTCGCGGCCGCGGCGATGGCGCTCATCGTGGCGTGGTCCAGGCTGTACATCGGCGTCCACTACCCCTCCGACGTCACGGCATCATTCCTGGCTGCGAGCGCAGCCGTGGTGATGCTCACCGGGCTCTGGAACGTTGCCGCGCCGAAGATCGCGGACCGGCTACCTGCCCGTGCCATCGCCCGCCCGCTGGCCTCTGAGCCGGCATCTGAGAGGAAGTAACCTCTGCACACCGTGGACATTTCAGCCCTCCTTCCGGCCGCGCAGGCCGCCGGGTCACCGTCGCTGCTGGATCCGGCAAGCCTGCTCGCCGGTCTGGGCCCGGGAGCCCTGGGCGTCATCGCGCTCATGGTCTTCATCGAGTCCGGCGTGCTCTTTCCCTTCCTGCCCGGAGACTCGCTGCTCTTCACCGCCGGGCTCCTGCACCAGCAGCTGCACCTGACGCTGCCGGTGCTGATCGGCGTCGTCACCGCGGCCGCCGTCGTCGGGGACCAGGTGGGGTACATGCTGGGCCGCACTTTCGGCCGGCGATGGTTCAAGGACGATGCCCGGATCCTGAAGACGGCCCACCTGACCACCACGGAAGACTTCTTCCGGCGGCACGGCGGCGCCGCCGTCGTGCTCGCGCGCTTCGTCCCCATGGTCAGGACCTTCGCGCCGCTCAGTGCCGGGATCGCACGCTATGAGTACAAATCCTTCGTCCTCTGGAACATCACCGGCGCGGCGGCGTGGGCAATCTCCGTGACGATGCTGGGTACCTGGCTGGGACACTTTGACATCGTCGCCAAAAACATCGACGTCATCGCCGTGGGCATGGTCCTGCTCTCCGTCGTCCCGGGTATCGTGCAGTTCCTCAGGCGCCGCCGCACCAGCCGGCGCGCGGGGGTAACTGCCGGCGACACGGAGGCGGAAACCGGGGAGGGACTGCCGGCCCGGGAATTGGTCACGGAAGAATAGCTGACATGACAACCGCTGACCGGCCGTCCCTGCTGCTCGTCGAGGATGACGCCGCCCTGGGACCGCTCATCGCCGAGCTTCTGGACACGGATTACCACGTTCGGCTGGTCACCAACGGTCGTGACGGCCTGCACGTGGGGCTGACCGAGGCCTGGGACGTCATGGTGATCGACCGCGGTCTGCCCGTGATGGACGGCATCGCCCTCATCGGGGCCTTGCGGTCCAAAGGAATCGGCACGCCCATCCTGATCCTGACCGCGCTGGGCGACGCAGAGGAGAAAGTCAGGGGTCTGGACGCCGGCGCCAACGACTACGTGACCAAACCGTTCGACGCCGGCGAACTGGCGGCACGACTGCGCGCACTGACGCGCACCTATGCCGCAGTGCCGGCACCGCTGAGCATCGGGGACTGGGAACTTGACCCGGCGCAGCGCTCGATCCGCTCGGTCTACGGGCACACGGTGTCGCTGACCGCAAAGGAAGGGCAGCTCCTGGCAGCCCTGGCCGCGGAACCTGACCGGGTCTTCACCCGGGACGAACTCCTCTCAGCGCACTTCCATGCCTCCGACCAGCCGGGGGTGATCGATACCTATGTCCACCACTTGCGCCGGAAGATCTCCAAGGCCGTCATCCGCACCGTGCACGGCGTCGGCTACCAGATCGGCGATGCCCATGAGTAACGGCGGGGGCGCCGGCGAAACCCCGGACCACTCCACCCTGCGCAAGGCCTCCCTCAAAGTCGCCTTGCGGATCAGCGCCGCCTGCGCGGTCATGGTCCTCGGACTCCTCGCCGCCACGGCGCTGTACCTCGTCAACCAGCTGGCCCATCCTGAAGTTCCGCGTTCGGCATCGGCCGGGGCGGCCTACGCCTACCTGGATTCCCGGGACGTGCTCGAAGCCATGCTCATCGCCGGGGTCGCGGGAATCGTGCTGGCAGGCATCGTCGGATGGCTCAGCGCGCGCAGCGCCATCCGCCCCCTCGGCGACGCCTTGGCCCGGCAGCGGCGCTTCGTCCAGGACGCCAGCCATGAACTGCGCACTCCCTTGACCATCCTGGACACCAGGATCCAGCTTGCCCAGCGCAACACCGAGCCCGGCTCCAAACAGGCCCAGGACCTGGCCCGGATCCGGGAGGACGCGGCGACGCTGACCGGGATCGTCAACGAACTGCTCCTCGCGGCCACCACCGACGCCCCTGACCGCTCGGCAGCGCCTGCCGACCTCGCCGACACCGCCTCCGGCGTCGCCGAAAGCCTTCGGCTGGTCGCGGAGCAACGGGACGTGCGCCTGGACTTCTTCGCCGTTGCCCGGCCGCTGGCCAGGATCGACGCCAACGCCTTGCGCCGCGCCGTCCTGGCCCTGGCGGACAACGCCCTCTCCCACACCCCGCCGGGCGGCCGTGTGACCATCACGACGGCGATCGAGCAGAACCGCGCGGTCATCACCGTGGCGGACACAGGGACCGGGATCACCGGAGTGGACCAGGCCCGGATCTTTGACCGCTTCGTGCGGACCGCCAGCACCGGCGGAACACAGGGACAACGGAGCTTTGGCATCGGCTTGGCCCTGGTCCGGGAGATCGCCGTGGCTGCCGGAGGCGCCGTCGAGGTTGCCTCCACCGGCGACGCCGGCACGGTCATGAAGATGACGCTTCCGCTCGCCGCGGGCAAAAATGACTGAGAGACCGGGGGAATCCGTGAGAATCCGGGTAAGGGAAAGACCGGCGATCGCTTGCCCCCAAGGGAAAATCGATCGCCGGTCTTTCCGGATTGGGTGGCCCCGGGAGTGGCCGTCTGGCCCCTGCGGGGTTTAGGCGCGGACGAAGGTCACGCCGCCGGTCGCGGTGAGCCAGGACAGCGGGTGCACGATCGTCTGGTTGGCGCCGTTCATGCCGCCGCTGATCACCTGGCCGTTGCCGGCGTAGATGCCGACGTGGCCGGACTGGACCACCATGTCACCGGGCTGCGGGGCCGCCACAACGATTCCGAGGCCGAGGAAGGCCCGGGGCCCGATGTCGCCGACGGGCTTACCGGCCGCGCCAAGGGCCTTTTCCACCATCGCGGTGCAGTCCTGGGTGATGCCCAGCTGGCTGTATGCGGCAGAAAGCATGATGGCGTTGCGGCCACCGGCGGGCGCCGCGGCCGGGGCGGCCGCCGGAGCTGCCTGCACCTGTACGGACGGCGCCGCGGCCGCCTTGGGTGCTGCTGCCGGCGCTGCTGCGGGAGCAGCGGCAACGGGCTTGGGCTGTTCGATGACCGGCGCGGCGACAGAGCTTACTGCGGGGCGGTCGAAGCTGATCTTGACGCTTGAATCGGCGCTGACGGGCGCGCTGAGAAGTCCCTTGACGTCCGCGGCGGAGGCCGGGGCGGATTCCCGCTGCACGGGTGCCGGGGCTGCGTTGGCGGCCATTCCGCTGGTAAGAACCAGACCGGATGCGGCGGCGAGGACGGCGGCATGGCGCGCAAAAGTATTGATTGAAGACATGGATGTAGCCTCTCCCAATGCCTGCGAGGTGAGCTGTCGGATTCGGATGGGAGTCACCCGGCCGCACTCCGGGGCCCGTCGTTGCGGGCACTGTGCGGCTTCACCCCAAGGCCTGCGTATCAGCAGGCCAAAAGTGGTTTCCCCGTCTCTGCCGGTCGTTGGTGCGAGTTACCCCCGGGCCGCGGCAGAGTTAGGCAATCGGCTGGGGAGCGCCCGTATCGGAGACAACAGGCACTTATCCACCGTAGCGCGAACCGCAGGCAAAAGTCACATTCAGGTAACGGCCGCCACAGTGCGGTCCGGCAGTTGCCCATAGGGCGGCGCAGCTTTTCGACCATAAGATGATGCCATCAGCACCACCTTGGAAGCGGAGGCCCGAAATGAACAGCCACTGTGTCGCCATCTGCCAGTTGAGCAACCAGCCCCAGGAGGATTTCGACGTCAATACCGAACTGCTGATCCTGGACGGCCCGGACGTCCACGTGTCCACATGGGATGCGGAGCCACGGGACGGCGGCTTCGACGAACACGTCCTGAACGACCGGGTGGACGCCCTCGGGTTTATGGTTGTCAACGACTGGGCATTCCTGGACGGCAAGGCCTACGCGGTGGTGGAACGGCGGTCAGGAACGTAGGCGCGCTGCCCCCTCCACGGGACTAGTCTCATTCCATGACAAAGGATTCGGACAAGGGCCATGAGGGCGACCAGGTGTTGTGGCGCGGGGAGCCCGAGGAACACGACTATCCGGCCGCCGGTCGTTATCTCTCGCTGCTCACCGATGACGCACGGGCCGCCGTCATCGTGGAGTCGTTGCGCCTGGCGCCCGTAACCCACCACGTGGCCAAAGACATCCTGCGGGCCTCAGGCCTGCCGCTCCTGACCCGGGACAACCCCCATGTGGCCTCCGACCTGGCCAAGATTGCCGACGGCCGCCCGCTCTCCCCCGTCCTCCTGGTCCGCGGGGACCTCGACGCCGGAGTCGCGGCCCAGATTGCCGACGGCTATCACCGCGTCTGCGCTTCCTACCTCACGGACGAGAACACCGACATTCCGGTGAAGCTTGTTGCCCCGATTGGCCCGGGGCCGTCCCGCAGTCTCGAGCCATGACCTTCTTGACCCTGGCGCTGATCGCCGTCGTCGCCCTGGCTGGTCCCCTGCTCGCTCTGCCGGTGCACTGGCGGCTGCCGGTGGTACTGGGCGAACTGCTGGCCGGGATCGCGATCGGACGGACGGGCCTGGGCCTGGTGAACCCGGCAGATCCGACGTTCAGCTTCCTGGCCAACAT
>NZ_BAAAQB010000041.1:11423-68402 GCF_039531445.1 Arthrobacter humicola | reverse complement strand
CCGCCGCGGCGGCAGCGGTCGTCGGAACCGGCATCGGCCTGCTCTTCGGGACTGGACATGCTCCCCTCTACGTCGTGCTGCTGGCGTCCTCGTCGGCCGCGCTGGTCCTCCCGATCGTCGATTCTCTGCGCCTCGGCGGACCCGACGTCGTTTCCATGACCGCACAGGTGGCGATCGCTGACATAGCCTGCATTGTGGCGTTGCCGCTCCTGGTGGATCCGCCGCACGCGGGCCGGGCGGCCCTGACCGTGCTCACGGTGGCGGGCTGCGCTGTGGCGCTCTTTTTTATACTCCGCTGGCTGGAGAGCACGGGAATCCGCGGCCACGTGCACCGGCTCTCGGAGAACCGCAAGTTTGCCCTCGAGCTGAGGATCCAGTTGGCGGTGCTGTTTGCCCTGGCCGGTGTCGCGACTTTCGGCAACGTGTCCGTGATGATGGCGGGCTTTTCCTTCGGCCTGGTGGTGGCGGCCGTCGGCGAACCGAGGCGGCTGGCCCGGCAACTTTTTGCCCTCAGCGACGGCTTCCTGGGCCCGCTGTTCTTCGTCTGGCTGGGCGCATCCCTCACGCTCAAGGACCTGGCCGGGCATCCGGACATGATTGCGCTCGGTCTGGCACTGGGAGCCGGAACGTTGCTGGCGCACGCCGGTTTGGCCTTCCTGGGGCTCCCCCTGCCGCTCGGCGTGTTGTCGGCGGCCCAGCTCGGCGTGCCGGTGGCAGCTGCGAGCATCGGCACGCAGCTTGACGTCCTGTTCCCCGGCGAGGCAGCAGCCCTGCTGATGGGTGCGTTGATCACCATCGCCGCGAGCGCCGTGGCCGGGTCACGGGCGGCCAGGAGGTTCGCGCTGCCCGCGAAGGCCGGCGGCGGCTCAAGCGAAGCCGGCAGCACCGCCGACCAATCTGATCCAGGCGATCCAAACGCTCCGAAGCACTGAACAAGATCGAGTAAGGGAACGTCACCTTCCGACGGGCGTGAACTGTAGCTCGGGTCTCCTCTTGGCCATTTCCGCCAGGACCCGCGTTACGGCGTCCCGCACCGCCGCGGCGTCGTCGGTTGTGGCGCCGTCGGCCTCCGTGTCGGAGTCGAACGTGAAACCCGCCGCGTCCTCGCCGAGCACCGCGCGCGCGTGGCGGACGAACCTGTCCCAATCCCCGGCGCCGGCGCGCAACGCCATGAGCGGCGAAAGGAGCGCGGCCCGGCGCAGCCAGGGATCGGGCTCGCGCACCCACCGGTCCAGCACGCTGTCGGCCCGCACCCTGCCCAGGACGTCCAGACCGTCCACGAGCGGCCCGACGACGTCGACGGCGAGCGGATCCGCGAGGTCCGGCAGCCGAGCCTCCCGGATGAAGCCCTCCAGCCGGGTGAGATCCGAGTTGGTCAACAGCTTCACGTTGTCCTGCAGCAGCACGACTGCTGCGAGGCGGCGCTCGAAGACCGGCACCGCCCAGAGTTCGGAACTCAGTGCCGTGATCTCATCATGCGCGAGTCCGGAATACCGGCGGCCGGCATCCCGGACGGTCCCGCGCACGGCACCCACGGAGGCGCCGTAGAAACCGAGGCCACCGCCCCCCGGATTCTTTCCCAGCCCGTACCGCAGCGCCTCCGCACGGCTCCAGGAACCTTCCCGCTGCAGCGCGAGGTCAATGAAATCGCCAGCATCACTCACAGGTCCATTCTTTCCCCTCGGCGCGCGGGCGGGAAAACGCGTAATCGTGCCCCGCCGGCTGCGCCTACCTAGACTGATTGGGACAAGTTTCCGATTGAAAGCGGTTCTCCAGCCATGCACACCACCACCAGGCACCCCAAGCTGGCACTTGCCGTCGCACTTTCCGCCGTGACGTTGGGGGTGGCGTCGTGTGCTGCTTCCGGGCCGCCCCCCGAGGTGCCTGCCACGTCGGCGGCGCCGACGACCTCCACAGCCTCCGCCGCCGATTTTGGCCTCGACATCGCAGGGGCTCCCGGACGGATCGCCCAGGCCGGTCTCTCGGTGCTGACAGCCGAGGGGAACGTGGACCACTACCATGCGCATCTGGACGTGCTGAAGGACGGCAAGGCCGTAGCTGTGCCGGCCAACATCGGCATCACGGCCGGCCCGGACAACAGGGCCAACGGCATCTCCGCGCTGCACACCCACGACACCACCGGCGTGGTGCACATCGAGTCCCCCACTGCCGGCCAGGTCTTCACCCTCGGGCAGCTCTTCACGGAATGGGGCGTCCTCGGAGGCAGCGGCGCCCCGGGCACCGGGGCGGGATCGCTGGACGGGTGGACCCTCTACGTGAACGGCCAGAAGTACGACGCCGGCATCCGGGACCTCCCGTTGAAGGCACACGACGAAATCGTCCTGAGCTACGGCACTCCCCCGGCAAAGATCCCGGCCGCCTACGATTTTCCGTCTGGAGAATGAGGGGGCGCCGGCCGCCGCATCCGATCAACCCGCCCGACTCCGCCACTTGCGGCGACAAGCGCAGGTTTGCGGGCCAAGGTAACGATCCAGTAACGTAGGCGACTGGCCGCGAAGGCCTGGCCCGAACGCAGGGCCCCGGACTGCCCCTTGCCGGGCCCGGTTGCGCCGTTCGGCGTCTGCTCGCCCGTGCCCTTGCGGCAGGGGCCGGATGAAGCTTCCCGCACTGGCCGCCGCCCTGGCAGCGACGGTTGTGTGCGCCAGTCACCACGCCCGGAGGGGTCCGTTGTTCACGAAATCACCGTCCAAAGATGCACCGTCCAAAGAAGCACAGTTCAAGACGACACACTTCAACAAAATCGCCATTGCGCTGACCATGGGCGCACTGTCCCTGACCGGGTGCGGCGCTGCTCCCACGGCAGGAGCCGCAGCCCTTTCCCCGGCCAGCGAGGCCTCACGTCCTGCCGTGGCGTCGACGCCGTCGGCGGCCGCAGCGACTAAGGCGCCGGCCACCGGGTCTGCGCTGAAGCCGGTCGGCGGGTCGGCCACTGCAGCGGCAGATCCCGGAATCGTGGCGGCGCCGGCAGTCCCCGCCACACCCGCAGCCGCACCGGTCGATCCGGCCGCAGGGGGTGCCGCTCCGGCGGCAGCCGCCGCGGGTTCGACGTCGGTCGCGCCGGCCGCCGCGCCCGTTTCCGCCCAGGCCGCCGTCGCCGCCACTGGCGACGGTTCGCAGGCCGCCACGGCCCGGGGCTGGGGTGCGGTTGTCGCGGGCGACGAGTTCTCCAACACGGGCGCCCCGGACTCCACCAAGTGGAGCGTCTTCAACGGAACCGGACATGCCGGAAAGGGCCTGCGCAGCCCGCAGGCGTGGTCAGTTGCCAACGGCGTGGCCACAGTGAGCGGTAACTCGGCCGGCACCACGGGCGGCATGTCGGCCAAATTTGCGCAGCAAAAGTACGGCAAGTGGGAGACTCGCATGCGGACCAACGCCCGGGACCCGAAGTACCATCCTGTGCTGATCCTGTGGCCGAACAACAACACCTCCCCCAACTGCGCCGAGATCGACTACGCCGAGGGCAGCACCAACACCGCCCAGATAAAGTTCTTCCTGCACTATGCCTGCAGCGGCTCGAACTTCCAGACCACGGCGGCCACGACCATCGACACCACCCAGTGGCACAACTATGCCGTCGAGTGGACTCCTGGCGGCATCACCGGCTACATCGACGGCGTGAAGACCTTCTCCGACACGAACCCGGCGCACCTGCCCTCCGTGGGCATGCACCAGACGCTGCAGTTGGACTGGTTCCCTGACGGATCAGCCACCAAGCCTTCACAGATGCAGGTCGACTGGGTCCGCGTCTACAAGTAGGCCTCGGTCGCCGGCTTCAAACCTTCTGGACTTCGCGGGCAAACACCGCTGAGACGAGCATGGAGCCGGCCGCCGTCACGGCGTCGATAACCGGCACCCCGAGCCGGCGGCGGAGCACGTCCGCCATGCCGATGCTGCTCAGGCCCGTGCTCGCCTGGACAATGACGTCGGCGCCGGCATCAACCAGCATGTGGGCCGCGGCGAGGGCATCGAAAATCCCGGCGGGCATCAGGAACGCATCGGGCGTTTCGAGCCGCCCTTCGCCGTCAATGAGCAGCATGCGGTCGCCCAGCGACTCCGCGATCGGGCCCGGCACATGGGCGCCCAGTCCCAGGACCCCGATCCTTCCGCCGAACGTCAGCGCGGCGGCCGCGGCTGCGGCTCCCGCCCCGATGACCGGGATAGCCACGGCTGCCCGGGTTGCGGCCAGCCCCGGGTCCGACGTGCAACTGATAATCAGGGCGTCGGCCTCCCCGGCCATTTCCTGCGCCAACTGGACCACCTTGGGAGCCGCAGACTCGAGCGACGCCTGATCGTAGACGCCGGACGGCTGGTCCGGAATACAGCGGGAGGTGACGGTGAATCCGAATGCTTCCTGCAGGAGTTTGCCGTGGGCGTGGAGCAGGCGGCGGTCCGACGTCGTCATTACCCGGATCAGTCCAACACGCATGACGCACTACCTTTCCGAACGGATACCTTGCTGCGAGGCTACCCGGCGAGTATTTCCATGTGTTTTCGGGGAGATGACCAATGCACGCGGTGCCGGGAATTTTGGAGGTGGCGACCGCGGAGGCGGGGCCGCTCAAGGCCTCGACGCCGTAACTTGTGCATCAGCTTGGCAAAAACTTCGCTAGCACTGGGCAAGCGCGTCCGGCGCCGTTGTATGGTGTGTCTCGGTGGTCCGCCTTCGGATCCGGGTCCCATACCCGGGATGGGGGGAAGTCGGAACACCGGTTCCGGGCTCAGCCGGAACGTTGACCAAAGGAATAGCCCATGTCGGTGGAGCCGTCGTCCACTCCAGGACTCCAGGAAGACCAGGATCGCGATGACCTGGCATTCGGCGCAGAGCATGCCTCAGGTGCGGCCGGAATCCGACATCAGGCCGCCAGAATCATCGAAGCCGTGCTCGCCGACACCGCGCCGGAGCACGACCGGGCACGGGAACTGCTCCGCCGGCAGCTTGACGCCCATCCCGGACACCCGGAACGGGCGTTGGTGGAACACCTTGCCGCCTTGAAGGCTGTGGTTGGGACGTCTGACGCGGCGCATGGAGGGACGTTTGACGCGTCGTACCGGCACGAGAAGGACGCCGCCGTCGGAGAGTAATCTCGGCTGCGGTGGCTCTCCTAGTGTCTGTGATGTCCTGAGGCTGGAATGAACTGCCGGTGGTGACTCAAGGCCGCCCGGAGTGATGACTGGCAACCATGCCCTCAGACATACTTGCTGAACCAGGCCAGGGTGTCGTTCCACGCGGCGGTGGCCTGCTCCTGGTTGTAACGCTCTCCCGTGTCATTGTGGAAGGCGTGGTCCACGCCGGGATAGACCTTGAGCTCATGCCGGACCTCGGTTTTGGCCAGGGCATCCCGGAACGCCCGCATGGCGCCGGTGATCCGCTGGTCCAGTTCGGCGTAGACACCAAAGACGGCCGCCTTGATGGCCGCCGCCTTGTCCAGATCGGGCGCGGGTCCGTAGAACGCGGACGTAGCCTTCAAACCCGGGAGCGCCGTCGCCGCCTGCCAGGTGATTCCCCCGCCAAAGCAGAAACCGTTCATGGCGATCCGGCCCTGGTCGACGAAGTCCTGGGCACTCAGATAATCGAAGGCCGCGGCGAAGTCGGAGACGTGCCGCCGGGCTCCGGCCTGGATCAGCGCTCCCGGGATGGCGTCCGGGTCCATGCCCGCCGTTCCGCCTTCCCGGCTCAGCAAGTCCAGGGCCAGTGCCCCATACCCGGCCTTCGCGAAGCGGCGCGCCACATCCTGGATGTGCGGGGTCAGCCCGCGGTTCTCGTGGCAGACCAGCACGGCCGGGCCGGCCGGTCCATGATCCGGCCGCGCAAGGTAGCCGCTGATATCGGTGCCGCCAGCGGTGAGACGCACCGTCGCCGTCGTGAGTCCGGCCGCTCCCTCGGGGACGGACAACGGACTCTTGGCCCCCGGTACCGCACCCGCGGACGACGCACGTGTCCCTTGCCCCGACCCGGCCGAGGACCTAGCCGGCGTCGGCATAGGGTCCGTGCTGCGCGGAACTTCGTCGGGCGTGCAGCCGACCAGGAGCATCGCTGCCGAGGCTGTCGCCATGCTGCCTGTAATGAACGCCACCCGGCGCGTGAACGTGCGTTGGCTCATGGCGCCGGCCCGGTAATCGTCGAAGAATTCCTCAATCAGATACTTCTCAAACTTGCCAAGCTGGATCATGATGGACCTCCTGGACTTTGCCGTTCATCCTCCTCCGAAGGCCGACTCCCGGCAAGTGATGCGGCTCATCATGAGGCCAGCCCTATCAGTCCACGGGCCGCGCGGGCTGATCCGGCCGGCGCCCCGCCAACGACTGCACCGTCTCGGCGATCCCCACGTTTTCTCGTTCAAGCTCTTCCATGTACAGCCGTCCGCCTGTTATGAGGCCGTCCTCGACCTCGAAGATCGTCACACCACGCATGTCGAAGGGCCGTCCGTCGCTGCGGGTGCCGGCCCAGGTCCATTCGCTCCACGCGGTGTTGCCGTGGTCCGCCGAGCTGATCACCTCGGCGTGAAAATCCGGAATGCCAGCGAACATCGCTGCCCAGTTGGCGTGCATCTGCCGCCTTCCCACGAAGGCCCTGGCCGGGTGGGCCGGTTGCACGCTCTTGTAGGACTCATGGAACAACGCAGCCGCTGCCTCGAGGTCGTGGGCATTCATCGCAGCCAGCAGGCGTTGGATGACTTCGCTCAAGTAATCGCTCCTCCCCGCGGCAGGGGGCTTGCGCATATGCTCGTGCGCGGCTTTGTGCCCTGCCACGTTGTTGGTCGGGACTGTGCCCGGAAATCGGCGGGCCCCGAGCTTCAATCTACGCCCCGGGACTCCCCGCTTCCAGACCGCACTTCACCGGACGCCGCTATGGCTTGAGCACGATCCGAATCGGGTTGCCGTCCTTCTCGCTGAGCATCCGCACGGCTTCGGCGGCGTCAGCGAGCGGCATGATGCGGCTCACGGAGCGGGAGAACTCGATCCGGCCCAGCTCGTAGAGCGAGACGAGATCGGCCACGTCGGCGGGGGCCGAACCGTAGTGCCCGAGAATCTGCTGCCGGAGGTAGCTGAAGAGCGTCCCGTTGCTCACGTGCAGCGGTTGATCCGCCAGACCCACGAGGACCATCTTTCCGCCGGCGCCCAACGATCCCGCCGCCTGCTCCCTGACGGCCGGCCCCCGGCGAAGTCGAACGCCGTGGCGAGCCCGCGGCCGCGCGTCGCCGCACCCATGGCGGCGGTGAATCCGGCGTCGTTGGGGTCAAGGGCGACGTCGGCGCCGAACTCGAGGGCCCGGGCGCGGGCCGCTTCGAGCGGGTCGACGGCGATGATCGGAGCAGCGCCCACGAGCCGGAGCAGCTGCACCGCGTGGGCACCGAGACCGCCCACACCCCAGATCCCTGCCGGCTTGCCCGGCTGGATCCTGGCCGTCGAGGTGATGGCCGCCCACGGCGTCGAAACGGCGTCGGGGATGAAGCAGGCCTGTTCAAAGGGGAGGCTGTCCGGCAGCGGAACAACAGTTCCGGCCGAAGCGACTGCATACTCCGCCCAGCCGCCGTCGTAGTCCACGCCACGGGTCAGAACGGTGCCGCCGCGCTCCTCGCCGGCCTGGAGGAGCACCCGTTGGCCGAGCCGCAACCCCTCCACGCCGTCGCCGAGCTAGTCGATCACCCCGGCGACTTCGTGCCCGAGGGTCACGGTATCGCCCCGGAGGTACTGCGGCTTGAGCATTCCCTCGATGAGGTGGACGTCAGAGAGGCAGACGCCGGCCGCAGCGACGGCGATCCGTACTTGTCCGGGGCCGGCCTCAGGCTCCGGTACTTCCCTTACCGCGAACGTGGCGGTCCCAACGTCGAGTCGGCCTGCGAGCATGATCTCTCCTTCGAAAAGCGGCTGTGCGTGAGCGGAGTTTGCGCGGACTTCCCCGGAGTAATCCCGGGAGACTGAATCCTCAGGCGTAGGCATTCCTAAGGGTCAGCCGGCACCGCTCCGTAGATGCTGGTGAGCCAGATATGGAGCAAGGTCTCAACGGTGTCCTCAACGACGCCCGGGAGGGTTGCTGCCGGAAGCGCCGGTCCCATCGGGTGGAGCCCGGTCAGCGCCGCCGTGATGACGCGCTCGTTGAGCAGATTGAGCGCGCTGGCGAGCAGCCGCGGCTCCGGTCCGGCGGGTGAAGCGCCGCGGTCGCGTTCAGCCCCGATCGCCGCCGCTGCGGCGTCGATCCAGCGGTTTGTCAGCGTGGCCCACTCGGCAGCGAGTTCGGGTTCCGAGGAACGCGCGGCCGCAGCGGCCACCGAGACCCCGCGATGCGCCGCGAACGTCCCGGCGAAGGCTTCGATTGCCTTCCGCCAGGCGGCCGACGGCGCCGCGCTGAGGTCGCTGAAGACATCGGCCGTGCGCTTCTCGGCCTCGTGCGCCACCTGGTCCAGGAGGGTCAGCAGAACAGCCTGCTTCGAAGCGAAATAGAAGTAAAACGTCGGACGCGAGATGCCGGCGCCCCGGGCGAGGTCGTCGATCGTGACGTCCGCAAAGTCCTTTTCGCCGAGCAGCCGCTCGGCCGCGACCAGGATGGCCCGCTGGCGTTCGTCGCCGGACAGCCTGGCCGCCCGGCGTCCCCGGTTCGGGACGCCCTGTGCGGCGTCGTCGGGCGCGGCTTTCGCCGCCGCCGGTCCGGGCGACGGCGGCGCAGTTTCTGCGGCGGATGCTGGGTTCATGCGGTCAGCGTAGCATCCTCTCGACAGGATGTTGACTTCATCAACACCCTGTTCATAGACTGCGGGGAATCGGGGCGGCACCCATCGGCCGCGCAACTATTAGGGAGCACCATCATCGCCGAACATCTCGACGTCCTCATCGTCGGAGCCGGGCTCTCCGGCATCGGCGCCGCATGCCGCCTGACCACAGCTTTCCCGTCGAAATCGATGGCGGTCCTCGAGGCCCGCGAATCCAGCGGCGGCACCTGGGATCTGTTCCGCTACCCGGGGGTTCGCTCGGACAGCGACATGTTCACGCTCGGCTATCCGTTCCGTCCGTGGGAGACGTCGACGTCGATCGCCCCGGGCGCGTCCATCCTGCAGTACGTGCGCGAAACCGCTTCGGCCTACGGCGTTGACCGCCTGATCCGTTACGGTCACCGCGTGGTGAGGGCCGATTGGGCCTCCGAAACCTCGTTGTGGACGGTCGAGGTCTGCCGCGGCGCCGAGGCGCCGGTTACCTTCACGACCTCGTTCCTTTTCATCTGCTCGGGCTACTACCGCTACGACGAGGGCTACAGCCCAACGTTCCCGGGTCAGGACAGCTTCACCGGCGAGATCATCCACCCGCAGCACTGGCCGGCGGACTTCGACGCGACCGGAAAGCGGATCGTCGTAATCGGCAGCGGGGCCACGGCCGTCACCCTCGTTCCCGCGCTGGCAGCCGCCGCGGAGCACGTCACCATGCTGCAGCGCTCCCCCGGCTACATGGCCGTCCTCCCGGACACCGACGACGGTTTCGACACCCTCGTATCCCGGCATGTCCCCCGGCGCCTGGCCGGCGTCGTCTCGCGTTGGAAGGGGATCGCACGGGCGCTGCTGAGCTACCAGATCAGCCGGCGGAGTCCGGAAAAGATGAAGAGCATCCTGCGCCACCAGGTCACGAAGCGCCTGCCCGAGGGTTACGACGTCGAGAAGCACTTCCAGCCCAAGTACAACCCCTGGGACGAGCGCCTGTGCATCGTGCCGAACGGCGACCTCTTCAAGGCCATCCGCTCCGGCCGCGCCGACGTCGCTACCGACACGATCGAGACCCTCACGCCGGCGGGCATCCGGCTTGCCTCCGGCGCGGAACTGGCCGCCGACGTCGTGGTGACGGCCACCGGCCTGAATCTGCTGCTCTTCGGCGGCATGGCCCTCAGCGTCGACGGCGTCCCGGTGGACCCGGCAACGAAGGTCACCTATCAGGGCATGATGCTGGCCGACGTGCCGAACCTGGCCTTCGCGATCGGCTACACGAACGCGTCCTGGACCCTCAAGATCGATCTCGTGGTGCACTACGTGGCCCGGATCCTGCGCCACCTTGACCGGAGCGGTCACACCACTGTGACGCCGGTGGCCCCGCCCGACGTCGGCGAACTCAGGCCGCTGATCGACCTTACCTCCGGCTACATCCGCCGCGGCATCGACCAGATGCCAAAACAAGGCGCGCACGCGCCGTGGCGGCTGCACCAGAACTACCCCCGGGACGTCAGGATGTTCCGGCTGAGCCGGCTGCACGGCAACGGCTTGCTGTTCAGCGGACGTGCTGTTCAGTGGACACGGCGCAGCGGCTCGTTCAAGGAAACCCCGCAAGTTGGCGGCGTTGTGAGTGCGGACCCGGTGCTGGCGGCACCGCGGAGCATCGCCGTGGACGGCCGCCCGGTCTGCTACCGGGACACAGGGAGCGGGTTCCCGGTCCTGTTGCTCCATGGCATCGGCCGGAGCCTTGCGGACTGGGACGAGCAGCACACGCTGCTGGGGGCCGGCCATCGGGTGATCAGCGTGGATCTCGCCGGGTTTGGCGGCTCGACGGCGTTGCGCGGACGGCACACGCTCGACGTCCTGGCCGCGTGGGTCTCCCGGTTCCTGGACGCCCTGGACGCTGAAGAGGAGCTGGGTGCCGTCGACGTCGTCGGCAACTCGCTCGGGGGCGCCGTCGCGATGCGCTTGTCGGTGCTGCGCCCGGAGAAGGTGCGCCGCCTCGTGCTGATCAACAGCGCCGGATTCGGCGCGACCGTGACCCCGGCGCTGCGGCTGATCGCGGTGCCCGTGCTCGGCCGGCTGCTCCTGCGGCCCTCGCCGAAGGCCGCGTACCGGACGGAGCGGGCGCTCTTTGTGAACCGTTCCTTCGTTTCGCAGGAGCGAATTGCCGCGAGCGTGGCCCGCGGTTCGCAGCGGGGCGCCATGCGGGCTTTCCGCGAAGTGGCCTGCGATCTTGGCACGTTCAGGGGGATCCGGCCGAGGTGGCGGTCGCGCCTGATCGCCGAGGTCGCCGCGGCAGGGAAGCCCGTGCTGATCCTGTGGGGCGACTCCGATCTCATTCTGCCGGCCGGGCACTTGGACGAGGCCCGCAGATTGTTGCCCGAGGCCCAAACGCATCTGTTCGAGCAGACAGGACACATGCCACACATTGAACGGGCCCGGGAGACAGCCGGACTGATCCGGGAGTTCCTGCACTGACGCCTGGTATCGCTATCCGGTTACCTGCATGGCCGTCGAGTTCCAGGTGAGGCGGCCGTGCTGAAAATCTGATGCCCGGCCGATGGGAATCGAGTACTCGTCACTGGTTGGGTAGCCCAACCGGCTCGTCTCCCAGCCGAGGGACGCCCATTTGGCCCGGATCGCACCGAGGACAAAGTGAGCCCCGGTCGCGGGCGACCAGAAGATCGAATTCCCCCCCGAACCCGAGAAGTGGTTATACTTTCCCACCCCGTCCGCCGTCGCCTTTGTGTCAGTGGTCGGATAACCCAGACCTGTCTCCCAGCCCAGTGCGGCCCATTTGGTCCGGACCGCACCCGTGATCCAGTGCGCCCCGGTTATCTTTGTACAGTAGATCGACGACCCACCTGCACCGGAGAAGTCGCTGTACCGTCCCGCCCCGTCACTCGTGCGTTTTTCGTCGGTGACGGGATACCCCAGCGGCCCGGACTCAGCACCCAGTGCCCTCCACTTCGCCCGGATCGCACCCTGCACGACATGGGCTCCGGTTATCTTTGTGCTGTAGATCGATGACCCACCTGCACCGGAAAAGTCGCTGTACCGTCCCACGCCGTCGGCAGTGCGTTTCTCGTCGGTGATGGGATACCCCAAGGGCCCTGTCTCAGCACCCAGTGCCATCCACTTCGCCCGGATCGCACCCAGGACATAGTGCGCCCCGGTTGTCGGCGTAGCGTAGATCGAGGCCCCGCCGGAGCCTGAGAAGTGGCTATACTTCCCTATCCCGTCAGGCGATGCTTGCTCGTCGCTGGTCGGAAATCCGAGGAAGCCGGCGGCGCCGCCCAAGGCCTTGTAGCGGGCGTAGATCGCACCGATGACCGAATGAGCCCCGGTCGCCGGTGACCAGCAAATCACGCCCCTGTCGTAGTCCTGGCATTTCCCTCCTGCAACGTCGTATTCCAGGGTCAGCGAGCGGCCGAGGATTGACCCCGGACGTCCGGCGTTGGTCTTCCATGCGTAGGCCGCGATCGGGTCGTCGGTGCCGTTCCCGGTGAGCATCACCTTCAGCGCGCCCTGGCCGTCGTCGGCGGTGATCAGATAGTAGGTGTCCGTCGTCCCGGCCTGGCCGAAGGCCGACGGCGTGAAGGTGACGCTCTGGTATGCGGATTCACCCGCGGGAATCTTCAGTCCCTCGGCAATGGGTGTGGTGGTCGAGAAGGCTCCCTGCGGCGCCTTCGCCTTGGTGATGGTCATGGGCACGTTGCCGGTGTTCCGTATCTGGAACGCCCGTGTGGCCGAGGTCCCGACCGGGACGTCACCGAAGTCCAGCGAGCGCGGCATTTGCAGGTGCGCCGCTCCTTCAACGGCGGTCGCGGTTACCTTGACTGTCACCTTGCCGCGGTCACTGGCGACGACGAGCGAGTCGGTGACCGGCGTCGCCGTCGCGGGACTGAACATCATGGATACGGCCACCGACGCGAGGGGCTGGATCGTCTGACCCACGGCCGGGACCGTGGCCGGGTCGACGCTGAGCTGTGCGTTGACCGGCAAGGTGACGCCGGTGATCTTGACGACGGTAGTTCCGGTATTGACGATGTTGACCGTCTGCCGGCTGACCGTCTTGGTGGGTACGTCGGTGAACTGGACCAGGGCCGGGGTCGCGCCCAGGCCCTCCTTCGTGCCGACGCCGTGGACGCCGAGGAGGTCGGTCTCGCCGTCGGCGGTTTTGACGGTGAGCGTGCCATCGGCCTGTCCCGCGACCGTCGGCGAGAAGGTCACGGGAACCGTCATGCTGGCCCCTTTGGACAGCTTCCGGGGCAGCGTGAGCGTGGTGCCGACCTTGAACGGGGCACCGGCGGTGATGGAGTTGACCGTTACCGCCCGAGACGCCGTGATCGTCACGCTTCCGGTCACCGAGGAACCAACCTTGACCTGGCCGAGGTCGGTGTCCTTCGCCCCGACCGCTGATGTTGTCGGAGCGCCGAAGCCCAGGACGTGCCCGTCCCGGGTACCTACATACACACGGCCTTTGTCAGTGGCCACTGAGGAGAACTTGGCCCCCGTACCCAGAGGGGCACTGAACACTTCCTGGAGGTTCCCGGTGTTATCCGGGAGTGCACGGTAGGCGCGCAGTTCCGCGCCTGCCCCGGTGCCTCCGCTGACGTAGACCACCCAGACCAAGGCGGACGAGCCGTCCGTACCGGAGGACGTCACCACCGGGGAACCGGAACTGAACCCGAAGGTTCCGGCGGAGGTCCCGACGGCGGCGAGGCTGACGCCGCCGGTGGCGCCTGGCACGAGTTTGAAGGCCCGGAGATACCCGTTGCTCTCGACGACGTAGAGGTATCCGCCGGTGCTGGTCCCGAGAAACGCGGGCTTTCCCCATACTCCGCTGTACGGACCGGCTTTGTCGAGGACGGCGTCAGTTCCGCCCGGCCCTTGCGCCATGCCGCCCAGATTGTCGCGGTCCAGCAGGTACAACTGGCCGCCTTTGCCGATTTGCGCCATCAGGTGCGGGTGCGCCGCTGTGCCGTAGCCGTCCGGTATCCCGACCGGCGCACCGGACCCCAGATCGGCGTCGTTGCGGTTCAGTTTCGCGTTGTCCGCCGGGCTGAAGAAGTCGGTGGGCTTCAGGTTGCCGTCGGTGCCGACGCGGAGCCGGACCAGCGACTCCGCCAGGGTAGTGGGAGGCTTCGTGCCCGGGCCGGCCTTCGGCGAGATGCCGTTGCCGGTGGTGAGCAGGATCTGGCCGGGGCCGTCGGACACCAGTCCGCCGCCGGACTGCCAGATGCCGCCCTCCGCGTTGGCGTTGCCGGATTCGGTCGCCCACATCGTCGTCTGCCGCCCGGCCGTCGACACGCCGACGACGTAGCCGACGAACGGGGTGTAGTCGCAGTGGCTGGCGAATCCGGCGTAGACCACGCCGTTCAGGAGCAGCAGCCCGGGCCGCTGCATCGCGGTCATGGGGTTGAACGGGCGGGTGGGGTCGTTCGTCGGGGCGCCTTCGATGGTGACGGGAAATCCGGGCCGCTCCGCTCCTGTGACCGCGTCGAGGGAATGCATGTACCAGTGCGGGAGCTGTTTGGTTGCGCCGTCGTTTGTCTTCGCCAGCAGGAAGACGCTCTTCGTGGCAGGGTCATAGACCGGCGTCGACGTGATTCCGATATTGGGGGTGAGGTCACCGCAACTGACGGTCGACACCGGCCACGCCGGCCCGAGTTTGCGGGTCCATTTCTTCGCACCCGTGGCGCTGTCCAGTCCGTAGACGGCATTGTTTTCCGTCGCGGCGATCACGGTGCCGCCGACCACAAGGGGCTGGGCGTAGACCTGCCCGTCCACGGTTGCAGAGAACAGTTTGCCGAAGTTCGATGATGCGACCGCCGACGGCGAAAGCCCTGGCTCGTCTCTATCCCAGCCTGTCCGCAGCGAATCGGTGGAGATCGTCCCGACGTCCGCAGCGGCGATCTCGCTGACGGTCAGCCCGGCCAGTGTGAGCGAGGCCGACACGAGGGCGGCCCATGCGTGTCGGGACCACGGGCGGTGCACGGACTGCTTTGCCAGGAGCGTCGCCGCCCGTTCCTTCCGGGCATGTGGCGCCTCGCCCCTTCGCCCACCACGCAAACGGCCAGCGGAATGGCCGGACAACACCGAAGGTACTGTTTGATCATGCATGGTTGAGACCCGTTTCTGACCACTACATTGACTTTATTAACCCAGTACTCAGGAGCCTAGAAGTCGGGCAGGAACGGCGCGCGAGTGAGGCCTACTCGACTTCCACGGGGTGACTCTTGCTTTCTTGCGGGCGCTACTTGCCCGTCGTGCGGGCCCACCCGGCTGCCTACTTGCTGGGCCCGGATCCTCGCCCATCGCACGAAAGCCGCTACCTCGGTGGAAGCGGCTTTCGTCGTTTCATCATGTGCCCCGGTGATGCGGGGGTCAGGGCTAAGGTCCGTCGACTCGGGCCGTCAACGGCGGTCGTTCATTCGGGTGCGCGGAGGTGGACGATATGGGCGGCCACTGTCCACCCCGAGGCGGTGTAGTCGGCCACCCGGTGCGGGGCGAGGACTGTGTAGAGGGTGTCCGCGCCGTGCACATAGGCCTCGTCCGCGAGTGCCGCCACAACGGCCGGCTCAAGGCTTTTCGCGGATTCCGGCGTGAGGGTCTGCAGGCCGCCGATGACGGCCAGGCCCTCCTCGATCCTGATACGGCCGCCGGCAACGGGGTGGTCGAAAACGGATATTTCCACGACGTCGTACCGCTCCAGGGGCGCCTGGGCCAGCTCGGCGTTCTCGGGTAATTCAGGAGCAGCGTTCATCTCACCCGTGGGGGCAGTGAGCAGCACCGCCTGGTCTACAGGTTCCAGGCCCCGGGCTGCGGCGTAGTCCAACGCGTCCCCGGACTCCGCGGTGACCAGCGTGAGGATCGCCCCCGGATGCTCGCGGACGGTCTCTGCGGCGCGGTCCGCGTCGGTTCCGGGCCAGGCGAAGATGTACTCCGGAGGGGCCGGCTCCGTGTCCGGTGCGGTGACGAGTCCGGAGCCCTCCAGTGCTGAGGATTGTCCGCGGACGGCGGCCCAGGCGGCGGCCCAGAGCGGAAGGGTGTCCTGCCAGTCAGCCATGACGCGTTCTCCTTCAAATCAGTTAGGCCGAGGATACGCTCCTGCTGTGAAGAAGTCGCCGCGCGGGACTGCTGACGCAAGCGGCCGCGCTGGAGGGTCTCCCCTACCGGTTGGTCAAAGCGTGCATGATCGCGGCGGCCCACTGGCCTCCGGTCAGCATCAGGACGCCGACGGCCGGTACGCCGAGCGCCCAGGCGACCCGGCGCCGTCGTGCCTGATCCACCAGGTCCCGGAGGGCGGCGAAATTCCGCTTGAGTTCATCAGGGTTGCCGCGCGCCGTCGGCTTCGTGTGCCAGGTCCGGGGCTGCATGGCCGCGGCGGCGATGCCGTGTACCTGTTCAGCGTTCAAGACGGGGTGGCGCCGCTGGAGAAAGCCCAGGAGCTGCCGTTCGCTCAGCACCATCACCTGGCGCGGCTTCTCCCTAACCGTGAGCCGCCGGGGTTCAACGATCACCACGACGCCGGTCACCTCGACTGCCGCGCCCGTTGCGGTGCTGAGGAGCTTCGAGGCCCGGGCGGCCTCGTGCGCGGCGTTGTAGAGATGGCGTTGCTTCTTTCCTGACACCATCAGGGTCTGCCCTGCCACCCAGATCGATTGATCCGCATGGTTTTTGGTGTTGAGGGTGAAGACGCCGGCCGGACCGACAAGCACGTGATCGATGTCCGACCAGCCTGAGCCGACCGGGACGGCATGCAGCACCAGCCATTCGGGCCCCAGCCCGGCCAGAATCCGTCCCACGGTAATCTCGCCCAGCGCACCCTTGTACCAGGGCCAGCTGGCGTCGTTCAACGGGCTGGCGCCGAATATCCGACGGAGCCGCGAACGCGGCGGTACGAGCGCCTGGACTGCCAGGAGTTCCTCGATCACGGACTGCGCCGCAAATCGCTCGGTGAGCGGCGCAGGCGCGGGGTCTGCGATCATGGCTGCGGCTGTGGTGTGGGACGCATGCGAGGCAGCCTACGCGTCCAAGGCCCACACCGTGAGGAGGGAGCGTCGGCGCGCCGCAATCCTTGCGGGCATCGCGGATGACGCCCCGGTCCCAGGCAGCGCGCGTGGGGCCCTCGCCGGGTGTCGCGTTAGGCTCATCCCATGGTCCCCGATCGCTACCTGGCCGAGCTTGCCAGCTCTCTTGACCGCCTCAGCACGCTCGCCCGCCAGCCGGTGGACGTGCTGGCCCGCTCCGTTCCGGCCTGCGCCGGATGGACTCTCGACGAACTTTTCGGGCATCTCGGTTCAATTGAGCGGTGGGCTGCCGCCGTGGTTCGTGAGGGCACGTTCGTTGAGGAACCGGCCCCGCCGCCAGAGGGTTCGGCAGCCTGGTTCCTCGACGGCGTTGCACCCTTCTTCGAGACGCTCATGGCCCTTGATCCAGAGACACGGTGCTGGACTTTTGGACCACCGCCGCGCACGGCCGGGTTTTGGCTTCGACGCCAAGCCCACGAACACGCCATCCACCTCATCGACGCATGCCAGGCGCTGGGCCTGGAAAGCCCTGCTCCCGGCGAGGACTTCATGCTCGACGGGATCGCCGAGGTCCTGACGATGTTCACCCCGCGCCAGCTTCGACTGGGCCGGATGACGCCCCCGGACAAGGCCGTAACCTTCCACGTGCCCGGGGCCGCGAGCTGGACCCTGGGCCCGGGTCCCGCCGTGGCATCAATTACGGCCCCGGCGGTTGGGATGTACCTCGGCCTCTGGGGCCGATCCAAGCTCGAGGATACTGCCATCATCGAAGGTGACGCCGCCGTTGCCCTTCGCGTCCTTCAGGGCCCGCTTACGCCGTGAGGCCCGGAGTTCGGGCTTAGGCGGGATTCAAACCCTTGGCATATGCCGCCTGCCCCACGTGCTGGAGGCAGTCGGCAATCGTGCTGACCAGCCGCACCCCAAGCGTGACGGGCGGGTCCCATCGCGTATCGACGATGCGGTCGAAGTCCTCGTCGCCGAGCGGCGTCAGGAACCCCACGGTCTGCCGGTGAACGGCGTCGTAGTAGTCGAACAACAGCTGCCGGGAAACCCGCACCGCGTCGACCTGGCTGCTCGAATGGCCGTAGCCGGTGTCGCGTTTGGGCAGCGGAAGGTCGAATCTGCCAGCGAACCCCTGCGAGGTCCAGACCTGTTCCAGGCCTGCGGCGGAGGCGAGTTGCGCGTCTTCGACCCGGCTGAGGTGCCAGATCAGCCATGCCATCGAATTTCCGTTACCCGCCGGCCGGCGCACCAGAGTCTCGTCGTCGACGCCTTCCAGCGCGGCGGCCACGGTCTCATGGATGCGGCCGAAGGCGTCCAGCAGCAGTTCGTTGGATTTCATCGAGTCCCCTCACGGTGCATCATCGCTGAGTCCCCATGCTTGCACGGAAGCCGCAGCGGTGGGTAGGGCCGGGCCTACGCCAAGGCGGTCACGTGGCCCGCGGGCTCCTCATCCCCCGCGGTACGCTCAGGGGCCAGGCTGCTGTCGTCTTCGTAGTGTGTCGCGTTGGCGAGGTCGCGGCCCGCGATGTAGCCGAACGTCAGGGCCGGTCCGAGGTTGATGCCGCCGGCCGGGTAGTGGCCGCCCATGACGGATGCCTGGTCGTTTCCGGCGACGTAGAGGCCGGCAATGGGCCTCCCGGCGGTGTCCAGTACCCGGGCGCGCGAGTCGGCGGCGAGTCCCGCGAAGGTGCCGAAGGATCCCGGCACGATCTTGACCGCGTAGAACGGCCCCTTTTCGAGCGGGCGCAGCGACGGGTTGGGCGTGTTCTTCGGGTCCCCGCCGTAGCGGTTGAATTCGCTGGCGCCGCGGTCGAAGTCGGGGTCGAGGCCCTTGCGGGCGTTCTTGTTGAAGTCTGCGACGGTCTTGGCGAGGCTTTCCGGGTCGATGCCGCAGGCAACGGCGAGTTCCTCGATGGTCCGGCCTTTCTTGAGGTAGCCGGAGCGCAGGTAGGGGAAGAGCGGGACGGGAAGCGGCTTGGCCATGCCCAGCGGGAACTTGCGCACGAACGCGGCGTCGGCGATCTGCCAGGCTTCGACGGGTTCGCCGTCCGGGGTCGCGTTGAGCATTCCCTCGACGTAGTCGTAGTAGCCGTTGGCCTCGTTCACGAACCTGCGTCCGTCCGCCCGCACGCCGATACTGCCGGGTTTGGCGCGGTCCATGATGTGCGGGAACGTCCCGGTGCGTCCGTTGCGGTACGGGACCAGGGAGACCGGGCACCAGGCGGCCGGGGACTGCATGTCGGTGTCGAACCGGGCGCCCACGGCCTGGGCCATGGTGATGCCGTCGCCGGTGGTTTCCTTCGGCGCCAGCGTCCAGTGCTCGCGCCCGGTGGGGGTCTTGGGGAACAGTGCGGCGCGCCGGGTGACGTCGTTCGGGAAGCCGCCGGCGGCCAGCACGACGCCGCGGGCGGCGTTGATCTGCAGCTCGCCTTCCGGTGAGCTCACCACAGCTCCGGTGACTGTGCCGGCAGCGTCCGTGATGAGGCGTTTCGCGGGGGTGGAGACGCGGATGTCCACGCCGAGGTCATCGGCGGATTTCATGAGCCGGCCGGTGAGCGCGGTGCCGTTGACCAGCTGCATGTTGCGCCGGTGGGTCAGGAGATCCAGCAGGTGCAGGCCCACCCGCCAGCCGGCGTGGAAGAGTCCCTGGACGTTGCCCTGGGAGGCGGAGAGGAACTTGGTGAGGTCCGGGCCGGCCATGATGCCCATGCCCAGAAAGGAGGTCTCGTAGAGCTGGTGGCGCATCTTGGCGCGCAGCTCGGGCCTGATCCGCCGGGCGTTGAACGGCTTGGGCCCCACCGAGCGGTGCCCGGTGCCGGCACCGGGCGTACTGCCGTAGATGTCCTTGATTTTGGCGCCGGGGACAAACTGCAGGCTGGTCTTGTCGTGGAAGAAGCCGACCATGTGCGGGACTGCCTCAAGGAACGCGTCCACCTTGTCGTCGCGGAAGTTCCCGCCCAGCCGATGCCGCAGGTAGGTGCGGAAGAGTTCGCGGTCCTCGTTCACGCCGTCGGCCTTGGCCAGCGGGTTCCCCGGCGTCCAGGCCCAGCCGCCGGACCACGAGGTGGCGCCGCCGCAGACATCGGCCTTTTCAACAACAATGACTTTCAGCCCGTGGTAGGCGGCCGTGACCGCGGCGGACAGGCCGCCGGCTCCGGAGCCCACCACCAGGACATCACAGTCCAGGCTGGTGCGGTCACGATCGGCGTTTAGGGGTGCAGGCATGGTGTTTCTCTTTCAGTGGAAGAAGGTGTCGGAGTCCAGGCGCGGGGGCGCCCCGGTGTCGAGTGCGTCGATCGCGTCGAGCTGGTCCTGGCCCAGGGCGAAGGTGAAGACGTCGAGGTTTTCGCGCTGACGGTCAAGGCTTGCGGACTTGGGCACGGCCACCCGGTCGTGTTGAACGTGCCAGCGCAGCACGATCTGCGCGGGGGTCTTGCCGAGGTCCCGGGCCGGGCCCGTCACGGCAGGGTGGCTGAGGAAGGTGCCGTTGCGGCCGAGCGGGCTGTAGGCGGCGGTCAGTATGCTGTGGTCCCGGTGGTAGGCAAGCTGCCCGGGCTGACCGTGTTCGGGGTCGACCTGCACCTGGTTCACCGGAACCTTCAGCCCGGCGGCTTGAACGAGCCGCAGGTGGGCCGGTTTGAAGTTGGACACGCCCCAGGCCCGGATGGAGCCCTCCTCCACCAGGCGTTGAAGTCCTTCGCAGGCCTCGACGAACCGACCTTGCGCCGGGTTGGGCCAGTGCACCAGGAAAAGGTCCAGATAGTCGGTCCGGAGGCGCTTCACGGCGTGGCCGAAGGCCTCGCGCACGCCGTCCCGGCTGTGCCATTCGGTGTTGAACTTGGTGGTGAGGAACAGCCGGCTGCGCTCGATCCCGCTGCGCCGGATCCCCTCCCCCACGGCGGCCTCATTGGCGTAGTTCTCGGCCGTGTCGATGTGCCGGTAGCCGCTGCCGATCGCCTGGGCCACGGCCGCCGCGGCATCCTCGCCGGTCAGGGGCCAGGTTCCCAGCCCGATGAGCGGGATGCGGACGCCGGGGGCCAGTTCCGCTGTCGTGGTGTCGTCCCTGGTTTCAGTCATCGGGGCCCCGCCCCCTGGAGGATTTCCGCGTCCCGCAGGGTGCTGGCGGCCGCCAGCACCGCGTCGACGCCGGATTTGAGCCGGCGTGCCCAGCCAAGTTCGCCGAGTTCGGCTACGCGGCGGTCCGACGGCGTCTCCGCACTCAGCGGGAGGGACTCCGGGAGGGCGGCCACGGCGGCGGCGAGGTCGAAGTCGCCTTCGCCGGGCACCTCGCGCTCCGAGCGGGATTCGGTGACCAGATCCGCGCGGCTGGCCGGCCGCCGGGCCGGCCCGTCGCACAGCTGCAGCAGTGGCACCAGGTCTGCGTTGGCGCGCAGTTGCTCCCATTGCGCGGCTTCCCGGCCATCCCGGCCGTCCCGGCCGTTGACAGAGTTGACCGAGTTGACAGAGGTGAAGCCGTTGAACCGGTTGAAGTGCAGGGTGTCCACCACGATCCTGCAGCCGGCCTGCCGGGCAATGTCCGCGGCCTGGGCGATCGAGGCCACGGGCTGGTAGGAGATCGCTTCAAGGGTCGGGGTGATTCCGAAACCGCGGCCGTCCTCGGTCATCCGGGCCAGCGTGTGGACCAGCCGGGCACTGTCCGGATCGGCTCCCGCGACGGTCAGGGATTCCGCCCCCAGGGCCTGCCCGGCTTCCATCATCCGCAGCCAGGCGTCCCGCTGGTCGGTGCCGTCCAGCAGCAGGAATTCGATGTCACGGACACTTACACCGGTGTCCCGCATCCGGGCCAGGGTTTCCCGCAACATCGGCGAGCCGGGCTGGAGGTCGTAAGGCCGTTCGGCCGCAGTCACGGGACGGACCCGGGCTCCGATGAAGTCGAAGCCTGCTGCAGCCGCGATGCCGAGCAGTTGCGGCGGGGCGGTGTTCAGGAGGGACAGTTGGGCGAGCCCCAATGGTCGCCGGGTGCCGTGGGTCATGATGCTGCTCCGTTCAGGCTCATCGTCTTGTTCTCAGTCGTGTTCTCGGTAGGGCTCTCAGTGGTGCCGGGTGTCAGGAGCGCGGCGATGCGCTGGGCTGCGTCGTAACCGCTTTTGACGGCGTTGGAGGCGATCGCGGGCGTCTGGTCCACGACGGTCCCGGCCAGGGTCACCGGCACTCCGGCGGTGCCGGTCAGTCGCGCGTCCCGGACGTCGGCCGGGACCGAGCCGTCCAGCGGGACCACGGAGCGTGAGACCAGGACAGGTCCCGGAGCGGCCAGCCATTCGCCTCCGGCCGGAAGGCCCGGCCCGCTGATCCGGACCCGGGCGCCGTCGTACTCCTCAATGGCCGCGCCCAGGCGGATCCGCACCCGGGGGTTGGCGGTCAGCCGGGGCACGGCCAGGATCTTGGCGCGGCGGCCCGATTCCGGGGCGATGACTTCCTGCGGTCCCACCAGGAGAACCGCAGTCCCGCGGTCGGCAAGGGTGTCCGCAACGCTCATGGCGACGGAATCGGCGCCCCACATGGTCACGGCCTCCGGAGCGGCGGCGCTGCCGTCGAGGATGTCCGCGTGGGCGGCGAGCCACGCCCGCACGTCCAGGACGTTCGGGGAGTCGTCACCGGGGAACCCGGCGGCCGGCCGTAGCCCGCCGGTGGCGATCACGACGGCGTCTGCCGCGGTGTCACGCACCAGCTCGCCGAGGGCGTCGGTGTCCACGCGAGTGCCCGGACGGACGTCGATGCCGAGCCGCGCGTTCTCCTCCGCGGACCATTCGGCGAAGCGGTGGAAGTCCGGCGTGGATTTCATGCGTTCGGCCAGGGCGAACTGACCGCCGGGGCGGGCGGCGGCGTCGAGCACGGTCACGTGGGCGCCGGCTTCGGCGAGTTCGCGGGCGGCGGTCAGGCCGGCGGGCCCGGCACCGACCACCACAACGCGGGAGCCGTCGCGGACGGCGGGGGTGGGGACGGGGACGCGGGAACGGCCCACGGCCGGGTTGACCGTGCAGGTCACCTGGCCAAGTCCGAGGTTGTCGATGCAGACGTTGCAGGCAATGCAGGGCCGGTAGCGCTCGCCGCGCAGGACACCGCCCACGAAGGCGGGGTCGGCGTGGATGGCGCGGGCCAGGCTGACGAAGTCGCAGGTCCCCTCGCGGAGGACCTCCTCGATGATCTCCGGGGAGTTCAGCCGGCCGGCCATGCCAAGTGGCAGCCCGAATTGGCGGTACGCCTTGGCGTAGTCGGCCAGGATGCCCGGCTTCCATTCGCCGGACTGCACGATCCATTCGCCGGCTTCGTAGCTGCCGGCGGAGATGTCCAGGAAGTCCAGGTGTTCCAGGTGGGCCTTGGCGATGATCCCGAGCTGCTGTTCGGCGCTGATTCCCTCGGCAGGACCCTCCACCACCGAGACGCGCAGTCCCACGATCGTGTCCGGGACAGCTGCCCGTACGGCGTCGATGACCAGGTTCATGAAGCGTTCGGGGGCGGCGAACTCGTCGGTGCGGTGGTTGGAAATCGGCGACATGAACTGGTGGATCAGGTAGCCGTGGGCTCCGTGGATGTTGATGACGTCGAAGCCTGCCTGCACGGCCCGGCGGGCGGCCTGGGCGTAGGCGTCCGCGAGCTCATAGCACTCGGCGGCGGTGAGTTCGCGCGGAACCTCCCCGCCCGCCGTCGCACACGGGACCGGCGACGGTGCCAGGTTCTTGAACCCGGAGACGGCGGCCTGCGCGGTACGGCCTCCATGGTTGAGTTCGACGGCGGCGAGCGCACCCTCGGCGTGCAGGGCGTCGGTGAGCCGGCGCAGCCCGGGAATCATGGCATCGGTGTGCAGGCCCAGCTGGTGGGTGCGGCCCTTGCCGTCGGCTCGGACGAAGGTGGCTTCCGTGGTGACCAGGCCGAGGCCGGCCTTGGCCCGGGTGACGAGGTAGTCAATGTACTGCTCTGTGATGGCGCCCTCGGTGGTGCCGTAGTTGCGCTCCATCGGGGCGGAGGCGAGGCGGTTGCGGAGGGTTTTCGGGGTGCGGCCGTTGCGGCCCAGCGTCAGGGGCTGTGCGCTCAGGGTTTGGGCGCTCAGGGTTTGGGCGGCGCGGCGGGTGTTGTGTTCCATGACTGTTCCTTAGCCGGCGACAGGCGCCGGTGTTTGCTTGGTGGACGGTAGATCGGCGAAGCGCACGGGTTGCCCGGACCGTGAGGACTCGTAGACGGCGAGGAGGATCCGCAGGGCTTTGGTGGCGTCGTGGCCGGTGATGGCGGGGTCCGTGCCGTCGCGGAGGGCCTGGACGAAGTCACGGACCTGGGTGGTGTGGTGCGGGATCAGTTGGCCGTTGATGGTGGCCAGGTCCACGTTCGGGTGGACGCCTTCCGGGTGGGCGGGCTCCGCGCTGATCGTCTCCGCCACGGCCCACAAGTCCACGCGGCCGTCGCTGCCTTCCGGAAATTCGGTGAGGGAGGCGGAAGCGCCCGTCTCCCCCGTGACGCGCAGCTGCACGCCCAGGCTCGGGGACACCGCCGTCGAGGCTTCCAGGGTGGCCATGGCCCCGGAGGTGAAGGTGATGACGGCGGCGGCCGAGTCTTCCACCTCGATGTGATGGCCGTGCTTGTAGGTGTTGATCCTGCCGTAGACCTCGGCCACGTCGCCCATGAACCACTGGAGGAGGTCGATGTAGTGGATGGCCTGGGTCATGAGGACTCCGCCGCCGTCGTTGGCCCAGGTCCCCCGCCAGGCGTCCCGGGAGTAGTACTCGGGGTCACGGTGCAGCATCACCGAGCACTGGCCCATGATGGGCCGGCCCAGCGTGCCGTCGTCGATCGCGGCGCGGATGCGCTGCGCCGCCGGCCAGAAGCGGCGCTGGAACAGGACGCCCAGCCTCACTTCCGCGGCATCGCAGGCGGCAACCATGCGCTCCGCGGAGGCCAGTTCGATGGCGATCGGCTTCTCGCAGAGCACGTGGACCCCGGCGGCGGCAGCCTGCAGCACGACGTCCTCGTGGGTGGGGTGCGGCGTGCAGACGGACACGAGGTCCAGGTCCAGGTCCAGCAGCTCGCCCACGGTGGCGACGGCCGCCGGAACACCCCAGGCGGCGGCGGTGGCCTGCGCCCGGTCCAGGTCGACGTCGCACACGCCCGCGATCTGCACGTTGTCGAGGGCACGGAAGGCCGCCATGTGGTTGCGCGAAATGGCGCCGCAGCCGGCTATTCCAACGCGGAGCGTGCGGGGGGCCGGGGATGCTGATGGGGTCATCGGAAGAGCCGTCTTTCTGATCCGGGGATCGTGGAGAAATGTGGTGGGCTAAGGTGCTAGCGCAGCTAGTACGTGGCGCGGCCCCCGGAGAGGTCGAACACGACTCCGGTGGTGTAGGAGGCCGCGGGCGAGACGATGAATTCGATGAGTGCAGCGGCTTCGGCGGGTGTGCCGAAACGGCCCATGGGGATCTTGGCGGCCTGTGCCGCCTGCTGTTCCGCCGGGACCTCCTGGAACAGCGGTGTCATGACGTTGCCGGGGGCCAGGGCATTGACGGTGACGCCGGTGAGGGCAAATTCCTTGGCCAGCGACTTCACGAGGCCCAGGATGCCGGCCTTGCTGGCGGAGTAGGCGGGCATGTTGATCACGCCCTCCTTGCCCGCCGTCGACGAAAGGTGCAGGAGCCGCCCGTAACCCGCCGCCGCCATGGCGGGCAGGACCGCCCGGGAGACGATGAAGGCCCCCGTGAGGTTGACAGTCAGGATCCGTTCGAATTCTTCGACCGTAGTGCCCAGTGCTGAGGCCACCGGCCCCAGGATGCCCGCGCAGTTCACGACGGCGTCGAGGCCGCCCATGGCCTGTACGGCCGAGGCAACGGCGGCACGAACGGACTCGGGGTCCGTCACGTCCAGCGGAAGTGATCCGGGGTCCTCGCCGGGCCAGCGGGCGGACGGGAGGTCAGCCCCGATGACGGCGGCGCCCGACGCCCTGAGACGTTCCGCCGTCGCCAGGCCGATGCCGCTCGCTGCGCCGATGACCAGGCAGCGTGACTCTGCGATGGTGCCGGGTATTGCAGTGCCGGGTGCCACGTCGGAACTCATGAGCGGGCCTCGGCCCGGAAGCTGGCCAGCATGCGTTCGGCGTCGGGCCGGATGCCGGTGAAGAGCTCAAAGGCGGCGACGGCCTGCCCGACCACCATGCGTCCGCCGTCGAGCACCGCGCAGCCGCGGTCCCGGGCGGCCCTGATCAGTTCAGTGTCGAGGGGCCGGTAGATGACGTCCGCGACCCAGAGTCCGGAATGGAGAAGTTCGGGATCCACCGGCAGGCCCGGATGGCCGCTCATGCCGATCGGCGTCGTATTCACGAGCCCGTCGGCTGTCCGGATGCTCGGGGCCACGGAGTCGGTGCGCGTGACGGACACCTCGCTGTCCGGAAAGTGCGGGGCGAGCCGTGCGGCGAGGCCCTCGGCCCTGGCCGTTTCGATGTCGGCGATGACCAGCTGCCGGGCGCCGGCTCGGAGGAGTCCATAGGCGACCGCTGCTCCCGCTCCGCCGGCGCCGATCTGGACCACCAGGTTGGTCGCGGCGGCGGGGAGGCCGGCCCGGAAGCCGCCGATGAAGCCGAGGTGGTCCGTGTTGTGGCCGACTGCCTTTCCACCGTGGAAGGTGATCGTGTTCACGGCGCCCAGGATGCGGGCGTCGGGTGAAAGATCATCCAGGCCATCCTGGACCAGCTGCTTGCTGGGGTGGGTGACGTTGAGTCCGTCGTAGCCGAAGTCGGCTGCGCTGCGGACCAGGGCGGCGGACCGCTCGGCGGGCTGGCCGACGGTGTCGAGGTCGATCACCCGGTAGGTGTAGGACAGGCCGAGCTGATCGGCTTCGGCCTCATGAAGGCGGGGCGTCAGCGATCCGCCGATGCCGGCGCCCAGCAGGCCGACGACGTGCCGGTGGGTCGGATCGGCAGCCCGGGGCTCAAACGCCCACGTGCTCTCCAGCGTCTGGAGGCTCATGCCCGCACCTTCTCTGTCAGGGCTGCTTCTGCCACGACGGCCTGCGGCGCCGGGAGCCGCTTGTGGGATTTCTTCAATCCCAGCAGCGCGGTGGGGGTCCGGTACGTCTCGGGACCGGTGAGGGTTGCGATCGCGGAGATGAGGCAGGCCACGGCGGCAAAGGTGGCCACGGGGATCCAGTTGCCTTTGTTGCCCCCAATCAGAAGTTCGGAGATCGCGGGAGCGAACCCGGCCAGGAGCAGGCCGAACATGAGGCTGATGGCCATGCCCGAGTAGCGGACCTTGACCGGGAACTGCTCCGGGAAGTAGGCGGGGTAAATGGCGTTCGCGCCGGTGTAGGCGACACCGATGAGCAGGATTCCGGTCAGGAAGATCAGCGGAACGTTCGCTGCGGACAGGGCTGAGAAGAACACGTAGATCATCCCGATCTGCAGGACGAGCCCGGTAAGGAAGACCGGCTTGCGGCCGATGCGGTCCGAAAGAAGTCCGGCCAGGGGCCCCATGGCGACTGCGGTGACGTTGGCCACGGCGATCACCACGAGCATGAGTCCCTTGTCGATTCCCACCACCGATGTGGCATAGGAGAGCGCGAAGACGTTGATGATCGTATTGATGATGGTGAACAGTGACATCGCGGTGATGCGGAGCACGGTGACCCAGTGGTAGCGGAACAGGGTGACCAGGGGTACCTTGACCACTTCGTCGTTGTCTTTCACTTCTTCAAAGACCGGAGGCTCCTCGAGGAGACGCCGCAGCACGAAGGCGATGACAGTAACAATTGCGCTTGCGAGGAACGGGATGCGCCAGCCCCAGGCCAGGAGCTGCTCTTCCGGCATGGACGCCACGGGAATGAAGACCAGGGTGGAGAGCACGATGCCGAACATGATGCCGCTCATCGTCCAGCTCGTGTAGAAAGCGCGCTTCGTGTCGGGGGCGTGCTCGAGGGTGAGCGAGCTCGAGCCGGGCGATTCGCCGCCGGCGGAGAGTCCCTGAAGCAGCCGAAGGGCCACGATCAGGACGGGTGCGGCCATGCCGATCTGGCTGTAGGTGGGAAGGCAGCCGATCAGGAACGTTGAGGTGCCCATGAGCAGCAGGGTGAAGAGCAGCACGCGCTTCCGCCCGAACTTGTCGCCGAGGTGACCGCAGATCACGGCCCCGAGCGGGCGGGCGACGTAGGCGACGCCGACCGTCGCGAAGGACAGCAGCATCGACGACGGGCCGGGGGCGAAGAACAGCTTCCCGAAGATCAGCGCTGCCGCTGAGCCGAAGATGAAAAAGTCGTAATACTCCAGAGCGCTTCCAACAAACCCTGACACCGCCGCGATTTTGGCGTTGTTCCGAGGCCGTGCTGACGCCGATGTCGACATTGACATGGTGTTCCCTTCGTGTGACCGGGAACCGTTGCTCCGCTGCCTCCTGAAGTGGGCGACGATGCGGATCGGTTCCGCCGCTGTGTGCGGCTCATCCACAAGTGTGATGCGTCGCACTGTGTAAGTCCACGACAGAAATGGTCTATCACTAAGTGGATTTTGGTCTCAATTGCGGCCAGTCGAGCGGGTCCGGGAAGATCTCTTCGACGACGGCGAGGACTGCCGCCAGGACGGCGGAGTCATTTTCGGAGGACCAGGCGATGGCGTGGTTCATGAAGTGCTGCGGGTCCTCCAGGGCCACGTACGTGGCGCCCGACGGGATGATGTTCGCTATTCCGCTGCTCATCAGCGTGACGCCGACGCCGGCCGCGACGAACGTCAGGACCATATACGGATCCGACAGCTCCTGTACGACGCGCGGCCGGAACCCCGCCGCCATGCATGATGCCAGCAGCACCTCCGTCATCGAGGACGACCCGTCCATCGGCGGCGATATGAAGTCATCCCCGGCCAGGCTTTGCAGCGGGATGGACCTTTCGCCGGCCAGCGGGTGATCCAGCGGGAGCACAGCCCCGATTTCCTCGCGGGCAACCAGCCGGGCCGTGACCGAGGGGACCGGGGTTTCGGGAAAGCCGACGAAGGCCAGGTCAAGGGTGCCGTTTGCGACGCTCGCCAGGCCGTCCGCCGTGCGAACCCTGCTGGTGAGGTCCAGTTCGATGTCGGGATATCGACGCCGCACGGCGCGCGTGAGCGGCGGAAGGGTCAAATGGTTCACCGCTCCGGAGAAACCGATCCGGATCTTCCCCCGGATGCCCGCGACCTCCGTTTGGGCAGCTTCGCGGGCCAGGCGCATTTCCTGCAGCACGCGGTAAGCCCGCGGCAGGAGGGCGTGGCCGGCGGGCGTCAGCGCCACGCTGCGGGTATTGCGCTCAAAGAGCCGCGTCCCGAGGTCGGCCTCGAGCTTGCGGATCGTCTGGCTCAGCGGGGACTGCGAGGTGTGCAGACGCACCGCCGCGCGGCCAAAGTGGAGCTCTTCGGCAACCGCCACGAACGCTTCAAGCCATCGGATTTCGGTCATTTCAGGCGCCTTACTCCTCGCCGCGACGGCCCCTTGCGGACCCTGGCCGGCTCTGGCCGGATGCGGATAATGCTATGAATCAACACAATAGTGCGGTTATTGAGCCCGGTTCAAGCCTGATCCTCCGTAGGAAAAATTCATAAGCGGATTCACTGATTTATCTCATACAGCCCTGTATGATTTAACCAGCAGATCGACAGCGCGGAGACGTCGCACCGCATACCTCAGTCCCTTCTTCCTGGAGTTTTTGCCATGTCGCTACGCCTCGTCCGCCGCACCAGCTCAGCCTCGGACCAGCCGCCCCGCCGGCGGCGGGGACGGCCCCTCCGGCTGGCAGGAGTCGCGGCGCTGAGCCTCGCCGGGCTGCTGCTCGCTTCCACCTCAACGAACCTCCTGGTGGAACAGGTCGAGAAGACCAACACGGTCGCCTACGGTCGGAAGGTCCACATCAACGAGGGAACCATCAACGTCACCCGGACCGGCGATGCCGGACCGACAATCGTACTGCTCAGCGGACTCGGAACCCCGGCCCCGGGCCTGGATTTCGCCCCGCTGATCCGGGAGCTGGGAGGCTACCAGGTCATTGCCGTTGAGGGGTTCGGCTACGGCTACAGCGACATGACAGCACGGCCCCGGACCATAGAAAACATCACGGAAGAACTTCACGAAGTGCTGTCCACACTCGGCGTCAGGGCGCCGTACACACTCATCGGGCACTCCATTGCCGGCTACTCCACCCTGTACTACGCCAACAAATATCCGCGCGAAGTGTCCGCGGTGATCGGCATCGACCCGACTGTCCCTGCGGGCAAATCATCCTCGACCGGAACTACGGCCCCCGCGGAGAGGGCCGCAGCGGACTACTCCTGGGCGCACATTCCTTCGACCCTGGGCGTGGTCCGCTGGGCCACAGCTCTGGGTTACGGGGAGCCCGGGGGTGACAGCTTTACGCCGGCCGAACGCGAACACATCCGCCAGATGACCAGCTGGAACTTCGGCAACCAGGCCGTCACGGACGAAACTCTCCGGATGGGCGAGAACGCCACGAAGCTCCGGGATGTCCGGTACCCCGGCAACCTCCCGGTGCTCGACTTCCTGTCCCGGGACACGATGCAACAGCAGCCGGACTGGTATGCCGCGCACGAACGCCAGCTGGCCAACGTCACGCACCACGAGCTGGTTGTCCTCGAGGGAGACCACTACCTGCACTGGACTCAGTCCAAAGCTATGGCGAAGACGATCACGGAGTTCCTGGGTCGAAGCGGCGTGAAGCAGGGCCTTTAGGGCGCCGGATCCGCCGGCGGGATCAGGAGGGCCCGGATGGTTGCCGGAAGGACCCTTGCTGCATCGTCTTCTGTGAGACGCCCTGCACGGATTTCCGCGGCTGCGCTGTGGAGGATCGAGTAGAAGCAGGCCCCCTGCCACGCGAGGGACTGATCGGTGCGGAAGGTTCCCTCACTCCTGCCTTTTTCAAGGACCGTGATCACCCGCGCGAGCGGCTTGTCATGGTGGGCTCTGATTTGCTCGGCCGAAAGGTACGGTTCGGCCGCCGCCAGGAGCGAGTTGAACTGATAGAGGACTCGCCAGGATGACTGAACGAGGTCCCGGAGGCACTTCCACGTGTCCTGCTTGATGTCTACTGCGGCGAGTTCGGCCGCGGCACGGTCCATTGTCCGGGCGAAGACGGCACCGACCAGTTCCTCCCGGTCCGCGAAGTGTCCGTACAAGGTCACCCTGCCCACTCCTGCGACGCGCGCAATTTCAGACATGCTGGCCCCCGGATCATCGCTGAGGCAGGTCAGTGCCGCATCGATGATGGCGTCCTTGTTCCGGACGGCGTCCGCCCGCTTGGTCCGCTCTTTCTGCACCTCAGACACCCGGCCTACCCGCCCATCCGATTACTCAAACAATTATGTTCAGGTTACCAGCGGTGACCATCCGGTTCGGGTGAGGCGCCGGCCGGCGAACCGGACCTATGGTCAAAACATGGGACTACTACGGCACCGGCACGAACCCGCGGGCGAACGGTTTCAGATGCGCGAGAAACTTCTCTCGATCGGGGATGACTTCTGGATCGAAAACGACCAAGGCCAGCGCGCGTACAAGGTCAATGGCAAGGCGCTCCGCGTCCGGGACACGTTCGTCCTGGAGGACGCCTCGGGAAACGAGGTGGCGCGGATCCAGGAGCGCAAGCTCTCGCTCCGGGACAAGGTCGCCATCGAACGCGGCGGCGACACCGCCGCGACTGTCCACAAGGCGCTGATCGGGCTCCGCGATCGCTTCACCATCGATGTGAAGGACGGCGCCGATATGAAGGCGCACGGCAACATCGTCGACCACGAATACGAGATCGAACGCGACGGCCACACCGTCGCCACGATCTCCAAGAAGTGGTTCCGCGTGCGTGACTCCTACGGCGTCGACGTCGCCGCGGGCCAGGACGTCCCGCTCATCCTCGCGATCACGGTCGCCATCGAGTCGTTGACGACCCACTGACATAGTCCGTGGCGTTCAGGAAGAGCCCTCCCTGCTATGACCAGGCCCTAATCGTCTGCCCCGTTTCGGAACCGTAGACGCTGCGGACAAAGGCCGCGGCCGCCACGGCGCCGGGAACGGCAGCGAAACCGGGGAACACCGCCGCATAGGCATCAGCGGACTCCTCCAGCACCGTGGCGCTAACGGTATTCAACCGCAGGTGCGGCAGCTCCGCAGCGGCACTTTTCACGAAGGCGTCAAGGCCAATGTTGGCGATGGCGCTGGGCGATCCGCCCGGGAATGCATAATTTCCCACGATCCCGCTGGTCAGGGTGATGGATCCGCCGGGCCGGACATGGCCACGGGCCGCCAGGGTGATGCGGATCTGGCACAGCAGCTTGCCGTTGACGGTCGACGCGTAAGTATCCAGGGTCGCATCCGATGCTGATGCCCATTTGGCTCCCCCGATGGTGCTGACCACCGCGTCCACCGTCCCCACCCTGTCAAAGAGGGCCGCGACGCTGGCATCGTCCCGGCAATCGACGGGATGTTCGGTCGACGACCGTGACGCGCTGATAATGTCCAGCTGCCCTTCCCCGGCCTTGTCGTGGTGTGCGGACAACGCCCGCACCACGTTTTGGCCGACGGTTCCGGTGGCGCCGATGACGAGGATTCGCATGAATGTGCCCTTCGTTGTTGAGAATGTGCAACCGGAACCCCCGGTTGACGGTCCTATCTGCGCATTTATCTCCGCAGGGGGTTGAACGCCGCTAGCTGGTGCGGCACGGCACCCGTCACGATGTGTTCGGCCAGTAGCTTGCCTGTTGCCGGTCCCAAAACCATCCCCCACATGCCGTGTCCGCCGGCCGCATAAATTCTGTCCGAGGCCAGGCGCCCAACAACGGGCAGACCGTCGGGTGTGATCGGGCGGGAGCCCACCCACTCGTCGCGACGGGACGGCCAGTCGATGCCCCGCAGCAGCGGACGAACGGCTCGCGCTACTGACTCAAGCCGGGCAGAATTCAGAGGCTCGTCCGGATCAAGGAACTCCATGGTTCCCGCGATCCGCAGCGCCCCCTGATAGGGCGTGCAGACAACCCGCTGTTCCGGAAAGTAGAGAGGTCCGGCCGGCAGGCAATCGCCGTCGACGGTGAACGAGTAGCCCCGGCCGGCCTGGACGCCGATTCTCAGCCCCCACCGAGTGGCCAGCCTGGGCAGCAAAGCGCCGGTGGCAAGGACGACGACGTCGGCCGTGAGCCGGTTGCCGTCGTCGGACGTCACGCTTGCCGACGACGGCCCGGCGTCAACGGAACATACGTTGGCGCCGTCCATGATCTGGCCGCCGCAGGCTTTAAAGGCCCGGGCAACGTCCCAGACGAAGTCACCCGGATCAAGATAGCTCTGTCCGGATATCTCCAGGCCGTGCGCCACAGCGTCGGAGAACACCGCCGGACGGTTCCCGTCGGCCAAGGTGCTGACACCGATGCTCTGGCCCATGGCGTGGAGATGTTCCAGTTCCGTCCGGAACGCCGCGGCGGCCCTTGCGCTGCTGAAGCCTGCAACGTAGGGCGCCGCAATGACCGGTGAGGCAATGCCGTGCGCCTTGAGCTCGGCGAAGGACTCATCAACGGCCGTCGTGATGGGCTGGAGCGCTGACATGGTCTGCCGCCACGTCCGGGCGTTCATGTTCGCGGCGAATCGCAGGAGGAATTTCCACAGCTGCGGGTCGAAACGCAGCGGCACGTGCAGCGGGGCGTCCGGATCGGTCAGGCTTTGCAGGGCGTGCTTCCAGGCGCCCGGCTCAGCCAGGGGCATGACCAGGCCCGGGGTCACCCAGCCGGCGTTGCCCCAGCTCGCTCCGGCGGCCGGCCCGACTTTGTCCACGACGGTGACGGATAACCCCCGTTGCTGCAGGTGCCAGGCCGTCGACAGTCCGACAATGCCGGCGCCGACGACTATGGCCGATTGCGGTGTGTTCATCCGGTTGCTCCCTGTCATCGTCTAAAGGTGCCGGCTCAGCATGCGTTCCGCGAAGACGGACAGCCATGTTGCGGGGATCGAGATGGCAGCGTAGAGCAGGCCGGCAATGATGAACACCGGCAGGTACTGGAACGTGGACGAGCCGATCGAGTACGCCTGGCTCATGAGTTCCGGGACGGCAACTGAATAGGCCAACGACGTCGCCTGAAACAGGAGTACTGCGAAGCCCATCAGCGAAGGGAGGGCAATTCGCAATCCCTGCGGGATGACCACGAACCTCAGACAGTCCCGGTAGCTCATGCCCAGCGCATGGGATCCCTCGACTTCACCCGGCGGCACCGACTGGATGCCGCCGCGGATCAGCTCGGCGCTATAGGCCGCCGTCGTCCAGGTCAGGGCCAAACATGCCGAGGCCATGGAGCTGAGGGTGATCTCGGCATTCGGCAGGCCGTAGTACATGAGCTGCAGGAGGACCAGGGCCGGCGCGCCGCGGCCCACTTCGACGAAGAACACCGAGAGGTACCGGAACGTTTTGTTGCGGGCGGTCACGCCGAAGGAGAAGACCAGCCCCAGGGGCAGTCCAAAGGCCAGGCTCAGGAGCGTCAGGGTGAGGCTGACTTTGAGTCCGTCAAAGAGTGTCGGCCCGTATTGGATTGCGACATCGACCAGGTTGTTCATCGGGCCACCGCCTTCCGCATCTTGATGTCAAGGTGCCTCGAGAGCAGTCCCAGCGGAACGCTCAATAGTATGTAGACACCGGCAGCCACGAAGAACACCATGATGCCTTCGCCGGACTGCCGGGCGTATTGGCTGGACATGAAGACGATCTCGGCCACGCCGATGGACGACGCGATGGAGGAATCCTTGAGCAGCCCGATGGCAAACGTGGTGTAGGCCGGAACGACGGCCCGCGCCGTTTGCGGGCCGATGATTAGGCTCCAGACCGTGGCCCGGTGAAAGCCCAGCGCCGAGCTGGCCTCCCACTGGCCCTTGGGAATTGACGAGATGGCGCCGCGGAAAATCTCCGCGAGATAAGCTGCGGCCACCACGCCAAGGCCCAGGACGCCGGCCTGCAAGGCGGTGAGCCGGATGGCGCCGATGGAGACCCCGTAGTACAGGATGAAGAGCCACACCACGGGCGGGACTCCTCGCAGCAGGTCAACCAGCCCGCGCGACATCAGCCAGACGAGCCGGTTCCGGCTCCGCAGCCCGGCAACGATGGGCAGCGCGACAACCGTCCCGATCATCAGGGCCAGAATGGTCACGAGGACTGTGAGCGGCAAGCCGATGGCGATGGCCCGGAGCATCTCCATGGCTCAGCGCTCCAGTACGGCGCGGAGGAACCGGCGCGTGCGCTCGTGCTGTGGATCCTGCAGGATTTGTCCGGGCTCGCCCTTTTCGATGATTCCGCCGTCGGCCATCACGACGAGCTCGTCGGCAACGTTTCCCGCGAACGCCATCTCGTGGGTCACCACCACCATCGTCATGCCGGTGCACGCGAGCTCTTTCATAACCTCGAGCACTTCAACCCCTACTTCGGGATCCAGCGCCGAGGTCGGCTCGTCAAACAACATCACCCGCGGGCCAAGGGCCAGCGCCCGGGCAATGGCGATGCGCTGTTGCTGGCCGCCGGAACACCGCGACGGATATTGGTCGGCCTTGTCGGCCAGGCCCATGCGCTTGAGCAGCTCCATGGACTTCTCGTTGGCCTCGTCGCGGCTGCGTCCAAGAACCCGTTCCTGGGGCAAACTGATGTTCTTCAGGACCGTCATGTGCGGGAAGAGGTTGAAGTGCTGGAAGACCATGCCGGCGCTGCGGCGCAGGGCTGCGAGGTTCTTTGGGTTGGGCTTCCTGCCGGCGTTGATGCGGTGTCCATCAATCTCGATTTCGCCGCTGTCCGGCTGCTCCAGGAGATTCATGCACCGCAGGACGGTGCTCTTCCCGGCGCCGCTGGGCCCGATCATGGCCGTGACTGATCCCTCCGGCACGGACAAGGAGACGTCACGAAGCACCACGTTCGAACCGTAGGCCTTGGCAAGATTCTTCACCTGGACCACGGGTGTTCCGGTCCGGATTGTCGGTTCAATCATCAGTTGTTCCATTTCTCATAGTCGTGCCGGGTGCAGGCTTCGTAGAGGGCGGTCGCGACCGCAAGGTCCTCCCACGGCATGCCGGTGGTCTTGAAGACGGCCGGACGGTCCGCGGCCACCTCCCGGCGTTTCAAAACAAGGTCGGCCAGGGTGATCAGGTCGGCGGGCCCGGCGATGGCACCTGATTCCATGGCCTGGATGACATCGCCGGCCTCCCGCGCTGCGGAATCCCTTGACTCCACGCACACCGTGGCCCTGGCCAGAAGCGTGTCATCGAGCTCGCGATGCTCCCTGTCATGGGACCCGATGGCCACCACGACGGCGGATGCCTTCACCATGGCGCCGTCAAAGAGGGCGGTCGGCGACGCCGTCGCGCAAATGACGAGATCGGCCTCCCGTACGGCTTCCGGACCGGCGACGGCGGCAGGCAGGCCGAGTCCTTCGGCATTTTTCACAAGCCGCTCCGCTGCTTCCGCGTTGCGGCCGACGATGTCAACGCTGTCCAGCTCAAAGAGTTCGGCAAATGCCTCGATGTGGGCCCGCGCCTGCACCCCTGTGCCGAACACGACGAGACGCTTAGGTCCGGGCGAAGCCAGGAGTTTGGCCCCCATCACCGAAACGGAGGACGTCCGCAGTTCGGTCAACGCGACGCCATCGAGCACGGCCAGCGGCCGCTGGTCGTGGCCGCCGAACAGCGCGTAGAGTCCCTGGATCACCGGAGACGCGGACGCTGCGTTGCCCGGCGTGATGGTCAGGAGTTTGGTGCCGACGTACTGGCCATGGCTCGCCGGCATCTGCATGAACGTTCCGCTGCCCGTTTCCACCCGGGTCCTTGGTGCGCTCGTTTCGGGATCGAACCCGGAGGCCAGGACCGATTCCATGGCGGCCACAGCCTCGCGCGCCGTCAGCGCCGACGCGATGGCAGCGCCGTCGAGGAAGACGGGTGCCGACCGTTGAGGCCAGGTAGGGGTGGCAGGTGAATCCATGGAATCGGTTTCCTTTGCTCGCGGTGCCGGAACGGTGTAGGGGAGGCGTTCCTACTTCACCAGGCGGGGTTCACCGGTCTCGACGGCCGACTCGGGCAGGCCATACGACTTCACGATCTCCGCGATCTTGCCGCTGGACTTCATGGCTGCGATGGAGGAATCCACGGCCTTGGTCATGTCGGCGTTGTCCTTGCCGATCGGGAAACCGATCTGGGCAGGCTCCTTGGAGGCAATGACGCGGGCGTCGGCGCTGGCGCCTGCAACCTTGTATTTGGCATCGGACTTGTACATCTGGACGGCGGAGCCGAATCCGTCGATGCCGGCCTGAATGCGTCCGGCCTTGAGGTCTGCCTGCATCTCCACGGCGCTGGGGTAGATGGTCAGGTTGGCGCCCATGACCTTCTTCATGTCCGGCACCCAGAGGTAGCCGTCGACGGTGCCCACCTTCATACTCTCGAGCTCCTTAATGTCCTTGACCCCGGACTCGGAAATGATCCCCATCTCGTCGGTGTAGACCGGAGCCGACAGGCTGACGATGTCGGCCCGGACGGCGGTGCGGTAGTAGCAGCCGATGGCGACGTCGGCGCGCCCGCTCTGGACGGCCGGGATGGTCCCGGCGTAGGACGTCGCCTCGACCTTGATGTCGAGGCAGTTCTTGGCGGCGAACTCCTTGATGATGTCGGCGTCGACACCGGTGAGTTTGCCGTCCTTATCGGACGAGAACGGGGGGAACTCGGGGGCGGCAACGGTCAGGAAGCCGGCGGAGATCGTCTTGAAGGTTGATGCCGGCTGGCAGCCCTTGGCAACGGAGCTCTCGGCGGTGCCGCCGCAGGCGGACAGGGAGAGCGCCAGCAGGGCAATTGATGTGCCGCCCACCAAGATTTTGCGAGTGTTCATGATGATCCCCTTTGATCAGAGCTGAAGTTAATTCGGTGTCCGACGGTTCGATGCACATCGGAGTAATTGGTGATGTATGACACACTATCGATTGTCGATTACCAATCTCCATCCATTGCCCGTGGATGTCAAGCATTAAAAAATGGCCGCAGAATATGTGGAAACAAGTCGGAAATCGTCGCGACCTTTCCCGGCGGCGCACATGTTGTGTCTTAGTGTTAGCCGTGAGGACCACCGTCTGAGGAGCGAAATGCAGGAACAGCGAATTGCCGTTGCGGGAATATCCGAGCTGGGCGAAGGCCGGGTCACCCTCAAGGACGAGGCCACCTCCATAGTCCGCCACGCCCTCATGTCCGGTGACATGCAGCCGGGCAAGATCTATTCAGCCAACGCCCTGGCCACCCAGCTCGGCGTCTCCAACAGCCCTGTCCGCGAGGCCATGATGGCTCTGAGCGAAAAGGGTCTCCTTGAAGTGGTGCGGAACCGCGGCTTCCGGGTCGTGGAAATGACCCCGAAGGACCAAAAAGAGGTCTACGACCTCCGCCTGCTGATCGAGGTGACCGCAGTGGGCCGCGTTGCCGAACAAGGGGTCTCCCCTGCCGACGCCGAGCGTCTCACAGAGCTGGCAGAGGCCACGCTCGCGACGGCCAAGCCCGACAAAATGGTCGACTACCTCGAACACGATCAGCAATTCCACCTGGCCATCGTCGAACTGCTGGGCAACACCCGAATGACGAAGATCATTGAGAACCTGCGGGACCAAAGCCGGATCAGCGGCTCCTACCACCTGGCCGAACGCGGACTGCTCGCCACCAGCGCCGCCGAACACGGGCCCATCCTGGCCGCCCTGATGGCCGGCGACCGGAAGCTCGTCGAGTCCCTCATGGTCCAGCACCTCAGCTACTCGCTGCCCTAACCGGGACGCCGACGGCGGACCTGCCGCGCACTTTCCCGCGTCCCCTGCCGTCACCGGCCGCCGGAGAACCCGTCTGAAAATTTTGCTTGACGTAGATTACATCGAACCCCAAGATGGTTATATATAACCCATTACCGATAGTTGATACCCACAGAGCGGTGGGTATGCTTCCGCAACTGAGACAGGACGATCAATGTCAAATGTGGTCTCGCTCCAGCTTCCCGCCGGAATCCGGCAGCCTTCGCATGCAGAGGTCGTCATCATCGGTGGCGGCATCATGGGAACCAGCATCGCGTTCCACCTGGCCGAAGCCGGTGTACGCAACATAGTTCTCGTTGACCGGTCCGACCTGGGCGCAGGATCATCGTCCAAACCCCTTGGCGGCGTGCGGGCGACGTTCTCGGATCCGGCAAACATTGTCCTTGGCCAGCGCAGCCTGCGCGCGTTTGAGGGATTCGGGCAGCGCTTCTCCACTGACATCGGACTGCGCAAGGTAGGTTACCTGTTCCTGTGCCGCAGCGAATCCGAACTCCTGGACTGCGAGCGCAGCACCGTCATCCAAAACGGTCTTGGCAGCACCAGCCGGATGATTTCTCCCGCCGAGGCTGTGGACATCAATCCCTTCCTCCGCCAGGAAGCCCTGATCGGCGCATCGTTCTCACCGGAGGATGGTTTTGCCGAACCGGGGAAAGTGGTCCAGGCGTACGCCGACGCGGCCGCCGCGCTGGGCGTTTGCATCCTTGAGCACACGGAAGTCATGGATGTGGCCGCCTCAGGCGGAAGCATCAGTTCAGTGACCACCAACCGCGGCACCATCACCACCGATGCCGTCATCTGCTGTGCCGGCGCCTGGTCCCGGCGCGTGGGCGACATGGTCAACGTCAACCTGCCGGTTGTCCCGGTGCGGCGGCAGATCGGCATGACCCGCCAGATGGGCTCCCCCATGCCCACCGTGCCGTTCACGCTGGATCTGTCCACCACGATGTACTTCCACAACTACCGCAACGGCATGCTCCTGGGGATTTCCAACTCGAACCAGGAGCCCGGCTTCGCCCGTGACTTCACCCATGAATGGCTCCCCGAGTTCAATGCAGCGGCCCGCGTGTGCGCTCCCGCGCTGGAGGCCCCGGAGCTGGAGTGCGGATGGGCCGGTCTGTACGAGAACACGCCGGATCACAATGCGCTAATCGGAGCGTCCAGCTCAGTAGGCGGCTTCTACTATGCCACGGGATTCTCCGGCCACGGCTTCCTGCAGGGCCCTGCCGTCGGCGAACTCGTCAGGGACCTCTACCTGGACCGGGAATCCTTCATGGACCACACCTCGTTTTCCGCCGATCGTTTCCGCACGGCCGACCAGCTCATCCAGGAAGTGCACATCATCTAGCGCGGAACGCCCCGCCGATCCGCAGCTCAAGCCGCATCCCCCGCTCCATCAGCAATGATCGTGAAAGGAACCACGCCATGACCGCCCTTGAAACCTGGGAACTTCGAGCCGAGTTCGCGCGGCGGCTCTCCGCCATGTACGGGAGGGAAGTCCCCGCCTACAACACGCTCGTGGAGGTTTCCACCGAGGTGAACGAAGCGTATGCCGCCAAGCACGGCGCCGAAGCCGAGCGGCTGGGCAGCATCGCACGAGTGACGGCGGAGCGCCACGGCGCCATCCGCGTCGGCTCCCCGAAGGAAATGGCCCAGGTTGCCCGCGTTTTTGCGGCCTTCGGGATGTACCCGGTCGGCTTCTACGACCTTCGCGATGCGTCCTCCAGTTCCGTTCCCGTGGTCTCGACGGCCTTCCGCCCGATCGACGGCGCCGAACTGGCAAAGAATCCGTTCCGTGTCTTCACCTCCATGCTGGCGGCCGAGGATCCGCGGTTCTTTGACCAAGAGCTGCGCGTCGAGCTGGCCGCATTCATCGGCGCCCGGCAGCTGTTCGGTGAGGAACTGCTCACCCTGGCGGACAAAGCCGCCGCGGACGGCGGCCTCGCGGCGGACGACGCCGACCGGCTGCTGGAGCTGGCCACCGCGGCCTTTGAACTCTCCGGCGACCCCGTCGACTATGAGTGGTACAAGAAGCTGGAAGCGGTCTCCGCCGTCGCCTCCGACATCGGGGGCGTTTCCACCACGCACATCAACCACCTCACGCCCAGGGTGCTGGACATCGATGAGCTGTACAAGCGCATGCAGGACCGCGGCATCAGCATGATCGATGAGATCCAGGGGCCGCCGCGCTGGGATGGGCCGGACCTGCTCCTGCGCCAGACGTCTTTCCGGGCACTTGGTGAAAACCGGGTGTTCCGGTACGCCGACGGGTCCACCAGCGAAGGTGAACTGCGTGTGCGCTTCGGCGAGGTCGAGGCCCGCGGGATGGCCCTGACGGTGGCGGGACGCGACCTCTACGACCGGATGGTCGCCGAGTCCGATGCCCGGCTGGCGGTGGCCCCGGCCGGCACGACGCGCGTCGAGGTCGCGGCCGGGGTCTGGGCGGAGAACCTGCCCCGCACCGAGAAGGAGCTCGCCCTGCAGGGACTGGCCTTCTTCACCTACCGCCTCGACGACGCCGCCCTGGACAGTGCCTCCCTCCGAAGTGCGCCCCTGGCCGGCACCGCTTCCCTGGCCGGTCTTGTCGAAGCCGGAATCGCCGTCCCGGAACCCATCGTCTACGAAGACTTCCTCCCCCGCTCTGCCGCCGGGATCTTCCAGTCGAACCTCACCGAGGAGGGTTCCAAGGACGAAGCCCAGCTGGGAACCAGCTACGACATCCACCGGATGTCCGAGATCGTCGGCTCCGAAGTCCACGACCCCAACGATCTCTACCAGCGGCAGCAGGACGCATCGATCGCGGCCCTGGCCCACCGCCTCAACATCACCATCACCCACTAATCAGCCCGCCAGACCAACCAACCAACCTCAGGAGATCACGATGACCGAAACTCTCACCCAAACGTCAGAACTTGCGGCGATCGTCCGCAACGCGCTGGAAGCCTGCGGCGTCAACGTTGACGCCCTCGGCGGCCCGCACGAGGCGTCCTCTCCGCTGACCGGCGAAGTCCTGATGACCCTGCCGGTCAACACACCGGCGGACATTGAGACGATGATTGGCCAGGCGCACGAGGCGTTCAAGACGTGGCGTGATGTGCCCGCGCCGCTCCGCGGCAACCTGGTCAAGCGCTGGGGCGAGCTGCTGACCGAGCACAAGGACGACCTGGCCAGGATCGTGACGGCAGAGGCCGGCAAGATCCAGTCCGAGGCACTCGGCGAAGTCCAGGAAATGATCGACATCTGCGACTTTGCGGTCGGCCTGTCCCGTCAGCTCTATGGCAAGACGATGCCCTCGGAGCGCCCCGGACACCGCCTCATGGAGACCTGGCACCCGCTGGGCGTCGTCGGCGTCATCTCCGCCTTCAACTTCCCGGTCGCCGTCTACTCCTGGAATACGGCACTGGCCCTGGTATGCGGCGACACCATCGTGTGGAAGCCCTCAGGGATGACCATGCTCAGCGCACTGGCCGCCGATGCCCTGCTGGCCCGCGCCGTCGCCGATGTTGGCGCTCCGGCTGACCTGCACAAGCTTGTTCTGGCGGACCGTTCCGGCGGCCAGGTGATCGTCGATGATCCACGGGTTGCCCTGCTCTCCGCCACCGGTTCGGTCCGGATGGGCCAGGAAATCGCCCCCCGCGTGGCCCGCCGCTTCGGCCGCGCCCTGCTCGAGCTCGGCGGAAACAACGCGGCGATCGTTGCGCCGTCGGCCGATCTGGATCTGGCCCTGCGCGGCATTGTCTTCGCCGCCGTCGGAACCGCCGGCCAGCGCTGCACGTCCATGCGCCGCCTGATCGTGCACGAATCGATCGTCGACGAACTGACCGACAAGCTTGTCAATGCCTACGCCACGCTGCGCATCGGCACTCCCCTGGACGAGGAGAACCTGATCGGGCCGCTGATCAACAAGTCCAGCTTCGATGGCATGCAGGCCGCCATCAAGGCGGCCCGGGAACAGGGCGGCACGGTGCTGTGCGGCGGCGGCCGCGTGAACGCCGACGATGAGCCCGGCGCCTACTACGTGGAGCCGGCGATCGTACGGATGCCGGCCCAGACCGCCGTCGTCAAGGACGAGACCTTTGCACCCCTGCTGTACGTCATGACGTACACGGACTTCGATGACGCCATCGCCATCCAGAACGACGTTCCCCAGGGTCTGTCCTCGGCCGTGTTCACCAACGACCAGGCCGAGGCCGAACGCTTCATGTCGGCCAGCGGTTCGGACTGCGGCATCGCCAACGTCAACATCGGCACCTCGGGGGCCGAAATCGGCGGCGCCTTCGGCGGCGAGAAGGAAACCGGCGGCGGCCGCGAGTCCGGTTCCGACTCGTGGAAGGTCTACATGCGCCAGGCCACGAACACCGTCAATTACTCGGGACAGCTGCCGCTCGCCCAGGGCGTGAAGTTCCTCTAGGCACCCCGGCGGAGACGGTGCCGGCCGGTCCGTCCGGCACCGTCTCCGCGGCCCGTCCCCCGTCAGATCACTTAGCCGCCAGCACACATGGCCCCGGAACACTTGGCCCCAGCCCAGAAGGAGTATGCAACGATGACCAGTCTGTTCGACATGATGGATGAATGGGGACCGGAAAAGATCGTCACGGTCAGCGACGCAAAAACAGGAATGAAGGGCGTGCTGGTCATCGACAACACCGCCCGCGGCATGGGCAAGGGCGGGACCCGGATGCAGCCCGGCGTCACCGTCGAGGAAATTGCCCGCCTGGCCCGGGTCATGACCTGGAAGTGGGCCGGCGTCGACCTTTTCTTCGGCGGCGCCAAAGCCGGCCTCCGCGCCGATCCCAACTCGCCCCACAAGGAAGCAATCCTGCGCTCCTTTGTCCGGGCCCTGAGCAATGAGGTCCCGTCCGAGTACGTCTTTGGCCTGGACATGGGGCTTACGGAAAACGACGCGGCCATCATCATCGACGAATTGGGCGACCGCGGCGCCGCGGTGGGCACTCCGTACGACCTCGGCGGCGTGCCCTACGACCAGCTGGGCATCACCGGCTACGGCGTCGCCGAAGTCACGGACGAGGCCGCGGCAACCATCGGCCTCCAGGGCCAGCGCGTGGCCATCCAGGGTTTCGGCGCCGTCGGGCATGCCACGGCGGCCCGACTGCATGAACTCGGCTACAGCGTTGTGTCGATTTCCACCGCTGAGGGCGCGCTTCACGATCCCGCCGGGCTGGACATTCCCACGCTGCTGGCCATGCGGCCGCGGCTCGGCGACGGACTGGTCAGAGAGTTCCCGGAGCTGGCTATCCCGGCAGGCACCGAGTTATTCGTCGACGCCGAAATCGCCATCCCTGCTGCCCTGCAGGATGTCCTCCATGAGGGAAACGTCGCCGGCATCTCGGCCAAGCTCGTGGTGGAGGGCGCCAACCTTCCCACTAACGCCGCGGCACAGCAGGCGCTGCGCGCGGCGTCCGTGACGGTCGTGCCCGACTTCGTCGCCAACGCAGGCGGCGTGGTCAGTGCAGCCTTCGCCATGGAGTCCCGGTATTCGCCGTTCCGTCCCGAGACGGACCAGATCTTCACCACGGTCTCCCACAAGCTCCGCGAGAACACGGCCATCGTCCTGGCAGAGGCGGAAAAGCTGGATTCCACCACCCACCATGCCGCCCGCTCACTGGCCCAGAACCGTGTCCGCCGGGCCATGGAGCTGCGCGGCAAGCCCCTGCAGTACTAACCTCCCACCACGCAACGCCGCAGGGACAAGGAAGAGCACCACGCATGAACATTGACCAGATTGTCGAAGAACTCACCGCAGCAATTGCGGGCGTCGTCGACAGCAGCACCCGTCGGCGTGCGGAATATTCGACCGACGCCTCGAACTACCGCGTGGTGCCTCAGGTGGTGGTCATGCCCAAGACTGCCGACGACGTCGTCGAGGCGGTCAGGATTGCCCGCCGGCACGGACTCGCCGTCACCGGCCGCGGTGCCGGGACGTCGTGCGCCGGCAACGCGGTGGGGCCAGGACTGGTGCTGGACTTCAGCCGGTTCATGAACCGGATCATCAGCATCGATCCGGAAAACCGGACGGCGGTGGTCCAGCCCGGCGTTGTCCTCAGCGACCTGCAGCGGGCTGCCGCCGTCCACGGGCTGCGGTTCGGGCCTGATCCGTCCACGGCCACGCGGTGCACGATCGGCGGCATGATCGGCAACAACGCGTGCGGCCCGCACGGGCTCTCGTACGGGCGGACGGCGGACAACGTGCACCGGCTGCGCTGGCTCACCGGCTCGGGACACGTGGTGGAGCTGGGCGCGGGCAAGGATGCCACGGCCCGGATCCCCGGACTCGATGAGTTCATCACGGCCAATCTGGAGGTCCTCCGGCTGGAATTCGGCCGGTTCGGCCGCCAAATCTCGGGCTACAGCCTGGAGCACCTCCTGCCGGAGAACGGCGCCAACCTGGCCGCCGCCCTGACGGGGACGGAAGGTACCTGCGGCATCATCCTGGAGGCCGAGGTCCGGCTGGTCCCGCTGGCGGCGGCCTCGGCCTTGGCCGTCCTGGGCTATCCGGACATGCCGGCCGCGGCCGACGCGGTTCCCGGCCTGCTTCCACACCGTCCGCTGGCCCTGGAGGGCCTGGACGCGCAGCTGGTCGACGTGGTCCGCAACGCCAAAGGCGAGCACGCCGTCCCCACGATGCCAGCCGGCAACGGCTGGCTCATGGTGGAAGTGGGCGGAGCGACGTCGGAGGAGGCGGTGGCGGCTGCCGAGCGGATGGTCCTGGATGCCGGGGCCATCGACTCGCTGATCCTTCCGGCCGGCCCGGAGGCCACGCGGTTGTGGCAGATTCGGGCCGACGGCGCCGGGCTGGCCGGCAGGACCGCCGCCGGGACCCAGGCCTGGCCGGGCTGGGAAGATTCGGCCGTCCCGCCGGAACATCTGGGCGACTACCTTCGCGATCTTGAACTGCTCATGGCCCGCGAAAACGTGTCAGGGCTGGCGTACGGCCACTTTGGCGACGGCTGCGTCCACGTCAGGATCGACTTCCCGCTGGACGACGATGCCGGTGTGATGCGCCGCTTCCTGACGGCGGCGGCGGAGCTCGTCGCCAAGTACGGCGGCTCGCTCTCGGGCGAACACGGCGACGGCCGGGCACGCGGCGAACTGCTGAAAACCATGTATTCGCCCCGGGCCCTGGCCGCGATGGCCGGGTTCAAAGCACTCTTCGATCTCCAGGACATCTTCAACCCCGGCGTCATCATCAATCCGGACCCGTTCGACGCGCACCTGCGCCGCCCGCACGCCGGCAACCTGCTGGCATCGGACGGTTTTGCGTTTGCGCACGACGGCGGCAACATCACCAACGCCGTGCACCGCTGCGTTGGCGTCGGCAAGTGCCGGGCCGATCTCCGCGAGGAGGGCGGGTTCATGTGTCCGTCCTACCTCGCCACCAAGGATGAAAAGGACACCACCAGGGGCCGGGCCCGCGTCCTGCAGGAAATGCTAAACGGCGGCGTAGTGGATATGTCCTGGAAGTCCCCGGAAGTCCATGAGGCCCTCGATCTGTGCCTGAGCTGCAAGGCGTGCGCCAGCGACTGCCCCACCGGCATCGACATGGCCATGTACAAGTCGGAGGCACTGCACCAGAGCTACAAGGGCCGGCTGCGTCCGCTCAGCCATTACACGCTCGGCCGGTTGCCCGCCTGGCTGGGACTGATCGGACCGCTCGGCCCCCTGGTCAACAAAGTTGCCTCCGTCGGGATCCTCCGCCGGACCATGCTGCGGCTCGCCGGGGCGGATCCCCGCCGGTCCCTGCCGACGTTCCCCAGGGCGCCGTTCCGTGCCCTGGCGGGGGCGGGCAGCCCGACAGGGCACGCGGCGTCCTCCGCCCACAAGGTCCTACTCTGGGTTGATTCGTTCTCGGACGCGCTGAGCCCCGAGGTCCCCCTCGCCGCGATCAAGGTTCTGCAGGCCGCGGGCTGTGACATCGAGATTGCCGGCCCCGGCGCGTGCTGCGGATTAACGCTGATCTCAACAGGACAGCTGACCGCGGCCAAGGCAGCCCTCAGGAAGACCCTGGACGTCCTGCACCCGCATGTAGCCGACGGCCGGACCGTGATCGGACTCGAACCGTCCTGCACGGCAGTCCTCCGCTCGGACCTGCTCGAACTGCTGCCCGACGACGACCGCGCCCGGCAGGTCTCCGGCCGGACCCGGACCGTCGCGGAATTCCTCACATCCATCAATTGGGAACCACCTGCGAGCGGTGAACGGATACTTGCCCAACCCCACTGCCATCACAACGCCGTCATGGGGTACGGGAAGGATCTGGAGCTGCTGACGTCCATGGGCTGCGACGTGGACGTCTCCAACGGATGTTGCGGCCTCGCCGGCAATTTCGGCATGGAAAAAGGCCACTATGAAATCTCAGTGGCCATTGCCGAACAGGGAATTCTGGGCAAGATCGCGGCTACCCCGGACCGGGACGTCCTGGCCGACGGGTTCTCCTGCCGGACCCAAGTGGCCGATCTCGCCGGCCGCGGCTCCCGGCACATCGTCCAGATCATCGCGGAGGCGCTGGACAGCTCCGCGGCACCGGAGCCAGTTGTCAGAAGAGGTCTGCCAGGTTCTCGTTGAGCTCGTCGATATCGAAGGCTCTGGGATCCAGGATCTCGCCCGGCACCATTCCCAGCCACTCCCGGTACTCCCTATTATCTTCGTGGCCTGGATCGTTGACGGCCTGGACAATGTTCGCCCATCCCCGCGTGCCGCCGCTGTCCTCCGCCGGCGCGGCACCGCGCCCCGCGGTGCACCGCGGGAGCTGCCCGCCGTCGTCGTCGGACGTCAGAACTTTCTCCAGCTTGATGCTGTGCACCCAGTTATCGCCGAAGTCATACGTGTAGGTCAGGGTGCTGCCCACGGCCGGGAGCAGGTCGCCGACCGTGACCGACGATTCGTCGAGGGAAGCGTCACCGTAGAATTCACCCTCGTCGTTCAACGGCGCGTAGGCGGGGCCACGGAAGCCCCCGGTCCGGAACTCATGCAGATGGTAGTCGAACCAGCCGAATAGGGATTGGATCACCTGGTGCAGCTGCGGGAGCGGCATGCCCGCTGGAACCAGAACCCGCCGCCAAATGGGCGGCCTCGAATCATTGAGCGTGATTTTCAGCTGCAAAACCGGGGCGCCGACCTGCGGTGCCGCCGTCACTGCTGTCAGAGGCACCGCAGTCTCCGGAACTGCCGTCTCCGGACCTCCCCAGCGCAAGAACTTGTCATCATCCGAATCGTCCGGGTCTTCCTCGAGGCCCAGTTCTGCCAGCAGCCGGTCGTCGTCGAAAACGTCCGCCACGCAGCCAATGAGCGCCGCCGGCACCCGGAAATGGGTGTCGATAGTGAGCAGCCCCAGCTCGGAGAGCCCTTCCAGGCGCCCCACGGCCATGCTGGTCAAAAGCTCGGTCATTGACTTTTCCGCCGCTGGCGCGTGGTGCGGGGCGGCGAGCACGCGCTCCATCGACGGCGGATCCGCCGTCGTGGCCGCGATCAGAATCGACGTCTGGATTCCGGCGAGGATCCTTTCCCAAGGCTGTTCGGGGTCGAACCCGAGCACAGCCTCGCGCAGGAAACACAGCGCGAAAAGGGAGAACTCGTCCAGCCGTTCCGAGTCGCTGCCCGTCAGGAAAGCGGCCGAGTCCGGAAACGGCACAGCCTTTGTCGACTTGATCTGAATCAGTTCGGCGGCTTCGAGGGCGTTCCACATCTGTGCTAGAAGCGGCACCTCGTACATGCTCCGGACCGTGGGCACGGGCTCCGAGGATACGGCAGTGCCCGGCAGCGGTGCACTCGTCTGCTTGGCCCCGCCCTTGACGGCGACGCCGACGCAGGCAGCCGCCGCTTCGATATCGCGCAGACGGAGCGCTCCGGTGGCCGTGACGGGCCGCCCGTCGCCGATCCACCGCAGCAGTGCCGTCGCCCGTCGGATCAGCGGGAGCTCAGACAAAGCCTTCAGGGCCTCTTCTTCGGGGATGTACGGCACATCGATGACACCGGGTTCGTCGTCGTCATCCGCGATGAGGTCCAGGAAATCCACGACGCCTGCCAGCTGCTCTGCTGAGCCGCTCCACTGGCCCGTTTCGGCAAGGAAATCAACATAGACGTGGAACGCGCCAACGATGAAACCGGCGTTCTCAAGGTCCGTCATCCCGTCGGCAGGAGCGTCGCTCAGGGCAACGACTTCGTCGGAGATCGCGGCCGCAAGGGGAACCGGCTCGAATCCGGTCACCTCTGCCGCGGCCGTGCTGTCCATATAGCGGCCGAGGACGTTCTCGACCTGCTTCAAGCACCCCAACGCCAGAGCGGCGGCACCCGGCGAGCCGTCGTCGAACCACTGCACGAACGCCGGCGTAAGCGCGTCCAGTGCACGGCCAACGCGGAACGTGCTCAGGGAAACGGATCCAGGCACCTGGGAGCCTGCGCCGTTCTTCCCCCCGGAGCCGTTGCCCTTGTGCCGATTCCTGCCGCTCTTGCTCATGGTGCCCCTGCCTGATGGCGAACGTGCCGTTACGACGACGGTACTAACCCTTAGCGCAGCATGCCAATTTGTGCGAGCTAATGCGAGCCGGTTGCCTCAGAATCCCGATGGAATGTTGAAGGGAGTGATGATGTCAATCTTGGAGGGTTCGCCGCCGGCATCACTGTCGGCCAGGGCCCCGTGGGCCTGCATGATGATGCGGCAGCATCTCTGGATGTCCTGCTTGAGATCATGGTGCAGCACGGCACTCATTTTCCCCTCGCGGAGCAAAGCCATATTGTCCGGGACCAGGTCGTGGCCGATGAACACGTCAGGGCGGCGGCCGGCGGCATCGAAGGCTTCGCTGATGCCGGCGTTGCCGCCGCCGATCGAGTAGACGGCGCGAAGGTCGCGGTGTGCCGCCAGGGCATCGCCCATCAGGAGCCGGGTGGTCCGGTCCAGCCCGTCGCTGCCGGGCAGATACAGGACGTCCCGTCCGGGGTCCATGGCCCGCATGGCCGCCCGGAAACCCATTTCCCGTTCCTCCTCGCCGCGAAAGAAATCGTTGCTGACCGTCGCGGCAACTGTTCCGGGTGCGGTTCCCATCCACTGGTGGATCAGGTAGGCGGCCGTAGCCCCCGCCGATCTGTTGTCCATGCCGACGTAGGCGGCACGGTGACTGGCCGGCAGGTCGGTGACCAGGGTAACAACCGGGATCCCCACCTGGGCCAGCCGGTCCACGGCGGCCGTGATTGAGGCCACGTCCGGGGCTTTGAGGATGACACCGTGGCTTCCCCGTTTGGCGATCGTGTCCAATTCCGCCACACATTCATCGGCGCTCCACTGCTCGTGCAGATGGAAACGGGCCCGGAACACTGCCGGCCGCATGAGCGGCAGGACAGATTCCAGCGCGTGTTTCACCGACGACGTGAACCGTGCGGGAGCGTCGGCGACGACGTCCACCATGAATCTGCGTCCGGTGAGCTCCAGCTGGATTCGCTGGGCCTCCAGGTCCTTGATCGCCTGGCGCACCTGCCCCACGGTGCTCTGCCGTACGCCCGGGCGGTCATGGAGGACACGGTCCACCGTCGCGTCACTTACCCCTGCCTGGCGTGCGATTTCCCTGACCGAAAACGGATGGGTCATGAGAGTCCTTCCACAACACGCCCTGATGTCTTTTTGATGTATTTGGGTGTGGAAACGACTCTGCCATGAGCTCATGCTGGAGGGCAAGAGACCACCAATGAAAGGAGCCTCCCATGAGCGAGACCGAGCCCAGAGAGGGCCGTCACGCCTGTTCAGCATGCGGTGTGTGCGAGCGAACAAGTGCCGTGTCTTTTGTGACCATCAGCAGGCAGCCGCAGCCGGCCGTAGCCGAGGACACATCCGGGCAATGCGGGGGCGCCGAATGATGGTTTTTTGATGGATTTTGGCCTTGTGACGCTCCGGCCGGATGAACGAAGCTGGGAACCACAAGAACCAACATCAAGATCGACGTTTCAAGGAGGAAACACCATGACCACCGCCGCTAAGACACACACCCTGGGCGCTAACGGCCCGCAGTGGTTCGACGAGGGCATCTGCAAACTCGACGACTTCATCGCCCTCGTCAGCCAGGAAACCCGGCTCGAGGACTACGCGTATGCTGACGCCGTCGAACGCAACGTCCTGATCTACGGAAACCGCCTCCGCAACTACGTGGGCACTCCGGAAGAACGGGCCGATGTCCAGGCCGAACTCATCCGCGCCCTAAGCACCGGCCCCGGCATTGTGGTCTTCAAGGGCGCCTTCGGCGACACCGCCATCGTCGACAGCGCCACCGCATCCTTCAATACGATCATCGCCGAACAGAAGGCCTCGGGCGCCGCGGCCGGAGACCACTTCGCCAAGCCCGGCGCCAACGACCGCATCTGGGGGGCACTGGACAAGTTCGCCGTCCGGGAACCCGAAGTGTTCGCCGACTACTACTCCAACGACATCCTGGCCCTCATTTCCGAGGCCTGGCTGGGCCCCAACTATCAAGTCACCTCGCAGGTCAACGTTGTCAACCCCGGCGGGGCCGCCCAGACCGCCCACCGCGACTACCATCTCGGCTTCATGTCCGCGACGCAGGCCGAGCGCTACCCCGCCCACGTCCACCTGCTCTCCCCCGCACTGACCCTGCAGGGAGCGGTGGCACACTGCGACATGCCCATGGAATCAGGGCCTACTCTTTACCTTCCGCACTCCCATAAGTACGACGCCGGCTACCTCGCCTTCCACAAGCCGGAGTTCACCCGCTACTTCGAGGACAATTACGTCCAGCTGCCGTTGGAAAAGGGGGACGCGGTCTTCTTTAATCCGGCTCTGTTCCACGGCGCGGGTCACAACACGTCCTCGGACATTCGGCGCATGGCCAACCTGCTGCAGGTCTCGTCCGCGTTCGGCCGTGCCATGGAGTCGGTGGACCGCGCCGTTATGTCAAAGGCCCTGTACCCGACGCTGCGGCAGCTAAAGGCCGACGGCGCTAGCGAGAGGTTCCTGCGCAATGTCATCGCCGCGTCCGCCGAGGGCTACGGCTTCCCCACCAACCTGGACCGGGACCAGCCTGTCGGCGGAATCGCGCCCGAATCGCAGGCCGAGCTGATCTGGCGCAGCCTGCAGGAAGACGCCACCGAGGAAGACGTCGCCCGCGATCTCGAAGCGGCCAGCCGTCGCCGCCTCACCGACGGTCAGTAGGCGATCGTGACCTCACGGAACACATTGAACATCGCGTTGTGTGGATCCGGCCGGATCGGCCGGGTCCACGCCGCGAACATCGCCGCCCACCCCGGCGTGAACCTGGCGTGGGTGGCCGATCCCGTGATCAGCAGCGCCAGCGAGGTCGCCGCCCTGTATGGCGCCCGGGCTACCGGCTCCACCGACGACGTCTTCGCCGATACGTCCCTGGATGCCGTCGTCGTCTGTTCGCCTACGCCGACGCACATCGACCTCATCCGGGCTGCCGTCGGGCGGGGTGTTGCGGTGCTGTGTGAAAAGCCGATCGATCTGGACATTGGCCGGGTGCGGAGCTGCCTGGCGGACCTGGCCGGCAGCACCGCCGCGGTGATGATGGGGTTCAACCGGCGCTTCGATCCGGCCTTCGCAGCTATCCGCCAACGGGTCCAGGCGGGGGAAATCGGGCGGCTCGAGCAGCTGACCATCACGAGCCGGGACCCCGCCCCCCCGCCCGCCTCTTATATCGCCGCGTCCGGCGGGATCTTCCGGGACATGAGCATCCATGACCTGGACATGGCCCGGTTCTTCATCCCTGACGTCGTCGAGGTCACCGCGCACGGCGCGAACGTCTCCTCCGACTACATCGCCGAGGCAGGAGACTTCGACTCCGCCGCCATCACCCTGCGCGGCCGGAACGGGGAACTAGTCAGCATCACGAACTCCCGGCACAGCGCCTACGGCTACGATCAGCGGCTGGAAGCCTTCGGCAGCCAGGGCATGCTGCGCGCGGACAACATTTCACCCACCACGGTCCGCAGCTTCGGCACACTGGCCGTGGAAGGGGCCGACCCGTATGAGCCGTTCTTCCTCGAGCGCTACGCCGCGGCCTACCGCCGTGAGCTGGACGCCTTTGTCGACGCCATCCACACCGGAATCCCCTGTTCGCCGGGGTTTGAGGATGGCATGGCCGCCCTCATCCTTGCCGACGCCGCAGCCGAGTCGGCCTCAACGGGCAAAACCATCGCTATCGAAGAGGTCATTACTCACGAAGGAGCCCTACGAAAGTGACAGGACTACTCAAGGACACCATCGTTCTGGTCAGCGGGGGCACTCACGGCCTCGGCGCCGGCATCGCGCGGCAGGCCGCCGCGGAGGGCGCCGCCGGCATCGCCGTCACGGGACGTTCCGTCGACGCCGGCGAGAAGGTCGCCGCAGAGCTAACCGAGCTCGGCGTGCCCGCCGTCTTCCTGCCGGCGGATCTCGCCAACACCGGGCAGGCCACCAGCACCGTGACCAGGACGATCGAGCGCTTCGGCCGGCTCGACGCTGTCGTCAACGCCGCCGGTCTGACCACCCGCGGCAGCATGACCGACACCACGCCGGAGTTGTTCGACCAGCACATCGCGGTGAACCTGAAGGCGCCCTTCTTCATCATGTCCGGGGCCATCAAGCACCTGAAGGATCGCGGCGCGGGCGGCAACATCGTCAACATCATCACGATGTCCGAGCACGCCGGCCAGCCGTACCTGGCACCCTATGTCGCATCGAAGGCCGGCCTGGCCGGGCTGACCCGCAACGCCGCGCATGCCCACCGCTGGGACAAAATCAGGATCAACGGCGTCAACATCGGCTGGACCGCGACCGAAGGGGAAGACGCGATCCAACGCCGGTTCCACGGAGCCGGCGATGACTGGCTCGACAAGGCCAACACGTCTGTCCCCATGGGAAAGCTCGGTCAGATCGACGAAATCGCCGAGTTCGTGGTCTTCCTGCTCTCCTCACGGAGCGGGGTGGTCACCGGATCCGTGATCGACTGGGACCAGAACGTGATCGGCGGCTCGGACTGAGTCGGGGACGGCGTCAATCCCATCCCAGGGACGGGCGGAGATGGCGGGAAATCGACTCGAGCAGCCGGACGTTGAAGTCCACGCCAAGCTGGTTGGGGACGGTGACGAGCACGGTGTCTGCCGCGGCCACGGCCGCGTCCCGGGCCAGCTGGTCAATGAGGCGGTCGGGTTCGCCGATGTAGCTTCGCCCGAAGCGGGCCAGGCCGCCGTCGAGGTAGCCCACCTGGTCCCGGGCATCGGCCTGGGCGCGCAGCCCGAAGTACCGCTGCGATTCGTCATCGATCAGCGGAATGATGCTGCGCGAGACGGACACCCGGGGCGTGTGCGCATGGCCGGCCGTAGCCCAGGCCTCCCGGAATCCGGCGATCTGCTCGGCCTGCAACTGGTCGAAAGGAACCCCGGTGTCCTCGGTCAGCAGGGTTGAGGACATGAGGTTCATTCCCTGCTGCCCCGCCCACCGGGCGCTGGCCCGATTTCCGGCACCCCACCAGATCCGCTCGGGCGGTGTTGGTGACAACGGCTGAACCGGGACCAGCCCGCTGTGCCCGCTGAGCTGCGGATTGGCCCGGGCCACGCCTAAGCCGGCAATGGCGGCACGGAACCGCTCGGTGTGCCGGCGGGCCATGTCGGCGTCGGACTCGCCCTCGTCCGGGAGGTGCCCGAAGTCCTCGTAGCCGGCTAACACAGTCTCGGGCGAACCACGGCTGACCCCCAGCTGCAGGCGGCCGCCGCTGATGAGGTCGACGGCGGCAGCCTCCTCAGCCATGTAGAGCGGGTTCTCGTACCGCATGTCAATGACGCCCGTGCCGATCTCGATGCTGGAGGTGCGGGCTGCAATAGCTGAGAGCAGCGGGAACGGCGAGGCCTGCTGCTCGGCAAAGTGATGGACACGGAAGAACGCTCCGTCGACGCCGGCTTCCTCCGCGGCCACGGCCAAATCAATCGCCTGCAGGAGGGCGTCCCGGGCCGAACGCACGCGCGAACCGGGGACGTCGCCCCAGTGCCCGAAGGAGAGAAAACCGATCCGTTTCATCAGAACACACACTGTCATGAGGACTCGGACTTTCGGAAGTGCACCTGCCACAGTTCCACTCCCCCGGCTTGCCTGGAAGTGTCGGTGCCCTCTTATGGCGTGACTGTCAGGGTGTACGTCGAGTTAATGGTTTGGCCATTGAGCGTCCCCGTGAAATTCAGCGTATGAGTGCCCGGAAGCACATTCTTGATCAGCGCGTAGTAGCCGGCATCAGCCCCCATGTTGTAGAAGCCAGCATAGATCGGGTTGCCGAAGACGTTGTCAGCGGGCAGGGTGACGTTAAAGATGGGCGATTCTTCGTACTTCACGATGCCCGGGCCCACGGCTGTTCCGTCGTAGGTTGCCGTCAGATTGCTTGCCCCGGCCTGGACGCCGGCCAGCGCGACCTGCGCCCGGACGTAGGCGGGGGTCTTATGGGCAGACTGAGGCTCTATATCGAAGGCGTTCGCGAGCGGAAAGAACAGGTCCTTGTGGGCCGGAATGGTGCAGCTGCGGGTGACGCTTCCACCGGTGCTAAAGAGTCCGGCGAGGAACCACGTGGGGCCGGACTGCTGGTTGGAGCACTGCGAGCCGGTGGTGTCGAGCAGCGGATTCGAGGCCGCCGGCTGGCTCAGTGCCCAGGTCCACCACTTCGCCGCAAGAGGACTGTAAGCGTTGGCCACCGACGGCGCAGCGGCTCCCGCCGGCGTGGCCACGGACGAGGCTGACGCTGCCAGCGGAGCTGCCATCAACAATATGGAGGCGCTAATGAATGCGATGATTGCCCTTTTCATCTTTGATCCTTTGTTCAAGCGGAAGACAACGAAGCCGCCTCAGGGTGCGCTCCCGGCGCCCACATTCTTCTCCCCGGAAGGCAGTCCCGGGGCTGCGGCAGCATCAGGGTCAGGCTCCGCGATGGTGGAACGTGAATTTCATCGGTGGCATACCGACCGGAACTGTCGAATACGAACGGCTGCCGTTAAATTTCGGGACAACGCCCTGACTGCGGCGTGGCGACATGCCGCCAATCGGCCGGGTCTACCGGCACAGCGGTCCGAGCCTAACCGAGCCGAAGGTGCCAGCCCAAGAGTGGTGACTACCTATCCCATGAGTGCTGACTACCTGTTCGGGCGCGCGTCCCAACTTGTAGAGCCGGATGCTGCTTAGGGGGCGGCGCGGATTTCGATGACCGCGAGGTTCCAGCGATCGGTGGTGGGGGCGGTGTCGTTGATGGCGACGACGGTGCCGCTGGTGGCTGTCAGTCCGGTTTGGCGCTGCACCCAGTAGGTGTCGCCGGCCGGGGGGAAGTACTGATCGACCAGGGTCTGGGCCGGCCCGACGGTCCGGGCCCGCGCTGCGTCCCAGTCGGTTCCGACGCCCCAGACCCATGATCCGGCGCCGGTGGTGGTCAGGCTGGCGCTCGGTGCTCCGGAGGCGGCGCCGGCCCCGGCCGTGGCGCCGTTGGTGGTGTCGGCATTGTTGAACGCCACGACGGTCATGGCTGACTGCCACGAGCCCGAGTTCTGGGTGGCGGTAATGGTGACATTGGTCAGCGGGGCGGGCGAGACGGCCTGCCATATCTCGGCCGTGCCGGCCTGGGCGTTGGCGCGCCGGCGCAGCGTCCAGCTCAGGCCGCCCCCGCTGACCGATCTGATGGATTCGGTGCCGCCGCCGCTGGGCCCGTCGGAGCTGATGAACGCAAGGATGAGCTGGTTGCTTCCGGTGGTGGTGAGGCCGGCGGCGCTGACGGTAGCGGCGCTGGTGCCCTGATGGGCGGTCACGAGCTTGTCGACGGTGATGGTCCGGGCGCCGGTGGCCGTGGCCGCGGCGGTGTTCGAGGGAGCACTGACATTGCCGGCCGCGTCCTGTGCCGTCACGGTGTAGCTGTAGGTCGTGCCGGCGACGACCGATCCGTCGACGAAGGACGTGCCGGCGGCGGTGCCGATCGCTGCCCCGTTGCGGGAGATGTTGTAGCGGGTGACGCCGACGTTGTCGGTGCTGGCATTCCAGGCCAAAGAGATCTGGCCGCTACCGGCCACGGCGGAGAGATTCGTGGGGGCCGTGGGGGCTGTCGTATCCGGGTTCACGGTGATCGTGATGGACGGGGTGACCGCGTCGGGGCTGACCCCGTTCGTCGCGGTAACCGTGAACGTTGTCGGACCCGCCGCCGTCGGGGTGCCGGAAAGGACCCCGGTCGTGGCGTTCAGGCTCAACCCGGCCGGCAGGGCACCGGAAGACACCCGGAACGTCGGCGCCGGATTACCCGAAGCGGCAAAGGCATATGTGTAGGCAGTGCCGACCGTGGCAGTAGTCGGAGGCGTGGACGCGGTAAACACCGGGGCCGTCTGGGCGGTGTTCACGGTAATCGTGATGGACGGGGTGACCGCGTCGGGGCTGACCCCGTTCGTGGCGGTAACCGTGAAG